>NZ_MAKD01000034.1:0-36724 GCF_001691235.1 Vibrio sp. ZF57 | reverse complement strand
AAATACGCGAAACGGGGTTGTTCTATCTTTAAATTTAATTACGCAACAAAGCCGAGATGATATGTCGAAAACCGCGAAGATCATGAATGAAGATAAGCTGGTTAAGAAGGCTCTAGAAGTCGGTTTTAAAATGGCAAAGTTGCAAGGTTTCGATTTGCCGAACTCATCTCAACCAATCAAGGTTAAGGCTGTTTATCTATTTCTTGTTGAAGTAAATCAAATCACTCCGTTACCAGACAGTAAGTTGGATGGTGCAAATATTAAGAAGCGCCTAGCGTTATGGATACACAACGCTTTGCCTGATAATGATCCCTTGAAGTAAACCTTTTCCAAGCTGATATTTCTGGACTCGTTTCCTCTGAGTTCATTATTCATCGATATGTTAGATAAGAAACCTAGCGAGCTCTCGCTAGGTTTTTTTGTTTTTGAGGCCGATATTTTAATAGTGGATAGCGAGTCACTGCCATTCGAAGCGTTGTTATCTACTCGATAGAATGTTCAACACTGAGAGTGTTGGTGATTTATGCCGCTTGATTGGCAATCTGAGCACATAATTTACTAATGACTCTAACCTTCTTTTGACGCTTATTCGGTTAAAGACATTTTCTTAAGATCTCCACCGATCAAATACATTAGAACTCAAAGTATTATTTAATTCATGCTGACCGCTATTAAATGTGATACAGATCACTAATTTTTGTTTTTTAAAGTTAAGGTGTTGATCTTAGTAGGGGGTAAATGCTCATAATAAAAAGGAATTTAATTAGAGTTCAAAGGAATTTCTCGGTATGATTACATCAGCGCCTTGGGTGTTGTGTCCAGAAGTGATAGAAAAAACGAGTGAAGAATGGAGTTTTCGCGAGCCCAAAGCTTCAGATGGCAACGACATTTATCGACTGATTTCAGAATGTCCGCCACTAGACACCAACTCGTCATATTGCAATTTTTTGCAATCCACTCACTTTAGTAAAACTTGTATTTTGGTTGAGAACAAAGGTGAGCTTGCGGGCTTTATCTCGAGTTATCAAAAACCGAGTGAGCCTAATGTTCTCTTTATTTGGCAAGTTGCAGTTGCCCCTCGATTTAGAGGTCACTCTTTAGCTTACAAGATGTTGAACAGCTTACTTCGTCGAGAGTGGCTGAAGAGTATAGAAGCTATTGAAACAACCATTACTAAGTCAAATCAAGCGTCTTGGGCACTCTTTAAAAAGCTAGACGCAAAAAATAGTAGCACTGGAAAAGTGACCACTTTCTTAGATGAAAATGTTCATTTTAAAGGGCTGCACGATACTGAGTATTTGTATCGAATACCCCTTAAATAATCATTAACTTATAGGAATCAAATAACGGCCTTATCATGGATATTTTTAAAGAGCAGGAATCTAACGTACGTTCATACTCGAATAGTTTTCCAGTCACTTTTGCTAAATCAAAAGGCTGCTGGCTTGAAACAAAACAAGGTGATCGTTACCTCGATTTTCTTGCTGGAGCAGGATCTCTCAATTACGGTCATAACAATCCAATACTTAAGCAAGCTTTACTTGAGTATATTGAAATGGATGGAATTACACATGGCTTGGATATGCATTCAGAAGCCAAAGCTGAATTCCTAGAAGCTCTTAGTCGCTTTATTTTGGAACCTCGAGCATTAGATTACAAAGTTCAATTTACCGGCCCGACAGGAACAAATGCGGTTGAGGCAGCGATTAAGTTGGCGAAAAAAGTAAAAAGTCGAAGCAGTATTGTTGCATTTACCAATGGTTTTCATGGTTGTACGGCGGGTGCATTGGCTGCTACAGGCAACCAACACCACAGGCAAGGTGCGGGCTCAAATCTCAACAACGTTACGCGTTTGCCATTTGAAGGTTACGCTGGAATCGATGGTTTAAAATTATTTGAAACGATGTTAACCGATAATTCCGCTGGTATGGATAAACCTGCTGCCGTTTTATTGGAAACGGTTCAGGGTGAAGGTGGGTTAAATGTCGCTTCAAATGAGTGGCTACAGAAGTTAAGCAAAATCTGTAAAGCCCACGATATCCTACTTATTGTGGATGATATTCAAGCCGGTTGTGGTCGAACAGGAACGTTTTTTAGCTTTGAACCTTCAGGTATAAAACCAGATATCGTTACGCTATCTAAGTCGATAAGTGGTTATGGCTTACCGATGGCTGTGGTTTTATTAAAACCTGAACTAGACAAGTGGGAGCCGGGAGAACACAACGGCACCTTCCGTGGTAACAACCATGCGTTCATTACTGCTGCGAAAGCGTTAGAAATGTATTGGTCAAATGATGATTTTGAAAATCATATTCAACGTAGCTCAAGCATGGTCGATGATGTCATTCAACGCAATCTCAAGCGTTTCCCTGAGCTATTTGTTCAACGCAAGGGACGCGGAATGATGATTGGCATTGAATGTAAAGATGGGAACACAGCTGATGAGATTGCAAAAGTGTGTTTTCACAAGGGCATGGTAATTGAGACCGCAGGTCCAAACGATGAAATCTTGAAGTTCTTTTGTCCATTAACCATTTCAGAATCGGAATTGATGCAAGGTTTAACTATTTTCGAAGACTCAGTTGAAGTGGTAGCAACCAAGCATTTCAAGAAAGCATCGTAATAGGGAGAGTAAAATGATTGTTAGAACACTTGATGAATGTCGTAATAGTGAAAGACGTATTGTATCGGATAACTGGGAAAGCACTCGCATGTTATTGAAAGATGACAATATGGGATTTTCTTTTCATATCACAACAATTTACGAAGCGACAGAAACACATATCCATTACCAAAACCACTTGGAGTCTGTGTTTTGTATGAGTGGTGAAGGGGAGATTGAAGTCGTTGGTGGTAAAACTTACCCAATCAAACCCGGTACGTTGTACATCCTAGATAAGAATGATGAGCATTATTTACGCGCATATAAAAACAAAGAAATGACAATGGCTTGTGTGTTTAACCCACCAATTACTGGCGCTGAAGTACACGATGAAAACGGCGTTTATCCACTCGTTGATTAACCCATATATTCAGGGGTGATATCTCACCCCGCTCCCTATTATTTAGTCTTTAATCTCTTCAAGAACAAAAGGTCTTTTATGACATTTACCGTAGAAAAAATCGGCGGTACATCAATGACAGCATTTGATGCTGTGCTCGACAATATTATTCTCCGCCCTCAAAATCCTTATAACCGAATCTTTGTTGTGTCCGCTTACAGCGGTATGACGGATGCATTGTTGGAATGTAAAAAAACAGGTAAGCCTGGTGTCTATCAATTGATAGCGATGCGTGACGATTCGTGGAAGGATGCTCTATCTTATATTGAACGCCGCATGCTATTGACCAATGAGCATATTTTTGCGGATCCAATGAATCGTATGAGAGCAGATAAGTTCATCCGGTCTCGTATTTCAGAAGCCAAAAACTGTATTACTAACATTCTTGAAACGTGCCAATACGGACAGTTTTCACTGAGACATTATTTACCACAGATTAGAGAGTTTCTTTCTTCAATTGGAGAGTCACATAGTGCATACAACACGGCTCTTAAATTAAAAAACATTGGTATAAACTCGACCTTTGTTGACCTTTCTGGTTGGGACAACAAAACCCCTCAAAGTTTGGACGATACCATTAGAGAGGCTTTCTCTGACATTGATGTTACTGAGGAGCTTCCCATAGTAACTGGTTATGCATATTGCAAAGAAGGTTTGATGCATACTTATGATCGTGGTTACAGTGAGATGACGTTTAGTCGTATCGCTACTATTACTGAGGCATCATTGGCGATCATCCATAAGGAGTATCATTTTAGTTCGGCTGACCCAAAAGTCGTTGGTGTAGGTTCGGTTAAACCGATTGGGGCAACTAATTATGATGTTGCCGATCAACTGGCTAACCTTGGTATGGAAGCTATTCACTCTAATGCGGCTGCTGGGTTACGAGAAAGTGGCATAGAACTGCAAATCAAAAACACCTTCGAGCCAGAACATGAGGGAACACTGATTTCTTCTGATTACCGACCAGACACGAATCACATTGAGATCATTGCCGGAAAACAGAAGGTATATGCGTTACATGTTTTTGACCAGGGAATGGTCGGTAAGGCGGACAATGTTAGTTATGAGTTAATGGAGATTATCGCAGATGCTAGAGTGAACCTTATTGGTAAAGAGATGAACGCCAATTCTATTACCTATTATCTAGGTGGTAGCACCGAGAGTTTAAACAAGGTGTCTTATAAGGCTGAGAAACGTTACCCTCAGGCATCTATTTCAGGTCGAATGGTCGCTATAATCTCAGCGATCGGTTCTCAAATTGATACCAATAAAACGCTCGCTAATGGTGTATTGGCTTTGATGAACCATAGTGTTACGCCTATTGCATTACATTCGTCTATGAGAAACGTAAATGTGCAATTTGTTGTGAGTGATGACAAGTATCAACAAGCGATTTGCGCGTTGCATGAAGAATTCTTTGACCAAGATAAAAGAACCGAGACATCGGTGAATGCAGCATAAAATTTAACAGTGGAGGGCTCACCCTCCACTGTTAAATTTTCATGGAAAAGCAAAACATCAACTGCATATTAACGATCGCCTGTATCTATTTTGATCACACAGCAACATCAGATATGAGTATTACTACTCTTGATACTTATCGAGCTTGTTATAAAGCGTTTTGATGCTGATTCCCAAGTCTTGTGCTGTTTCCTTTTTGTTGCCTTCATTTTCTTCGAGCGTATTGATAATCGCCGCTTTCTCAATCTTCTCAAGAGAAACACCCGCCGGAACCATATCCTCAACGGTAGTCCCTGTTTCTAAAGGAGGAGTATCAAAAATTAGGTGTTCATCTTTAATCGTCTCATCTGCCAATATAAAAGCTCTTTCAATACAGTGTTTTAATTCCCTGACATTCCCTGGCCATGCATGGGCTGATATTTTTTGAAGCGCTGATGTGAAAATGGTCTTCGCAGTGGTTTCATTTGCGTTGCGATGAGCAATAAAATGTTTTGCTAAGCCGACGATGTCGTCGCCTCTTTCACGCAATGGAGGGACATGTATGGGGAAGTGAGCCAACCTGAAATAGAGATCCTCTCTCAAAAACTGTTCTTCAATAGCGACTTGTGGATCTCGGTTTGTCGCTGCAATGACTCGAGTATTAGCGATACTCGTTGCATTACTGCCTACAGGGCGATATTCACCTGTTTCTAAAACTCGTAGTAATTTGACCTGGTGTTCAAGTGGCATTTCGGTGATTTCGTCGAGAAACAATGTGCCACCTTCTGCTTGCCTAAACACCCCTTGGTGTGTGCGATTCGCCCCTGTAAAAGCGCCTTTTTCATGACCAAATAATTCACTATCAACTAACTCAGGGCTGATAGCACCGCAGTTGATCGCAATAAAAGGTTGGTTTTTACGATCACTGGCAAGGTGAATCGTTTGTGCGACTAATTCTTTACCTGCCCCACTTTCGCCGACAATCAAAACATTGGTGTCAGTCTTCGCGACTCTTCTTAAAGTTCGATACAGCTTATGCATGGGCTTAGAAGAACCGACTAACATACCGAACTGGTCTAAATCGCTGGTGGACACTTTACGCCCTTCTTCCTGCTTCTGGAGGAAGTATTGACTGAAGTCTGCAAGGGTATCTTCCAATATTTGCATGTCGACGGGCTTTCTATAATGGAAGATTGCGCCATGGTTCATCATCATGTCTAAATTTTTGTTTGGCGTACCTGTACTGATAATAATCAAGTCCATTTCGTCCAACCCTGTTGCACTCGATAAGGACTTAAAATCATCGTTAGTAAATCGAGAGACTTCAACAATAGCAGTATCTGGTTGCAGTTGTTGTAGCTTGTCAATCCAATGAACATCCATAGTACTTTGAATTATTTCAAAGCTTGATAATTCATCTAGAGAGTTTATTTTAGACCGCAATAATTCATCTTTTAACTCTATAAAAAGTGTCGGTAATGACATGATTTAACTCTCTTTTTGTACGACAGAAAACGACCTTGATAATAACATAATGTCCTTCAAATACGAATCTATCATTTACTATACGCCACCTTTTAAATGTAGTTACAATATTACTGATGGTAGAAGTGGCTAATTAACAGTATTGATATTAATTATTCTAGGATCTCCATTGATGATAATTTTTACAAAATACTCGTGTAATTAATACACCTCCGATTATTTCACCAATGGTAAATTTTCAAAATTAAAGTGTAAATCCTTTATTTTCAGTCAGTTAAAAAGTTGGCATGCTGGTTGCAATTGTACAAGTGTCAGTTAACTAGAGGAGATAATTAATGAGAAATACTGCAAGTAAAATATTATTAGCTACTTTGATTGCAACTTCTTCATCAACTGTTTTTGCTAATAGCATGTGGGAAAAAGAAACTTTCGATGCGTGGATTGATGGAAAAGCAGAAACGACTTTATTACTGAATACTAATTTAAACTCATTTGACATCAACACCTACGTTAAAAATCGAGTGGTTACTTTAACTGGCTCGGTTAAAAATGAAACAGAGAAAGATTTGGCAGAAGAGTTAGTGCTAAGCCTAGATGACGTTAAGTCCGTAAAAAACGAACTTACAGTGATTGATGAAGACAAAGAAAAAACACCCGCAGCCGTACAAGCTTTGACTGATGCTCACATAAAGACACTGGTAATCACTCGTTTATTAATGAATACCAATGTTAGTGGTAGCGATATTCAAGTTGAAACCGAAAACAGTGTGGTTATCTTGAAAGGTTCAGTTTCATCAAGCAGTGAACACGACTTAGCTTTATCTATAGCAAATAATACCCCGAATGTAGAGAGAGTGGTGGATAAATTAAATATTATTTAACCTCTCTACAATTGGTAATTTATTAAAAATTGGGGAATAACGATGATTCGCTGGTCGCTAATATTTTTTATTGTCGCAATTATTGCCGCCCTATTGGGATTTAGTGGTATCGCTGGGGCTGCTGCGACAGTAGCAAAGATCATATTTTATATATTTGCAATATCACTACTGGTTTCAGTGGTAATTATGTTGCTGAATAAAAACAAACATTAGGAGTTTATATGAACATCAAATCGAACGCTTACCGTTTTTTAACTATTGTGGGTATTACATTTGCACTTGCGGCATGTAGTGATGAAGGTCCGATGGAACAAGCCGGGGAAAATGTAGATGAGGCTGTAGAGGATACTCAAAACGCAATAGAAGATAGCTGTGAAAATATTAAAGAGCATTTAGATGCGAAAGATGAAGATTGCTAGAACTGTCATCTAGAGTGCAATGAGATGCCAAAATCCTCATAAAAATAAACCAATGAAGTAGGAATTAGACATGAAAAATATATTTGATGTGCTCAAAGACAGTCATGAAAAGCAACGACTTTTGATGGATGCGTTACTCCAAACTTCGGGAGACACACAAGCTAGGCAAGAACTCTATGTTAACCTTAAGGATGAGTTAACCAAGCATGCGATTGCAGAAGAGCGCCATTTTTATGCACCTTTGATCGAGAGTGATCAATCCATTGACATGACTAGACATGGAATCGCTGAACATCATGGAATCGACAAAATACTCGCTCAACTCGATGATACAGAGATGTCTTCACCAGCTTGGCTTGTTTTAATGAAAACATTAAAAGATAAGGTTGAACATCATTTAGAAGAAGAAGAGCAGCGTTTTTTTCAAACCGCAGGTCGAGTCTTAGATACTGAACAAAAAGAAACATTAGCTCGTAAATATGAAAAAGAGGTTGCTTGAATCACGAAGTAATCAAATTCTTTAAATAAGTATAAAACTGCTTTGTTATCAAGCTAAGGGCTCATTCTTGAGCCCTTCTTTTATTTAATTTAGAGATAGATAAATTTACGGATAAATATATTTAAATTCACGGATAAATTAAGGCGTAACATGTTTATTATTAAATATTATATGCTTCTTGCTATAGCTTGTTTTTTTGCTGCTGCTCTTATACCACAGCTAATAATCCGTGGTGTTTTTGCCTGGTGTAGTTTGTCGATGTTCATCGTTAGTGTTGCCTACATCTTCGATATGCCGTCAATATTTAGGAAGACTAGCGATGGGAAAATAGTGTGGTGGATTAGATGGATCTTCATTCCATTCTTCTTAGGTGTTCGACTGTACAATGCATGGGCAATTAAAAGAGATAAAGTTGAACCAATACAGAAGGTTGGAAAAGGTTTATATGTATCTCGTCGTTTGTTCCCTTCAGATTTATCGTTCTTAGAATCTCAAAACATCCATTGTATTGTAGATGTTACAGCTGAGTTTTCTGGTTTAGAAAGTGCAATGACCGGTGATCAATTTCGCTATTTAAACACCCCGGTTCTTGATCATAAAGTCCCTAAAATGCATAAGCTTAAACATGCTATAAATTGGATCGATACCCAAATCCATCAATCTAGATCGGTTGTTGTGCATTGTGCTCTCGGTCGAGGACGTTCTGTCTTTGTCGTAGCTGCCTATCTTTTAGCAAAAAATCCGTCACTTACTGTAGAGCAGGTCTTGAAAAGTATTAACGACGTGCGAAGTACAGCCCAATTGAACCATCTACAACTAAAAACACTTCAAGCAATCAGTGATAAAGGTTTGCTCACTCTTGGCCATAAAGCTTGCCTTATTGCCAACCCTGTTGCAGGTGGTGGTAAATGGTTGGCGAATGAACAACAGGTTATTCGTGAACTTACGAGAAAGTATAGTTTAGATATTTTTCTTACTAGCCAAGAAGTATCAGCAGAAATATTAGCTAAGCAGGCCAAAGACCGGAATACTGCGCATATTATCGTTGCAGGTGGCGATGGGACGGTTAGTGAAGTCGCAAGGCAAGTTAGGAAGACTGATGCTGATCAGATCGTAGGTTCTTGATTTAGTTCCATTGAATTACGCAACAAAGCCAGACTGATACACAACTCGGGATTATACCTTTGGGTACCGCGAACGCTCTATGTCATATGCTTTATGGATTGACCTCGAAAATATCGCCTGTTGAAAAAGCGTGTGAGGCTATTTTATCTGGCAACTCAAAAAGAATCGATCTGGCGTTCTGTAATCAACAACCAATATTACTGCTTCTTGGTATTGGGTTTGAAGAACAGATGATCGATTACGCACATCGAGAACAAAAAAATGAAAAAGGGCAATTCGCGTATTTGACTGGGTTCTTCAATGCAGTAATCACCGACGATAATCAACACTTTCAAATTTCAATCGATGACCAACCATCACAAAGTATGAAACTACAAAGTTTGGTCGTGGCGAACTCTTCCCCTTTTAGTACTGTGCTTGCTCAAGGGGGACAGCCTCCTAGGCCGGATGATGGGAAGCTGCATATTACCTATTTGGAAAACACAAATTCACTTAGTAAACGAGCTATCGCTCTATCTGATCTGTTGTTATCGAGTCTCGGAGCGAAAGAACAAGCTAGTTACTTTACTTATGCTTCGGCACAGCTCGTTAAAATTGATTCTGACCGACCTATTTCATACGTGATTGATGGAGAGACGTATTTGGCTGATTCACTGGAGATAAGTATTGATAAGCAAGCCTTAACGGTTTGTATTCCATGAATGTATTGAATAATCCGCATATTGAATAAGAAGGAGACACCATGGAAATGAATCTCTCTTTTAACTTAGAGAAGTTTCAGCATCTGATAGAGGGTAAGTTAGAGCATTGGTTAGTTGAAGCAATTAAACTTATCCCTAACCTGATTGTTGCTTTTGTTACGTTTCTTATTTTTATCTTTGTTGCCAACATAAGCGGCAAGTTGTTTAAAAGATTGAGCAATAGAGTTGTCGACTCTCAAGAAGTCATTAACTTACTGGCTTCTATTGTTAAGGTTACCATTGTTACTATTGGATTTTTTGTCGCGTTAGATTTTGTTGGGCTCCAAGGTACGGTTACATCGTTGCTTGCCGGTGCCGGTATTCTAGGTTTAGCTATCGGTTTTGCTTTTCAAGATATGACTGAGAACCTCATTTCAGGTATTACAATGAGTATTCGTAAACCTTTTAAAATTGGCGATGTTGTTGGTTCCAACGATGTCATGGGTACCATAGTCAAAATAAACTTACGAAATACACTGGTTGAAACGTTCTCTGGTCAACACGTCATGATTCCCAATAAGATGGTTTTCCGAAATATTTTGACGAACTACAGTCGAAAAGGACGAAGAAGGGTCGAGATCCCTGTGGGGATTTCCTACGCAGACTGTCCCAAAAGAGCCGCTGAGGTGATAACCAAAGCGATAAACCAAAAGTCTTATGTTAGTCGGAAAGAAGATACGACGGTTTACGCTTCAAGCTTTTCTGATAGTAGCGTTAACTTATTGGTTTGGTTTTGGATTGAGTACCCAGGAGGTTTTGGTTATATGGACGCAAAGCACGACGGTATTATAGCGGTTAAAGAGTCATTATCAGAGGCTGGAATGACAATACCGTTTCCGATTAGAACACTTGATTTTGATCCCAAAGGCGGTAAAAGTCTGTCTAGAATGATGACTGGGGCTGTCGATGACGCTTCCTAGAATAACATAGCGGTCCCTCTCGTAAAAAAGCGTCAAGGCAATATGCCTCGACGCTTTTTATTTTGAGTGATGTCAGAATTAGATCAGAATTAAACCTAGATTATTCCCACTGTTTAATGATTGTGTTGTAGGCTTTGATTCTCTTCTCAAGTTAATTAATCGTATCTATTTTAGATGGGTTATATCTGTTACAAATGCTTTGCTATCTCATCATTTTCAACTTGCAACGCCGCAACCCAATAGGAGAAAAAAGCAGACATATGTTGATTGTTAAACTTTCTAATAGTGTTTTTGAGGTAAGAAATTAGGCTTAAATTACTCTGGTACATATCGTTATAACTAACAATTAACGCAGGGGGCTGACTCAATATGTCATTGTCATTAACTTCATTGTTAATGCAGAACTTGGTGTTTACTTCGTTTATTAATGAACGTTCAACTTTTATAAATCGATTTGCAGCTCTTGCAATGTTCCCATGTGCTTTCTGTTCAATTAGGTCAACACATGAGAAGTAGTGATCTTTCAATGTACATAGTATTTTTTCTATGCCTTTATAGTGAATTACCTCAAGGGGATCATTGTCCTTTTTAAACAACATATCATTACTCCTTTTTATCTCAGTAGTATTTATAATTTCAGTTGATTTATAATAATTAAAATAAGCCTTTTCTTTGATTCTGATTTCCAACCATCATTCGCTAATAACTAATTCTGACGCATGTTGTGTATTTGGTCTCGACATGATTCCATTTCATTTTTTACCACTTTTAATCTTCTTCTCCCTTCTAAATCAGGGTTAGTTTCTAGCAGTGATTCAATGTCGGAAATGATCTTTGTCTCGACACCTTCTAGGTGCTTTAAATAGAGCTCTTGATTGTTTTTACCTTTTGTATCTTCCGCTTCAATACAGCGCTCTCTGGCATTTATCGTATAACTAGCGGGTATCTGTTCTTGATGTATTTGTGAGTAGTAAGTTAAAGATTGTAACTTTAACTCTGCACATTTCTTTACCGTGTAGATATCAAAAAGATTTTTTGCCATCTTTTCACTTCTTATGTTGGATATCGCTTTTTCGTAAATAATATTTCCACTTTTTATCAGGTTAACAATAGATAATATACTTTGGTTTCTCATGAATCCTCATTTGGTTCTAAGCTGTATTTGGTTTATTGCATTTTTTATGCCAATTAATAACCCTATATTCAGCTTGTTTCGTCTAAGGTTTTACTTTGTTTTTTGTAAAAAATACATTAATAGATGTTTTCTAGTGAAATTATTACATTGATTAATGCTATTTATTAATGATATGGGAGCTTATCTTCAATTATTCTGGTACTTGTGAAAGTTGGCACGATGCTAGCATTGATTATTAAAGTAGCTAGAGATTAATAGTATTAATATTATTCTCTGGCTTATGATAATCAAATAAGGAGAAAACTTATGCCAAAGTCAAACGCTAAAAATTCAGAAGCCAAACAACAAATTGAAGAAACTTATGAAAAAGCTGAAGAGGCCGCAGTAGAAGTTATCGAAAATGTGAAAGAGGCGGTCCATGAAACTCTCGAGGCCAGCTCTGAAAGTGTGAAGAACACGTCTGAGAAAGCGGAAAACATCATTAAAGAGCGTCCATTATTGAGTGTTGGCTGTGCGTTTCTCGCTGGTTGGGCTGTCTCGAAGTTAATCAAATAGCCATATATCAACATCGCAATTGAGAGAGCACCGTTATGCAGGTAAATAGTCAAAATGATCCAGTAAACTCTGCCAATGATAAATCGAGCGATCGTAAGGTGGATGATCTTAAACGTTCTGCTTCTGAGTTAAATGGATTGTGGAAAGACTTAGCTATATTACAGACACATACCCAGCAATGGTCTCAATCGACCTTAGAGCTTTTCTTATTGGAGTTTCGCAATAGTGTTGATGCATTTAAAAAGCGTCTTGTGTTTCAGCTCCTCTTTGTTGCGTTGTTACCGCTGTTTCTTTTTAGTATCGCCGTCGGTGCTGGAGTAGTGATCTACTACTTCACTTTGAATCTGTTAGCGGGTTACGGCGCGTTTATATTCACACTCGGTTTGATTCTAATATGCTTGGTACTTCGTTCTAGTTACTTAAAGCAATTTATAGGTTTTGAATGTACGAAAGAGCAATTGAAGGAGGGGTTACATGTCAGCACTCAAAAATCGACAAAGACAGATTCAAATGAAAAGACTTGAGGGGAGAAGTAGAGCTCGTCAAGTTGCACTTTGTATGGGACTTATTCGTCACAAAGGAAAAGAGTTTGTTCACAAGTACCCCTTGTATGCTCTTGGCATCACAGGCCTTGGTGTTGTAATTTTGAATCGAACTCATCGTTTTAAATCGTCTGTTTTTGGTTATAAACAGCTATCGCTAATACTTAATTTACTTAAGTAACCATCATTTTTAATTCAAGTTAGTGTTGGCTGACGGTATCGAGTGCCTGATTCAAATTGACGAAGCCTCAAAAACAAAACCTCCTACTCATAGGAATAAAATGACATCAAAAAAATACAGTATTCTTAGACAACGAAGTGTGTTGCAAGCTAGTTTTATGCTCCTTGCTGTTCTCATGATGTCTATTTTTACATTACATATCGCCAAGCCATTTTTGTTGCCAATCATCTTTGGTGCTTTTATTTCTTTGCTATGTAGCCCTCTAGTTAACTACCTTACTCGCTTCGGTACCCCTCGAGTCATTAACGTAATGGCTGTACTTATTGGTTTTATTGGCTTTGTTGTGATTAGTTTGAATATGTTGAGTGAGCCCGCTCAGCAATGGTGGTCAAAATTACCAATGTTGGTTGAGAATGTATCTAATGAAGTGAGTGAGGTTACTCAAAACAGTCGCTTAACTGACGCCACCGGGTTCTCCATGAGTAGTACTGTTACCAATGATGGGCTTACCAATAACACGGCTTTTTCCATTATAGAATCAGTGCTTACGACAACACCAACCATTGTTACTCAGTTGTTGGTTGCGTTTCTTATGGCGTATTTCATGATGAATTACGGTCGAAAAATTTATTCTCAAAGCTTATCTCTTTTTGAATGCTTTTCAGATAAGCGTAGGGCTGTTGAATTGGTTAAAGTTGTTCAAAAGGATTTGTCTCGTTACATAGGCGCCATCACCATCATTAATGTTTGCTTAGGACTCACTGTTGGCTTTGCTTTTTATATGATGGGATTGCAAGACCCTTTCCTTTGGGGCGCTTTTGCAGGCTTAATGAATTTTATCCCCTATCTTGGCCCGATGGTTTCAGTTACGTGCTTTGCTTTAGTCTCTTTTATACAGTTTGAGTCGTTTAGCTACGCATTGACGGTCGCTGCGATCTTCCTGGCGATTAATTTGATAGAAAGCCAATTGGTTACTCCTACATTACTGGGGAAAAGGTTTAGTCTCAATCCGCTGATTTTATTTGTATGGCTTGTATTTTGGGGTTGGCTATGGGGCTCTATGGGAATGCTAGTAGGGGTCCCATTACTTGTCTGTGTGAATGTATTTTTTGAACAGTTAAGACATCCAAGGTTGAATGCTCATAAAGGTCAGTAGAGCAGAAGTAAGCCTTGATAACCACTCAGCGTCACTTCTTTCTGTGAGTGTTAGTTCTGTTGCTTTATGACTCCTTTTTGGACAGCTGGCTGAGGTTAAACTCTGTGTGAGATCAAACTAGTATCGCTATAGGCTTCAAAAGCAATAGTTGCTGGTTCTATTTCACTTAGAAAGGTTAAGAGTCGGTTGCGACGAAGCGCCTCCACCTCACAACGGTTATGTGCGATAGCATAGAAGCAATGTTTACCTAGGTCGATACCTAAAGTATGGATAGAAGATATTTGGTTCACCTCACTCTGAGAGCCGACTCTAAGCTTAAGGGCTTGAGAGTGAGGCGGATCATATAATTAAGCCTCACCAAAGTGCTGTGGCTTTATTGTTAGAAATTAAACAGGCTCTGTTTACCTGAATGACATAGACTAGTGATTCACCTGCTCAACAATCTCGCGTGTTAGGCGTGCGATCTCGTCCCACTTACCGTTTTCAACCAGCTTCTTGTCGACCATCCATCTACCACCGCAGGCTAATACTTGAGGCACTGCTAAGTAGTTATCGATGTTTGATGGCGTGATACCGCCTGTAGGCATGAGTCGAATATCGCCGTATGGGCCAACGAGCGATTTCACCATGCTGATGCCGCCAGATGCTTCTGCTGGGAAGAACTTCAAGGTTGTTAGGCCCATCTCTAATGCCGCTTCAACGGTGCTTGGATTGTTCACACCTGGAATGATATCGATGCCGATCTCTTGGCATGCTTTAACTGTGTTCGGATTAAAGCCCGGTGAAACCACAAACGTTGCGCCCGCTTCTTTTGCTGCGAGTGCTTGCTCACGGTTCAAGATGGTGCCCGCGCCGATCAGCATGTCAGGCTGAGCTTCTCGAAGCAGTCGGATAGCTTCAACAGCGGCGTCTGAACGGAACGTAATTTCAGCGGCGGGAAGCCCATTCTCAGCCAATACTTTGCCTAGAGGGATAATATCCTCTGCGTTATCAATGGCGATAACAGGGATAACTTTAATTGCGTTTAGCTGTTCGTTAATTGTAGACATGTGTACTTCTTAATATCAGTTTGAAAGAGTGTCGGTGATGGATTTTGGGATGATTGCGCCATTATGTTGAATCACCAATCTGGCTAATGCATTACCTTGATGGCAGGCTTCTTCAATAGAACCTCCAGCGAGATAGCAAGATAAGAAACCGCCGTTAAAAGAGTCGCCAGCAGAGGTGCTATCAACCACAGTCTCGACAGGTGTCGTTGTGATTTTTACTGGCTCATTTGCGGGGTTTTCGCTGATCAAGCAGCCTTCAGCACCAAGCTTGACAACAACGGTTTTGACACCGAGCGTATGCAGCCTTGTTATGGTGTCTTGTGGCGTTTGATCGCCCCATAGTTGCTGTTCATCATCAAAGGTAACCAAGGCGATATCAGTGGTTTGATAACCCAGTCGATAGCACTCTTTGGTCGCGCTTTCTGATTCCCATAGTTTTGGTCGGTAGTTACTATCAAAGGCGATGGTAACGCCACGTTCACGCAGGCCTTCAATGATAGTGAGCAACTTTAGCTGATCGCTGTGTGGCAGTATCGCGAGGGAAATGCCACTCAGAAACACCATATCAACATCGTGAAGTTGGTTGGCTATCTTATCGAAATCGGGGTGCTGTACCATGTAGCGAGCCGCCGAATCGTTGCGCCAGTATAGGAAGGTGCGCTCACCAACATCGTCGAGTTGAATGAGATAGAGCCCGGGTGAACGCTGCTCGTCAATAAGCACGAATTCGGTTGATAGTCCTTCATCTTGCCATCGGTTAAGCATCTCTTGGCTGATAGCGTCTGAGCCAAGCGCCGAGACATAGCTTGTTCGTATCGCTGGATTCGCAGTGTTATTGCAGTTCATGGGATTGCTAACCGCAGCGCTGCGGTTCAAGTAGATTGCCGCGTTTAATGTGTCTCCACCATAGCTTTGATGCATGTTGCCAAATGGAGCCCATTCAGTTCAATCATGCACTCACCGATGATTGCGATGTGGGTCATAATATAGCCTTAGAAAGGAAAGGTTGGGTTTGTTCGTATTGAGGAAAGCATGACCATAATGAGATATGGTCATGCTTTTTCGATTCTAATCTTACGGGAGTGAGACTAGCCGATTACTTGTTGTCTAGTTTTACGAACAACATCGTTAGGACGAAAGACAGTGCAAATACACCCACCACGCCCATCAGTGCTTGAATGAAGTTTTGCGTACCGCCTGCAAGGTAAGCTGGCAAGCTGAATACAGAAGAAAGAATGTAGCTTGTTAAGTGCGTATCGATTGTTACCGAGATAGCACCGAACACGCCTGCAGCCAAGCTCGCGGTCATCATCGCTTTGGTGTATTTCGTGAGTACACCAAATAGAGCCGGTTCCGTGATGCCTAAAATAGCCGTAACACTTGAGCCCATCGTAATTGAAGATTGCTCTTTAGAAACTGTCTTACGTTGCTTGTGCCAGATAGCCATTGTCGCGCCTGCAATTGCCATGTTACCCAAACACATGATCGGCATAAGTAAATCCTTACCGTACAGTGCAAAGTTGTTCAGGCTGATTGGTGTCATGCTGTGGTGGATACCAAATACGATGGTAATCGGGCGAGTTAGACCAAACACAAAGCCCGTTAACGTCGGAGAGATTTCCAGTAGCGAGCTCATTACCCAACCTGCACCATTACTTAGCCAGATACCAGCAGGGCCAACAAATGATAGCGTGATGGTCGAAGTTACCGTAAAGGCAAGCAGTGGCGTAAATACTGGTTTCGCTGAAGAGGGTACCAGTCGGTCAACCATCGGCGTGACTTTAGACAACAACCAAATCGCCAAAATAGCAGGGACAATCGCGCCGCCGTAATTAAGCAGTTCAATAGGAACCACGCCTAGCACCGTCAGCTCAGGAGCCGCGCCAGCCTCTTTTAGCATCACCGCTTTATCTACTAGCTTGGGTGCTAGCATTGCAGAGGAGACAGCAAGTGCGATGTACTCGTTTACTTTGAATACCTTAGCGGCAGAGAAAGAGACCAGCATAGGCAAGAAGAAGAACACAGCGACAGAAATTGAACGGAAGAAATAAACCGTGTCTGAGGTTTCAGAGATAACGTTTGTTGCGATAAGGCCAGAAAGTAGACCCATTAACATACCTGCACCGGCAATCGCTGGAACTACTGGGCCGAAGATACCCGCGACAATGCGCATCACGCCTTGGAACAGCTTGCCTTTCTCTAACTCATCTGCAGGGTTAGCGTCAGCTTGCTGAGTATTTGATAGTGCGTTGAACCACTTCTCGACCTCAACACCGATGATGACTTGAGTTTGGCCTTGTTGAAGTACCACACCTTTCACATCTGCGATCTGCTTGATCGCTTCTTCGTCTACCAGAGACTCGTCGGCTAATTTGAATCTCAGCCTTGTCATACAGTGCGTGATACTCACGATATTGTCTTCACCACCAAGTGCAGTGATTAATAACTGTATATTTTCTTTGAAATTTTTCTTTTTCGATGATGACTTCGAGTTATTAATAACGGCATCACTCTTTTCTACCATTTGCATACTACACCTGTCATTGGAATATATTTAACTCGAGCAATCATAACGACAATCAATTTAAATCCAACGCAGTAAAAAGAGATCTCAATCACACTTAAAATCCGAAAAATTATTTTCCCGCCGTTTTTAGCCAATTGGTATGTTTTGTTTATCAAAAAAATACTCTTAACGTACCAATTATTTTTCCGAAAAATTAGCGCTTGAAATGTGGTTTTTAAAGCGGTTAGATAATAGGAGTTGACTTAAGTTTAGGTTATTTAATTGTGAAAGAAACTATTATATCTGATATCCATTGTATTATTACTAAGCCAGACAGACACAATCTCATTACCGTGGTAGTTGAAACGAATGAAGGCGTGACTGGGTTTGGTTGTGCGACATTCCAACAAAGACCGCTTGCTGTAAAAACAATGGTCGATGAATATTTAAAACCTATTCTTATTGGTAAAAACGCCAATAATATTGAAGACTTATGGCAAATGATGATGGTCAACGCTTATTGGCGAAATGGCCCTGTTATCAATAATGCAATTTCCGGTGTTGATATGGCACTGTGGGATATAAAAGCCAAATTAGCGGGTATGCCGTTACATCAATTATTTGGTGGTAAGTCTCGTGATGCTATTCCTGTATACACACACGCGACTAGCGACACAATGGAAGGTATTTATGAGCTGGTGGAATCTTTCCTAGACAAAGGCTACAAGCACATTCGTTGTCAGCTTGGTTTCTATGGCGGCGTTCCAACCGATTTGCATACCACTCAAAACCCGACTGAAGGCTCGTACTACGACCAAGATCAGTACATGGACAATACTCTAACGATGTTTAAGTCGTTGAGAGAGAAATATGGTAACCAATTCCATATTCTGCATGATGTTCATGAGCGCCTATTCCCGAACCAAGCAATACAATTTGCGAAGGAAGTCGAGCAATATAAGCCGTATTTCATTGAAGATATTCTGCCGCCAAATCAAACGGAATGGTTGGATAATATTCGCAGCCAGAGCTCAGTTTCATTAGGTTTAGGGGAGTTATTTAATAACCCTGAAGAGTGGAAATCATTGATTGCTAACCGCCGCATTGATTTCATTCGTTGCCATGTTTCACAGATTGGTGGTATTACCCCAGCTCTGAAACTCGGCCATCTATGTCAGAACTTCGGTGTTCGTATTGCATGGCATTGCCCGCCAGATATGACGCCAATTGGCGCAGCGGTAAACACGCATTTGAATGTGCATTTACACAATGCTGCCATTCAAGAACATGTCGAGTACAACGAGAATACACACAAGGTATTCCCGAACGCTGCAGAGCCAATTAATGGCTACTTATACGCTTCTGAAATCGCAGGTATTGGTGTTGAAATCGACCGAGAGGTTGCAGCCGAGTTCCCTGTTATGTATCGCCCCCACGAGTGGACTCAAAGTCGCCTTCCTGATGGCGCGATTCATACCCCTTAACTCGTATTTTTAATATCAAATGGTCGCTATAAGCGGCCATTTTCTTATTTAATATACTTACCAGATATTACGTATTATCTGGTAAGTATATTTCTAGTATCATTAAATTAATAATATTAGATGTGAAATAATATTAGTGGCTAATCTATAGAGTAATTAACTTATATCTATAAAAATTAACCATATTAAATCGAATTAAAAGGTTACTTCTTATCTCGGAAGCTCATGCTCTCATTGTTAAAAGGAGTGTGATAGGTGCATTGATATTTGATGTCGATGATATCGCTGACGATGAATAGATCCCCCGATGCTAAGAAACCTCGGTTGGTGATATTCATCGCCGCGGCATTTTTTTTGCAGCCGAGCAACTCCGCGTCTTCTTTAGATACGTTGATCGCTTGATACGTCGTTAAGTAGCTATCGATCTGAAGACCTTTCGCCAATGCATGTTTCTGGATTGAGCTTTCAATGATCTCGGCATTCATCTCTGGGAAGACACTGACAGGGATCTTGGCTTCTTCAATCTGAACTACTTTGTTGTTAATCAATCGAAGCCGTCTAATTTTCCAGATGTAGTCATTGTCGTCTAAAGAAAAAATCTGCTGTTCGTGGTTATCGGGTAGCGCTTTATTCAGTTGGAGCTTTTTATAAGAGATCTCTTCAAAACTGTTTTCAGTAATGGAGTTGTACACCAGTGGTGTACCAATGAGAGAAGTGTTGACGAAGTAACCAGAACCCACCTTAGATTTCACCATGCCAATAGCCTCTAGCTTGGCTAGCGCTTTTCGAATAGTAAATCGAGATAACCCATATATTTCAGAGAGTTCTCTTTCCGCGGGAAGCTTATGATTGATACTGTTTTGACAGATCTTGCTCACAATATCTTGGACAACTAACTCGTACTTTTTCATAGATCAATAACTTTAAAGTGTATTCACTGTGACTAAAGAATAGTGAACTAAATCAGGGATTCAGTACGCTCTGAATGACTCATAATTGTAACATAGAAGGTTAAGTGGGTGATGATAAATAGGGTTAGTTAGGGGTACTAGTGACCACCTTTTGCGCTGACTTGATTACATCTTGTGATTCTAGTCCTCATTTTGTAAAACAAGATTATGAACTTTAACGTGCGGCATTTAATGTCTGTGTTGTTGCTATTTTAAGTGACTAATTCAGGAGTAGGGTATGAGTTCGAATCAAATCAAAATGTCGTATTTGATGTGGGTAATGTGATTGTGCGTTGGTCGCCGCTGGAAATTACTCAACTAACGTTTGGTAACATTGCCGACCCTGAAGCCCGAGCGCTTTCGATTTTCCAAAGTGCGATTTGGTCGGATTTGAACAAAGGGTTCTTAACCGAAAATGAAGCCAAACTTCGCTACCAACAAGAGCTCGATTTATCTTCATTAGAGTGCGACCGCCTGTTTTATTACGTTAAGAAAACGCAGATCTTATTGCATGGTTCTGTCGACCTTATCGAGCGCGTAAAGCGTGCTGGGTATGGTGTGTATGCACTTACCGACAACGTGGTCGAGATTGTTGAACACCTAAAAGCCACCTACGAATTTTGGCCTTTGTTTGATGGCGCAGCCGTATCCGCTGAACTTGGCATGCTTAAACCGCAGCCTGAGATTTACCAAGCGTTGCTTTCAAATAATGGACTGGAGGCTTCAGAAACGGTGTTCATTGATGATATGCCTTACAACGTAGAAGGAGCAAAAGCCGTAGGTATGGCGGGTATTCAGTTTATCGATTCTGCGCAATGTGAGAACGAACTTCGTGCTCTTGGCGTCGAATTTACGTGATCATGTAGCGAAATTCTCAAGCTATCTATTTTAGTCAGGTTTCTCTATGTAGATAATCTAGGTAGGCAAGATAAGTAGAAAAACGACGGATAGAAAAGACTGATAAAAGCTAAAACGAATCGATTAAAAAGAGGCGCTGTTTCATCATGAACATCGCCTCTTTTTCTATTTAACTTTATTGCTCAGTATCCAAGTGTCGAATTAACTTCGCCGGCGTGCCACCGTATAAGCAGTCTGGTGGTACATCACTGTTAACCACAGAGTTCGCTGCGATAACAGAGCGAGCGCCAATCGTTACGCCTTGGTTGATGACCGAGTTTCCACCAATCCAAACATCATCTTCGACTGTAATAGGTAGACAGAAAGTCTCCCACTTACGGCGGCTGAGATAATCAAGGGAGTGTGATGGCGTATAGAATTGGACGCTTGGTCCAATTAAAACATTGTTTCCGACTTTGATTCTCGCACCATCTAGCATTACGACGTTCATATTGATGAAGGTGTCGTCACCAATCTCGATGGTTTTTCCAAACTCACAATGAAAAGGGGGCTGGATTAAGCTGCTACTCCCGACTTTACCGAATAGCTGCTCTTGCAATGTGTGTTGTTGATCTGGATTTTGATGGTTGTTGAAGGCCATTAACGCCTTTTTGGCATTGGTACGTATGGTATCAATTTCTTGGTCTGCACCATCATATACTTGCCCAGATAACATTTTATCGAGTTCAGTTTGATCGTTTGTATTACTCATGCTGCCCACTTTCCGAGAGTCTCGGTCTAAATGACGAATACTGCAAGATTAGCGATTTTTGGACATAAAAAAAGAGAAAAGCCTCAGCCTTTCTCTTCCTATTTTGTGCTTTAAGCACTAATGCTAAGTGAGCCCAGCTATTCAGCAAAAGGCGCGCTTTACCAATTAGATTTGCTCAACGAAACCCATTAGGTGCTTCTTCACTTCGTCTGAAGCAAAAGCACTCTCTACAGAGTACTTGTAGATCTCTGCGTAGTCTTCTTGTGTTAGACCGAACGTTTCACATACACGTTTCACTTCGTTAGTCATGGTAGTGTTCGACACAGTGCGGTTGTCTGTGTTGATCGTTACAACGATGCCGTCTTTCTTGAATTCAGCAATTGGGTGGTCGCTGAATTTGTGAATACATTTAGTTTGCACGTTACTTGTTGGGCAAGTTTCAAGCGCAACCTGCTTCTCTTTAACGATGTTGTACGCGTCTTCGTTACCTTGGATGTGGACACCGTGGCCGATACGCTCAGCGTCAAGCAGTGTGACTGCATCGTAAACGTTCTGACCATGCCATTGCTCACCTGCGTGAACCGTCACACGGTAGCCTTGTTCAATAGCGTATTGCGTGTACTCAGGGAATTCAGCGCAGAAGCCCGGCTTTTCACCGCCTGCAATATCAAACGCAACCACGCCTTTACCAAGGTATGGTTTACCAGCGTCGATTACATCTTTGATTGAGTCTTTCGGGAACATACGAAGTACAGACATGATGTAGTTGCCCTTAATGTCGTATTTCTCTTCTGCACGCTTCATGCCTTTAACCGCACTTGCGATGATTGCATCAAGAGACAAGCCCTTGTTTACGTGAAGAATCGGTGCAAAACGAACTTCTAGGTACTTAACGTTTTCTAGTGCTGCGTCTTCGTAAAGCTCAAAAGAGATACGCTCAATCGCTTCTTCCGTTTGCATCACTTGCAGTGGCAGGCTAAAGCAAGCTAGGTACTCATCAAGGTTTTTGCAATCTTCAGGCACTGTTAGAGACTTTACTACCGCTTCACGGTCTTCTGGAAGTTCGATTCCGTACTGTTTCGCCAGATCAATAATGGTGTCTGGACGAACACTTCCGTCTAGGTGGCAGTGCAGATCAATCTTAGGGAGTGCTAGAAAGTTCATGAGTATTCCTTAGGTCTATTATTTTTTGAGTTATTAACTCATAGGTTACATGGGCTTAAATTAACAAGTTTGTGATATGATTTAAAGTGACATAAAGTCATCATTAATCTGAATCTAAGGAATATCATGGTAGATGTTAAAAGCTTACTCAAATGTGATATGAATTTACTGCTGTGTTTACACGTGTTGCTTGAAGAGCGCAGCGTGAGCAAAACGGCAGAGCGATTGTTCCTTAGTCAGTCTGCGGTGAGTAAACAACTCACTAAGCTGCGTTCTTTGTTTGACGACCCTTTGTTTGAACGTGAGTCAAAAGGCCTGTTTCCAACACCGAAAGCCACCTCTTTAGCGCCTAAAATTCATCAAATCCTTCTGCAAGTTGAACAGCTAACCGTGCCGGACATTTTTGAGCCGAAAGACAGCGAACGTACTTTTAATATCGATCTTGTTGAAACCGCTTATACCGCGATTTACCCTAAATTTATGCCTAACGCGCTAGCAGATGCGCCGAACATTACGGTAAACAGCACTACTTGGAGCAGCGAAACCTTTAAGCGCTTACTAAAGCGTGAGGTCGATTTCGGGATTGGAATTTTTGAGCTCGATGAAAGGGCTAGCACCCACATTCAAAATATCCCTGCCGAGCTAAACCACGTCGAGTTGCTGCAAGATTACTCTGTGTGCTTGATGCGAAATGATCACCCAGTACTTCAAGAAGAGTGGAATCTGCAAGCCTTCCTTAAATACCGTCATATTCAGTTGGTGACCGGTGGCGTTGGCGACTGGTTGCTACTGGAAATCTTGCAAGCCAAACAGCTTCAAATTAACAAAGCCGCCAACGTGTCGGACATCACCAGCGCAGTAAAGCTGTGCAAACAAAGCGATTTGCTGATGTGTTATCCGTACAACTCGGTTCGTGACTATATTGAGAGTGGCGAACTGGTGATGAAGCCGATTCCTATTGAGTTGGTTCCCGGTGGTTTGTTTTTGCTTTGGCACCGTTACTTTGATTCTGAACCAAGCCACAAATGGCTTCGCGACCTCATAGTCAATAAGACCCAAGAACCTCAGCTGTAAACCGCGAGCTACGATGATCAAAACGGCGAAATAAGTTTTTTAAATTTATTTCGTCTTTTTCGAATGAGCATTGTCTTATTACGGGTGCCAAATGCCCGCCAAGAATGAGATATCTAAATGAATCCAATGCCATCGATTCCGCAACAAGTCATTGAAGATGCTTGTGAGTGGGCAATTATGCACGGTGCGTCGTACTTTTGAACAGTTGAGCTGTCAGCTTTCATCGGGCGATAATCAACGCCTGCTATTGAAAGATGTCGGAGCTGTCGATGTGGTGTATCTAAGAGCTGGCTACCAGTATTCAGATTACTGGGCTCCAGAGCTAAATGAATCGGTGTGTTGCCATACGTTAAGTCAGACTCGCTTGTTTATGGAGCAACACCATGTCGCAATGAACGCGACTATCAGCCAGCAATTAGCGACCAGCAAAACCATGCAAATGCTGCTGACCATGATGTCAGCAGCAGAATACGCCCGCTGGGGTTTAACGCGAGAAGAAGCCGAACTGGTCAAGAGTGTTCTGGCTGATATGAAGCCTATCACCAATGAAGCAATTGAATGGTTTAACACACAAGCTGATAAGCAAGAATGGGAGCTGAAAAACCAAGGTGAGGGCGGTGGTCATTGTGTCTTTGGTGACGACATCAGCGAACAACTGAGCCAGCTTAAACCAGAAGAGTACGACGCGTGGGCATTGATGCAGCGCTTGTACCCGCATGAACGTGACGTGCCGACCATTGCAGTGCGTGACACTCACCAAACGCTCGTGACAGACTTAGTCAGCGAAGTGGGTTTGTTCACCGTTTACTTCAAAGGTGAACCAGTAACAGAGCTAGACGGCTACGCGGGTTACTTGATCCGCAGTAAACCTGCCAGCGAAAATGAAGGTGGAATCCACAGTGGCAGAGGGATTCTCGATTCGTTGGTGTTGATTGATTAGTTGAATCGGCATTAAAAACCAGAACTCATGTTCTGGTTTTTTGTATCTGAGCTCAGTAAAACTTCAGAGTTTGGATAACAACAATCACGCCCCTAACTTGGTAAAGGCCAACGGGGTTTGTCCAGTTTGCTGTTTGAAAAAAGCGATAAACGCACTGTTGGATGAGAACTCTAGCAGATGAGCCACATCAACGACTTGTCGGTTTTCTGAGAGCAGTTCAATCGCTTTAAACAAGCGCCATTGCTGTCGCCACTCTTGGTAAGTCATGCCTGTTTCGGCTTTGAATAATCGAGTAATCGTTTTGGTGCTTGCGCCAACCGAGTTCGCTAATGTCGAGAGGGCTGGGGCAAGAAAGGAAGCGGTTCGGACTTGTTTGCAAAAGCTTTTAAAGCGGCGATCTGTCGGTAGTGGCAAGATAAACGAGTGTTGGTTAGCACTGTAAAACTCTTCCCAGAATAGGTTGGCGGTATTGGTGGTTTGCTCGCGGGCAACGTCCCAATCCCAGAAAGCCATCTTATTGATCAGGGCTTTTAAAAGCTCATTCACTTCCACAATTTCAATCGCTTCTGGGCAGGTGTAAATACTGCTATCAAAATAGAGCGACCGATAAGCAACCACATTGGTCATCTGCGCGCGATGTTTGGTATAAGGCGGGATCCACACGGCTTTAGTCGGCGGCAAAATGCAAATGGCGTTTTCTAAGGTCAAGGTGATGCAACCCTGCGGAGCATACAGCAACTGTCCTTTTACGTGGTGATGTATTCCTGAGTCATGCTGACCTAGCTCTGCCGCAATCCCTATTACGGGCGCAGGTAAGCTGTCTGCATCAAACTCAATGGTTTCGCTGATTAATGCCATTTGTCCCAATCTTGTTGTTTTTGGTTTTAATGTTGTTAACGAGCCAAGGTTAGTTTCCCCTAGACTCCTCGTCAAGTTCACTGGTCTTGGAAAAATGATGAAAACAAAACCTTCTTTATGGCAAATGGTGCTATTGCTGATGTTCCCTCAAATCGCAGAAACCATCTATAGCCCGACTCTGGATTCAATATCGAAATCCTTTGATGTGAGTTACGCACAAGCGGCGCAAACCCTCTCGATCTACTTCTCAGCGTTTGCGCTCGGTGTTGTGGTATGGGGCATATTGGCAGACAAATGGGGGCGCCGACCAACCATGTTACTGGGCATGGGGTTATTCGCTTGTTCAGCACTCATTGCTATGCAAACCAATAGCTTTGTTTGGTTGATGATAGCCCGAGCCATGGGCGCTTTCGGGCTTGCGGTTGGCTCGGTTGTGACACAAACCATGTTGCGCGATGCCTTTAGCGGCGCGGAACTGGCCAAGGTGTTTGGTTACATGGGGATGGGGCTGTCGATTAGTCCAATCATCGGGCTGCTTCTTGGCGGTCAACTAAGCCAAGCGGGCGGGCATCAATATGTGTTTATTGCCTTGTTTATTATGGTGTTAGCGTTGTTGGCACATAGCCTATGGTCATTGCCTGAAACGCAACAATCTAAGCAGCCATTGCAGTTAAAGTCACTCAGTATTCACATGATCAAAGATAGCAATATATGGATGTCTGCGTTGCTGGTTGCGTCGTTCAATATTGCACTGTTTTCCTATTATCAATTGGGTTCATTTGCCTTCATTCAACTTGGATTTAGCGTTGAGCAGTTTGGCTACAGCGGCATTGTGCTTGGGTTCGGGACTCTGTTGGGAAGCTTGGTGAACAAGACATTGTTGAAGAGACAAGTGTCTTCAATGTCTCTGATTGGTATCGCAGCAGGGCTTCAAACATTAGGTGCGGTGGGTGTGTATTTTTCACAACACACGATCTGGTTCTTGCTTCCAATGATGTTGGTGGTTATGGCGTTTGGCATTGCGATTCCCAATGTATTGAGCCGAGCGTTGGTACGTTACCAATCTCAAGCAGGAAGTGCAGGCGCACTGTTTGGTTTGATGTATTACACCTTGATCGGCTCAGGGCTCGCTTTAGCGGGAATGCTCCAAGATCTAGGTGTAGTGTTGGTACTTTGTGGCGCGTTATCTGTTCTGGTGACGATACGCAGTCGACTCCAGCTTAAACGCTAAGTCTCTCATCTGTATTGATAAATTCCGTGTCCTGTTTGGCGCGGAATTTATCATTTCTTGGTTTGTAAATTTGGATATTGACAGGGGTAGAGTGATCGTTCTACTCTGTAGGTAGAACAATCATTCTACCCTTTGTCGGGTATTGAGAGAGCACTATGTTGAGAGAACAGATTGCAGCAAGCTTAGAGGTGGCATTTAGCCAGCAAGGTTTTGCTGAGCCGAGCGTTGCACAGCTGAAAACGGCGTGCGATGTAAGCCTAAGAACCTTGTATAAACATTTCCCTTCAAAAGAAGCGATGATCGTTGGTGCCTTGGAATATCGACACCAACGCTACTTAGATTTCTTGTTGGAAACGTCGCCTGAAAAGGGGCTCGCATCGGTTACTCATATCTTCAACAAGCTCCAACAATGGTTAGAAGAGTATGCGCCACATGGGTGCATGTCGATGAATGCGATGGCCGCGTTTCCCGATAATGAGCTTATCAGCCAAGCGGTTACACAGCATAAAGAACAAGTTCGTTTGCTAATAGGCAAGCAGAGCCTGCGAGAGGATCTCGCGACACCACTGTTTTTACTTCATGAAGGCGTATCAAGCGCGTGGCCAGTATTAGGCGAAGAAGCGGTGGCATCAGCACAGAATATGGTGACAAAATTACTCGAGGAAACACGATGAAATTCGAACTACCGAAAACAATGAAAGGCGTAGAGATGTTGGGTCACGGTGGAGCAGAAATGCTTGGCTACCGCGGAGATATCGCGGTTCCTCAAATCGAACCTAATGAAGTGCTGATCAAAGTCATGGCTGCAGGCGTTAATAATACTGACATCAACACGCGAATCGGTTGGTATGCAAAAAGTGATGATTCAGACGATGCCAGTTGGTCGGGTGAAGCGTTGAAATTCCCTCGCATCCAAGGTGCCGATGTGTGCGGTTTTATTGTAGCTGTTGGTAACGAAGTCTCGGCTGATCGTATTGGTGAGCGTGTTCTGATTGAACCTTGTTTAACCGAAGTGTACGGGCGAGATCTACCACAGCCATGGTATTTCGGCTCTGAGTGCGATGGCGGTTTTGCTGAATACACCAAAGTAGCAGCTAAGCACGCTTACGCGGTGAACAGTTCTATGTCGGATGTTGAGCTAGCGTCTTTCCCATGTTCTTACTCAACAGCAGAGAACATGCTAACTCGTGCCAATGTGGCTGAAGGTGATCGCGTGCTTATCTCAGGTGCATCGGGCGGTGTGGGCTCTGCGGCTATTCAGCTAGCAAAAGCTCGCGGCGCGTATGTTATTGCCATCACTAGCCCAAGCAAGAACCAACAGTTACTTGAACTTGGCGCTGATGAAGTGATTGCCCGTGATGCAGATTTGGTTAACGCGCTAGGCGAAAGCAGCGTGAATGTGGTGATCGATTTAGTTGCTGGTGACAAGTGGCCAGAGTTTCTTGAAGTCCTAAAACCGCATGGTCGTTATGCTGTGTCTGGTGCGATTGGTGGTGCAATGGTTGAGCTTGATGTGCGAACTTTGTATCTCAAAGACCTCAGCTTTTTTGGTTGCACGGTTTTAGAACCGCAAGTATTCCAAAACTTGGTTAATCGTATCGAGAAACAGCAGATTGGCGCCATCGTTGCAGAGTCTTATCCGCTAGCCGATATCCATAAAGCGCAAGATGAGTTCTTAAAGAAAAAGCATGTTGGTAAGATCGTGTTGGAAGTGGCAGAACGCTAGTTTTAGTCAGCTTCACGGTTTAGATTGATGGAAGAGTGAGCAAGCTTTATTTGCTCGCTCTTTTTGTTCCTGGTGAATACTGGCGGGCATAGTTTCTCAGTCCGTTGAGTAACAGATCTTATACAGCTGAGAAATTAATGATTCATTTATCACTGTATGGTTTATGAGTTGCCTGTGCGATAATCACCGCCGTTATATATCCCGAACTGTTTGATAATCATCTAGGAGCCGTATTGATGTTTAAAAGGGTATTGCAGGCACTATTCTCACCTTTTGTTTATTCAAAAAACAAACCCTCTGCAGAGCCTGCCCAACAAGAGCAACAACAAACCGTTGCTACTGATTCTGTTCAGTCTTCAATCTTTGTTCCGCCGTCGTCCGCTCAGCCATCATCATTAATCGTCGATAAGACGCTTAGCCTTCACGATGGTGAGTTCCTTGATTATTTGTTTGGAGAGTCTCGCCTTCGAACGGAGTCAGACCCATTTAGTGATTTTGTCGCTTGCCAAATCGAACGCTTGATTCGCTCTCCAAAAGCCTTGCTTAATGAACTTCCAGTGATGCCAGCCTCTGTGACCACGTTAATGGGCGAATTACAGAGCGATGAGTTTGATGTCGATACTCTGTTAAGAGTGATTGAGCGCGAGCCGAGTATGGCTACCGATGTGATTAAACTGGCAAATAGCGCCTTTTACAAACGCAATGAAAAACAGGTTACCGACCTAAAAACAGCATTCTTAAATATGGGTTCTCAAGGGCTCGTTGAAGGGGTGGTGAATAGCTACATGAAGAACTTCACGCCGGGGAACAATATTTACTGGCGTCACTTCGGTGAGAAAATTTGGAATCACAGTGTTCAAACCGCGTCGTTTTCTAAGGAGTTGATGAAAGACTCTTCATCTCAAGAAGAGCAAGCAGCGGCGTATTTTGTTGGGTTAATTCGCAACTTAGGCAAGATGATCATTTTCCAGATGATGGTAGAAGCCTTCAAGCATGTTGATCCTTCTGTTCCACCTAACTCGTTAGCATTGAAGCGCCTGATGAACAGCTACTCCATTCGCCTGACTTACACCATTGCTAAGTTCTGGGAACTGCCAGAATCAGTGTTGACCGCGATTGGCTACCAAGAGTCGAGCCGATACGAATGCACGCCACTTGGTCAAGCTGTGTTTGAAGCTAACTACTTGAGTGAGCTGTGCTATTTACTGGAAGAACAAACGATTGAAGTCGAGCAATTTAAGCGCAGATGCAAAGAGACACTGATGTCTCCGGCTGCATACAAAGTGGCTAACCGTATCTATAAAGAGTCTGAATTATCGCTAGTGAGCTAACCCTTAGCCTATTCGACCTACGCTGTGACTGAACATAATGATTGGTTGCAGCTTGGTTGGGCTAGGTTGTGAAATACATTCAGCTACGAAATACGCTTACAAATGGCTAATCCACAGCTTGTCGAGCTCACACCAACCGAAACCATTTACTTGTGCGCCGTGTATCTTTTCAGAAACCTCTAAGTTGAACGCCTCTTGCTTGAGCTCAGTCACAACCCCAGATTCATGCAACCAATGCCGGAGCGACAACAGTGCATTCATCGCTAACTCAAAGTTGGGCTGGTTTGTTATTGAGGCTAAGCCTTGTTCGATTGTCTCTAGCATCTCAGAAGGTAAAGTTAATTCCTCAAACGGGAAGCGAGTGAAAAAGCTTAACCACGAAGTGAAGGTGTTGTTCTCATCAATAATACTGCACAGCGCGACGTCTTTGGTAGTTAGGTAGTGAGTTAGGTAGTGCCCATATTCCACGCTGGTTTGTGGTCGCCAGACACTGACAACTGATCGAAAAGGGCTTGGCATTCAGAGGTGTCTTCAACGGTGAACTCACGAACGGTTGAAGACAACATCGGGCTTTGAATCTTAAAGAAGGTTGAGCCGAAATCCGGTTGGGAAGAATGGTCATCGCCACGCACGGTGGTCGTCTTCTCGGGCAGTTTCACGCACACCTGATTTTGAGCGCAGGCTTTGCTCTGTGCCCATTCCTGATAGACCCACAACTCGACTCGATTCAGAATCGGCGTGCTGTGTGAATAGGCGCTATTGCGGCTCAATCTCAACATCTTGCTTGAGAAGATGTCTAATGAGAACGCGCCAGATCCAATCAGCCTATCAGTCGGTGATGAGTGATCGAATACGGAGGCTTCAGCCCTAGCAAGTAGGCGCGGTAAATGCCAATCAGGTTGATTCAACTTTACGACAACCACATTGCCTGCCGAGACAGAGACCTCATCAATATGCTGATAACAGCGACGCCATATTTTGCTTTGGCAGAGCGAGTTAAGGTTGCGTGCTATGTCTTGAGGTTCGAGTGTTCTTCCGTTATGAAAGTGAACACCATTGCGAATCTGAAAGTGCCACTGTGTCGCATCTTGATTAGGCTGCCAATGATAAGCCAGATCGCCGCTGAGTTTGCTGTGCTTAACGGAGGTTAGGCGTTGGCAAACTTGCATAACTAAGAAACGTTCGGTGCGTCTAAGCACGCGTTGAGGGTGAAGCGCTTCGAGTTCTCGGTGAAACGGGATGTACGCGATATTCTGCGTCGACGGATTGGTATTGCTTAGAAAGGCTTGCAACTCAGTGCCAGCATTGCGGCCGTTGAAGCTCAAGGTGCTAAACACCTGTTCTATGTTGCCTGCGTCAGCTTGGGTTTGTGCGTATTGGTAACACGCCTCAATGGGTTCAACCAGACACGTGAGTTGTGCCTTCTTGCTGCGGCCTGAGCTAGCTTGCCACTCAATCCAGCCTTGTGCTGTCATCGCTTTGAGTAAGGTCTGAACGTGACGTTCACTCACGTGCAGCAGTGTGGCCAGTTGGTTGACCTGACAGTGTGATACTCCAGGCCCAAAAGCCTGAAATATCTTTTCATACAGTTCAAGCTTACGCTTAAGGTTGCCCAATTTGCTTTTCCTAACGACGAGGTTGAGTTAAATGTGAATAGCCAGAATCAATCAGTGCGTTTTCCATCGTATCGAGAACTCGAGGGGTTATCTCTGAGCTTAGGATATTCGACTCAGTTTTGCCTTGAAGCACCAAATCTGAAAAATGGTCGATTTCAAATTCGAACCCATTGCCCGTCACTCGTTTGTTGATGGTCGACTTCTGCCCTTGATGTTCAATCTCAATAAAGGCCGGATTCCACCATTTTTCGTGAATGGTGATCTTAGTATCAGGCCCACTCAAGTGCGCTGTTCGGGGAAGGTTTTGCACGGTTGATGCCGATATCTTACCGTTCATATCACCAGAGAAGGTAAAGCATGCATCGGTATCAACATTCGCTCCCTCATAAAGACACGACATCTCTACCTGAGGTTTTGAAGGGTTTACACCCAGCGTTCGGCACAGATCGTAAAAGAACCAAAGCCCATAGACCCCAACATCGAGTGTTGCTCCGCCTGACAAATCCGGATTGAAGATAAACAAATCGGGCTCATAGTCATGATGGTTACCAAAGCTGGCTTCGATGGAATCTATCTGAATGTTGTTATCGACCAAGAATGATTGGAGCTCACGATACGCGGGAAACACCACGGTTTTCATCGCTTCTAACAGCATCACGCCATTTTGCTTCGCGAGAGCTTTCATCTCAAGCCAGTCAGCAAGGTTGGTAAAAGCCGGCTTCTCGACCAATACGTGCTTGTTATTCTTCAGAAACAGTTCAGCAAGTGGCTGGTGGTATGGGTGAACCGTAGCGATGTAAACCGCTTCAACACTTGGGTCATTCGCCATCTCTTCATAAGAACCATAAGCCTTGTCGCAAGCAAACTTGTTGGCGAACGTGGCTGCGCGTGAGTGATCTCTGGCGGCAACCGCATCAAGCTCACCATGCAGAGAGTGCTCTGTGACTGCGGTTGCGAATCGATTGGCGATATTGCCTAGCCCTGCGATGCCCCATTTTATTTTGCGTTGCGTGTCGCTCATCAGTTGCTCCAAATCGTTGTTTTGTATCAGTGTACTCAGAGACGCCACATACAAATAGAGAACAGATTTCTCAACCTGTTTTCTATTTATTTTATTCTAGTTGAAGCTCAGGATTAGCTCTGTATTGAGTGTTTCCAATCGGCTAGGGCTTTAATGTGTTTTGGCCCGATGCCACAACAGCCACCGATAATATTCGCGCCCAGTGCATGCCAGCGTTTAGCGTAAGTTAAGTAACCTTGGCCATCCAGCTCACGCATCTCCTGAAACATATCATTCGCTTCATGTTCGTTGCTGATAGGCGCAAAATTGTTGGCATAGACACCAACTTCTAAATCACTGCCTAGCTCATCGATCACTTTCTTGGCATCGATAATGGCTTGATCCATCACTTCAGGCACTGAGCAGTTAAACATAATACCTGTCGCATTTGATTGGCAGGCAAGTTTGATGGCGTCTGTTACGCTCTCACCAGAACGAATGTTTGCAAAATCACTCTTGGTGTCTTCCAAACTGAATGCGTAGTAACACGGCTTATCTGACTGCTTAAGTACCGCATGAATGGAATCGAACTCTTGCAGGCTACAGATGGTTTCCGCTATCCAAAGGTCGATGTTTGGATCTTGGGCATCGTAAAGGGTTTGAATGATTGGCGCTGCCTCTTCTACCTTAAATAAGTCTGGTCGGTAGCTGCCAAATGGCGGTGGAATCGCGCCTGCTACTTTCACTGTGTGGGTAGCATTGTCTGCAACTGCTTTAGCCAGCTCACCAGACAGTGTGGCTAGTTCAAAGCCTCGCTGCTCGAACAGCTCTTCACCCAAGTGAAAAGGCACACAGGCGTAGCTATTGGTGATTAGGATTTCAGCACCTGCATCGACAAAGTTTTGATGTGCTTGGCTAACAAATTCGGGTGCTTCAATCAGCGCTTGAGCACTCCAAAGTGGTTGAGAAAATGGCGCGCCAATTTCTTTGAGTTCTCGGCCCATGCCGCCATCAAGTATGGTTAGTGTTTTCATATTCAATACTATCTAAACAATTGCTGAAGTTCTGCCGCCACCATAGCAGACAACCTTGTCAGACAGAAGCCATCAAGCCAAGGTTCAACTATCGATGAGGGAGTTTCGTTATAAGCCGTCTAGCGGGCTAGTCGTGCCACTAAAGTGTTGCCCAATAACGTGAGTGTAAATCTGAGTTGTCTTAACATCACTGTGCCCCAGTAGCTCTTGAACCGTTCTGATATCGGAGCCTGACTTTAGAAGTTGCGTAGCAAAACTGTGCCTGAAAGTATGACAACTAATTCGCTTGTGGCGCAATTTATTAGAGTTAGTCGCCTTCTTCAGCGTTTTTCGGAGTACCGAATCATGTAGGTGGTGTCGGCATACGATCCCCGACTCAGAGTGTTGAGTGACGGATTTTGATGGGAATAGGTACATCCAAGCAAGTTGTCGATAGGCACTAGGGTATTTTTTACCTAATCGGTGAGGCAAAGATGGCCCAAACCCATTCAAGTTATCTTTAGCGAGCAGAACTGCAACTTGTGAAATTTTGTCTTGTATAGCTTCAGTGAGTGAAAAACTTAAAATTGTCACTCGGTCTTTATTTCCTTTCCCATTGTGAACAGTGAGAGACCCTTGTTTTAGATCTATATCTTGTACTCGAAGCCTCAGGCATTCCGATACTCTCAAACCTGAACCATACAACAAGCGAAAAAACAGTTGATATTTAGGATCTATTTCATTGATCACCGAGATAGCTTCCGCATGATTGAGTACGCTAGGAATTTTTCGAGGCCGAGTCGCATAGCTAAACCCTAAGTCTCCTAGAGGTTGCTTAATAAATTGATTGTATAAATAGGCTAGAGCATTGAGAGCTACCTTTTGAGTATTGATGGCTACTTTTTGTTGATTAGCTAAATGAGAAAGAAAGGAGACAACTTCAGCGGCATGCATCTGTTCAGGGTGTTTAAGCTTATGAAAATGAATGAAGTATTTTATCCAGTAACAGTAGGCTTTGATTGTCTTGCGACTATAGCCTCGCATCGTCATATGTTCGCAAATTGCCTACATGAATTGACTCGCCATATATTCCCCTCACAAAATCTGTACATACAGACAGTTTATTGCTTGTTGAATAATTAATGACTTAAAAAAGAGTGGTTTTTAACTCTGATTGAGCACGAATTTAACGAGAGGCTTATTTTAAATTATTGATTATACTGCAAATTTATGGGTGGTTAAGAATGAGGCCGAGCGTTACATAGTCGGCAATATGTGCTTGCACGTTTTCACACTTATTGTTTAGACCCACTTTTATATTAAATGCATAGCATTCAGTTGGTTATGAGTGACCTTTTTGATATGTTAAGCGGATGGATTCGTGCTTGCACAATATTAAAATGTTATATGCTTCAAGGATGATGATGAAAAAAGTAGTACTTTCAATATATTGCTTAATGGCGTTTAGTCAGGCTAATGCTGACGTCAAGCTAGACTTTCCCTTCAAGAAAAAGTTTGAAGTGTATGAGATTAGCGGGAATAGTGTTGAAGAAATTGAGCGTTCATTTAACGCTAGACCTGAGTTTCTCGTAAATGAAGGCTTTGACGGTTACACCGCGTGGAAATACGACTTCCATACGGATGATGATTCTTGCGAAATTCATGAATTTGAGCTTGAAGTTACCTATACACTTCCGAAGTTCGAAATGCCTAAGACTTCAGATGAGTCAGCTGAGGAGTTTCGTCCATATCTTGAGAAGCTCTATCGTCATGAACAGATTCATTGTGCGCTTGCAGTTAAGTCGATGCACGAAATGTATTTAGCCTTCAAACGAGGGCAGCGTGGAGGGTGTAGTAGCGCAAATGATAGAGTCATTGAGCTTGAAGGTGATTTGGTGGAAAGTAATGCTCTGTTTGACGTTTATACGTCGCATGGAGAAATTGAATTAGCAGAGTCTCCTTTTGGTGAGGGGCCTTACTTGAAAATATGCGAAATACCTTTCGCGCCAATGTCACCACGCATATAACAATAAATTTAAGAGTGATTCACAACGCTCGGCGCTTTCACTTCAAGCAAGTTTAGTGTTTATGGCGCAATGCTTTAGGTAGGGTTGTTGGCGTTGTTCACACCTTAATTTGGCGTTAGCCGAATCTATTAATCCGATATGTAATATTGTTTCTAAGGGGTATTTATGAGTCTTATATCAGTCAAAGTGAGTTCGAAAGCATTAGAGCATATTCGTTCTTCTACTAGTAAGAATCAAGAGCAGATGGCGCTTAAAGTTATATCTGGCGACCTATTTCATATTGTTGATACTATAAATAAATCTCGTAAAGTTCAATTAACAATGGCAGACCAATTAGCTCTCACTTTAGGTGATACTTCAGCAATTTGGCGTGCTCATCAGGAAGATGCAACCGACTTTGACATATTGTTTAATATGCTAAGCAGTAAGCCAGATAAAGAGTTTGTTTTCTCTTATAAGTTGATCGGCTAACAAGAGCTTTAAACGGAACTAAAACAGTGGGTTAGGTTTCGCTTCGCTACACATTTTAACCCACTATTTTAGTCCGCTTAAGCAGGCGTTATAAGTCACATGGAGTTTGATTTAGTATGAAGAATAGAGAGTGCCCTAATTGTCAACAGAAGATTTCACTTAGTTGGTTTTTATTTAGTGGAAATAGGACAAAGTATCGCTGTACCCAATGTTCAGCTTTGATCGAATGGACACCAAGACGCTCCTATTTAGGCATGTTTGTTGGCGGTTCATCAGCGCTGAGTTTTACATTACTTGAATCGTTGATTCCCTCAATGAGTATACGAGTGATAATGATGTTAATTTTGGCAGTCATACTGGCATTTTTAGTACCGAAGCAGTTCAGAATCATTGACGAAAGTGCCTTATAACAAGTCATTTAAACGGAACAAAAACAGTTGGCCGTCGCTTCGCGATTTTAGCCAACCATTTTTGTCCGCTTAATGAGGCTACATGGATTCCCCCGGTTGTCAAACATCCGCTAAACTTATGT
>NZ_MAKD01000033.1:0-291 GCF_001691235.1 Vibrio sp. ZF57 | reverse complement strand
TCATCACCAAAACCATCAAAATCGACACTGATATCCGCTAGCGTATCTTTGACGATGGTATCGCTAGAAGTTGCAGTATTACCCGCAATGTCCGTAACCGTAGCTTCTACTGTTAGCGTGCCTTCAGCGAAGGCTGAATAATCTTGACCAATGAGACTCCACTCGCCACCAGAAACTATCGCGGTATAACTTTCTGACTTACCATCAACATCGGTGATAGTGATTGAAACTTCTTGGCCATCTTCAACATTGGTCACCGTGCCAACTAATGCGCCATTACTGACCTCGGCA
>NZ_MAKD01000032.1:0-254 GCF_001691235.1 Vibrio sp. ZF57 | reverse complement strand
CATCTCTATAATGCCGCCTCACTGACACGGCAGACGCCACAAGGCTTCAGCGAGAAATGTTAGTAAGGCAACTAGCTTTAAGCGATGATTCGCTTCTACTTTTAGAAAGTAGGAATTAATTCCAAATAAGTGTTTGACACTGAGAATTAAATCGCTAGAATGGCCGCCTCTTCCGAAGTGATGTAAGTCACAACGAAGAGAAGCTCTTTAACAATTTAAACCTATCAATCTGTGTGGGCACTCGTTGATGAATA
>NZ_MAKD01000031.1:0-323 GCF_001691235.1 Vibrio sp. ZF57 | reverse complement strand
GTATCGACCTAGCTAAAAACCACTTTAGTCTTCATGCCGTAGACCAAAATGGTAAGGTCATACTTCATAAGTCAGTAACCCGCTCTAAACTACTGACTACAATAGCAAATATGCCACTCATGCGTATAGGCGTTGAAGCGTGTGGTGGTGCACATTATTGGGCAAGAACACTCAATAAACTGGGTCATGACGCCCGCATCATGGCCGTTAAATACGTGGTTCCTTATCGAACTAAAGGAAAGAACGACCTTAATGATGCTGTTGCCATATGCGAAGCTGTTCAGCGTCCATCAACTCGCTTTGTACCCGTAAAATCCCCCGAG
>NZ_MAKD01000030.1:0-1609 GCF_001691235.1 Vibrio sp. ZF57 | reverse complement strand
TGTGTACAAGAGATTGGATTGACCTGATCAGTTAATTTTCCGGATTGGTATAAGCTGCCGCTTTGAAGTATTCATACCAATTAAAGTAAAAATGTGATCTAATTAAGATTGATGAATTATTGTGAAATTTAGCCATGGATAGCCTTAATAACACTGACTTCAAAAAGCTTGCGAGCCAGCAAAAAACCATTCAGATGAAGATGCGTTTACTTGCGCTCGCACACTTTAAAGACGGCCTCTCTCGTACACAAATTGCAAAATCTCTCAAAGTCAGTCGAACCAGTGTCAATAAATGGGTTCGGATTTTTTTTGAAGAAGGCCTAGAAGGACTTCAAGAAAAACCTCGGACTGGTAGGCCTGCATACCTCACCGATGAGCAGCGGGCTCAACTCAGTGCCTTCATAAAAAAAGAAGCTGAATCACCTTCTGGTGGCCGCCTTGTTGGAAGCGATATACATGACTACATCGTTAAACACTTTGACAAGCACTACCACCCTAATTCCATCTATTATCTCCTCGACCACATGGGTTTTTCTTGGATAACTTCTCGTTCCAAACACCCTAAACAATCACAGCAAATACAGGACGATTTTAAAAAAATTCCAAATCGAAACGATCCTTAAGATCCCCGGCCATATTGGGCTAGAGAGTGTTGATGTCTGGTTTCAAGACGAAGCTAGGTTTGGTCAGCAGAACACAACAACACGTCTTTGGGCTACTCGTGGAACGAGACCTCGCGTAGTAAAACAGCAGCAATTTGAATACGCTTATTTGTTTGGCTCAGTGTGCCCATCGAGAGGGATTGGTGAGGCAATGGTCGTCCCTTGGGTTAACAAAGACATCATGATAAACCATCTAGAGCAGATATCTAAAGTCACAGAAAAAGACCGTCATTCAGTGGTAATAATGGATGGCGCAGGATGGCATACCGATGATATTGCTAACCCATTTGATAATGTCAGTATTATCAAATTGCCGCCATACTCACCAGAGCTTAACCCTATAGAGCAAGTGTGGAGTTGGTTAAGGCAACACTATCTAGCAAACCAAAACTTCATTGATTATAACGATATTGTTTCGAAGGTCTGTAGCGCTTGGAATGGATTTCTTGAGTGCAAAGATCGCGTCACAAAAATGTGTACAAGAGATTGGATTGACCTAATCAGTTAATTTTCCGGATTGGTATAACGATTAGAGATGTTGAGATAATTTGTAGCAGTAGAGCTTCGTTGTTCATTTATCTATACCGGAAAAAGCAAAAAGGCTCTAGTCTTTCGACTAGAGCCTTAAATATGGCAGGGGTGGAGAGATTCGAACTCCCAACACGCGGATTTGGAATCCGCTGCTCTGCCAATTGGAGCTACACCCCTATTTTCAGTTTTAAAGAGCTGAAACTCTGAATAAGTGGCGGAGTGGACGGGACTCGAACCCGCGACCCCCGGCGTGACAGGCCGGTATTCTAACCAACTGAACTACCACTCCGCAGTGGAATACTTGTCGTCGCTGACAAGTCGTTCATAACACTTTTTGTCTTCACTTTTAAAAAAGTGAAAATAAATTTAAAGCCTGGCGATGTCCTACTCTCACATGGGGAAGCCCCACACTACCA
>NZ_MAKD01000029.1:0-35191 GCF_001691235.1 Vibrio sp. ZF57 | reverse complement strand
ACAATAATTCATCAATCTTAATTAGATCACATTTTTACTTTAATTGGTATTATAGATAACTAGTCTTGGAGGTATTTACCTTCAGCTACCTGCCAAAATGCTCTAATTAATGGATTTTCTAACTGCGATCGCTTACAGCACACTCCCAATTCAAACGGCTTGATTGGCTCTATTTTTAAGCGGTCGACTTTATCTCTCACAGGACTGTTGTTGATTACAACGTCTGGCGCAATACCAACACCACAACCAAGGGCAACCATACTGACGATCGCTTCATGACCAGATACCTGAGCGTAAATATTGGGTTTTATCTTCATCTTTTTGAACCACGCGTTCGCACGTTCTCGTGCAGTACCTGCTTCTGGGATGATAAAAGGTACTTCATTCCAGTTTGGTTTATCTGATTGCAGCTGCTGGCTAAAACTACTCACACCGGATGGGATGATGACTGACAGTGGTATATCGCTGATGGTTTCGAACTCTAATCTTGAGGGAAGAATGTCTGGCTTCGCTGAGATAGCAATATCTGCTCCATCATTTAAAATCTTGTCGATGGATTGAGCCGGATCGCCTGTAGAGAGCTTAAATTCAATGTACGGATGAATAGCTCTGAATTCGGTTATGAGCTCAGGTAGGTGGCTGTAACTAGCCGTTACCGAGCAAAATATGCGAATTTCACCTTTAAGTTCTTGCTCACCACCTTTCAGGTGAAGATTGTATTGCTGCCACTCTCCAACGATGCTTAATGCTACTGGCAATAGGTGCTTTCCTGCTGGAGTGAGATCAACACTGCGGTTGTCTCTGATTAGCAGTTCTTGTCCTGTTTCCTCTTCAAGCTTTTGTATCTGACGGCTCAGCGCTGAAGGACTGACGTGCATAGCAGCAGCGGTTTTGCTGAAACTCTTGCTGTCGCATAAATGTATAAATAATTGTAGAGATTTTATGTTCATGTTCTGCGATCGTTTCCATGTTGCATTTATTGCAATAACTAATTGTGAATATATCACTTTCAGCAACGGAGTGTCTGTTTTAGTATGAAGTCATTCGATAGAGAGATATCGACCTTACGGACTTATTTTTAAAGGAGTGCCCTAGAATGGCTAACTATTTCAATACATTAAACCTTCGTGAACAACTAGACCAATTAGGTCGTTGCCGCTTTATGGATCGTGAAGAATTCGCGACAGAAGCTGAATACCTTGAAGGTAAGAAAATCGTAATTGTTGGTTGTGGTGCTCAAGGCCTAAACCAAGGTCTAAATATGCGTGATTCTGGTCTAGACGTATCTTACGCTCTACGCCAAGCGGCAATTGATGAAAAGCGTCAATCATTCAAAAATGCTGATGAAAACGGCTTTGTTGTGGGTAGCTACGAAACGCTAATCCCTCAAGCAGACCTAGTAATCAACCTTACTCCTGATAAGCAACACACAAACGTTGTTGAAACAGTAATGCCTCTAATGAAGCAAGGCGCTGCTCTTGGTTACTCTCACGGCTTCAACGTTGTGGAAGAAGGCATGCAATTACGTGCTGACCTTACTGTAGTAATGGTTGCACCTAAGTGTCCAGGCTCTGAAGTTCGCGAAGAGTACAAACGTGGCTTCGGTGTACCAACACTTATCGCTGTTCACCCAGAAAACGACCCTAAAGGCGAAGGTTGGGATATCGCTAAAGCTTGGGCTGCAGGTACTGGTGGTCATCGTGCAGGTTGCCTAGAGTCTTCTTTCGTAGCAGAAGTTAAATCTGACCTGATGGGTGAGCAAACTATCCTTTGTGGCATGCTACAAGCGGGTTCTATCGTATCTTACGAGAAGATGATTGCTGATGGCATCGAACCTGGCTACGCAGGCAAGCTTCTACAATACGGTTGGGAAACGATTACTGAAGCACTTAAGTTTGGTGGCGTAACTCACATGATGGATCGCCTATCTAACCCGGCTAAAGTTAAAGCGTTTGAGCTTTCTGAAGAGCTTAAAGACCTAATGCGTCCGCTTTACAACAAGCACATGGATGACATCATCTCTGGTCACTTCTCTAGCACAATGATGGCTGACTGGGCGAACGATGACGTGAACCTACTAGGCTGGCGTGAAGAGACAGGCGAAACTGCATTCGAAAACTACCCAGCTTCTGACGTAGAAATCTCAGAGCAAGAGTACTTCGACAACGGTATCCTAATGGTTGCTATGGTTCGTGCCGGTGTTGAGCTAGCATTCGAAGCTATGACGGCATCAGGCATCATTGATGAGTCTGCTTACTACGAATCTCTACATGAGCTTCCACTAATCGCAAACACAGTTGCTCGTAAGCGTCTTTACGAAATGAACGTTGTAATCTCTGATACTGCTGAGTACGGTAACTACCTATTCGCTAACGTAGCAACACCGCTACTACGTGAGAAGTTCATGCCTTCAGTAGCAACGGACGTCATCGGCCGTGGTCTAGGTGAGACATCTAACCAAGTTGATAACGCTAAGCTAATTGAAGTAAACGAAGCTATCCGTAACCACCCTGTAGAATACATTGGTGAAGAGCTACGTAGCTACATGAGCGACATGAAGCGTATCGCTGTTGGCGGTTAATCTTCCAGTTCATCACTGAATAAAAATAGCCCTGAACATTTGTTCGGGGCTTTTTTATGCTTGCAACTATTTTACCGGTGAAGGCTTGATAGATTGAGGAAAAAATAAAGGCTTACCCGAAGGTAAGCCTTTATTCGAACTTGAACTGATTGAAAAAAATGACTATTTGTCTGAAAGCTTTGCTTCTAGTTCAGCCAGTTTTTGTTCCATTTCAGTGAGCTTCTGGCGAGTGCGAAGCAGTACTTGTGTTTGAACATCAAACTCTTCACGGCTCACAACGTCTAGCTTGTTTAGCTGGCCTTGGATAACCTGGCGAACTTTTTGGTCTACGTCTGAACCAAGCTCTTTTACTGGTTGAGGCATAGAATCGTGGATCTGCTTAGCAATCTGCTCTAATTTTTTTGGATCAAACATATCAATTAAAACTCCTGAATATTTACTACTATTCTATTTAATCACACTTGAGATGTCGCCTATGGCGTATAAAAAAAGGCCACCGAAGTAGCCTTTTTATTGTTAATACGACTTAGCGATTACTTATTATCAGCTAATTCTCTGTGTGCCGCTTTTGCTTCATCGACGCGAGCTAACTTTTCTAGGTCTTTGTCTTCAACAAATACAGGCAGAGGTTTGTGTTTTTCAGCCAAGTAGCTGTAAATCACGGGCAGTACAAATAGCGTGAAGAGAGTACCAATCGCTAGACCAGCAACGATTACGATACCGATACTGAAACGCTGAGCCGCACCCGCACCACTTGCGTACATCAGTGGGATTAGACCTGCGATCATCGCCGCCGTTGTCATCAGGATTGGACGAAGACGAACCTTCGCCGCTTCCATTACCGCTTCAATACGAGTCTTGTGATTGTGTAGCTGTTCTTCTTTCGCTACCTCACAGATCAAGATACCGTGCTTGGTAATCAGGCCGACCAAGGTGATCAAACCAACTTGCGAGTAGATGTTCATCGTCGCCGCACCCCAAGCTAGAGCTATTAGGGCACCACAAATCGCCAGTGGTACAGATACCATGATAACCAATGGATCTTTTAGAGATTCAAACTGAATCGCCAATACCAAGAAGATGATAGCCAACGCTAAACCAAAGGTCGCGTAAAGTGCGCTACCTTCTGTTACGTATTGGCGTGCTTCACCCATGTAGTCATGGTTATAGCCACTTGGAAGCTTATTGGCAGCTGTGTCTTCAAACCACGCAATTGCATCACCCATTGCAGCGCCTGGAGCCGGTACCGCACCAATCGTAGCCGAGTTCAATTGGTTGAAGTGAGGAAGAGAGCGAGGCTCAGCCACAACATCAATCGTGATTAAACTGCCTAGAGGAATTGCTTTACCATCTGCGCCACGAACATAGTAGTTGTTCATCGATTCAGGGTTTAGACGGAACTTACGTTCAACTTGAGGGATAACCTCGTAAGAACGACCATTCAAGTCGATACGGTTTACGTAACCATCAGACATCATAGTACCTAGAGTGATACCAATGTCTTGCATCGTCACGCCGTAAGCACCCGCTTTGTCTTTGTCGATATGGATCTTCATCGTTGCTGAGTCGTAGTTCAGGTCGAGATCTGAATATACAAACAGTGGGTTTGAAGATACATCAGCCAGAATATCAGTGGTGATTTGGAACAAGCTTTCAAAACTGTTTGGCGTTGTAATGACAAACTGAATTGGAAGGCCTGAACCTGCACCTGGTAGTTCTGGCATTTGGAACGCTGTTACCGCCATTCCAGGAACATCTTTCACCAAACCACCAACGCGGTTTGCTACTTCTGATTGGCTTGCTTCACGCTCACTCCATGGAACCATAGATGCAATACCAAACGCTTGGTTTGCATTAGGAATTCCAGTAAACACCTGCGCGTACGCTACTTCTGGCTGGTCAGACAGAATTGTGTTTACGTCGTTCATGGTATTTTGCATGAAGTCTAAGTTCGCATTCGAAGGTGCCGTACCCATTAGCATGATTACACCCTTATCTTCTGAAGGTGCTAATTCACTAGGGATGAACTTGAATAACATCGGCAAACTTGCAAATACGATGATAGCAAAGCCAATGAATACTGGACGATGCTGCATTACCGCGCCAAGCATACGCTCGTAACGGTTAGTCATACCATCCAGTACACCATGAACTTTCTGTTCAAACTTGCTTGGCTCAGCGTGAGCTTTCAGCATTTTTGAACACATCATTGGCGATAGCGTAAGTGCCACAATACCTGACACGAAAACCGAACCTGCTAGGGTTAACGCAAACTCTTTAAATAGCGAGCCTGTGATACCACCCATCATTGCGATTGGAGCATATACCGCACCTAGCGTTAGTGTCATTGCGATAACAGGGACCGCAATTTCACGGGTACCGATAATTGCCGCACGGAAAGGGGACTCCCCGAGCTTGATGTGCCGGTCGACGTTCTCAAGTACTACGATCGCATCATCTACCACTAAGCCGATGGCGAGTACCATTGCCAGGAGTGTCATCAGGTTCCAAGAGAAACCCATTGCCTGCATTACCATTGCCACACCAATCAAAGACAGTGGGATAGTAACGATAGGAATCAGTACCGCTCGGAATGAACCTAAGAACAAGGTGATTACGATCAATACGATTAATGCAGCTTCAAGGATTGTCTTGATAACCTCTTGAATTGACTCGTTAATAGCAATAGTTGAATCGTACATTACGTTCATAGAGATGTTGCTTGGTAGGTTCTTCTCTAGTTGAGGAAGAAGCTCAAGTACATCTGCAGCGATGTTGATTGGGTTGGCACTTGGTGCCGCATTGATCGCAGCAACAACCGCTTCCTGACCGTTTGCACTTGCACGGTAAACGTCGTGGCTTTTCTCTAGAGAAACCTTAGCGATGTCAGACAGACGAATAATCTCACCTTCACCACTTCTAACGACTAAGTTCTCTAATTCTTCAGTGTTCGATACTTGCGTGTCGGCACTGCCGTTATAAAGAACAAACTCGCCGGTTGCTTGACCTGTAGCCGATTGGTAGTTGTTGGCATTCAATACCGTCATTACATCACTAGCAGTTAGGTTAACTGCAGCCATTTTTGACGGGTCTAGCCATACGCGTAGTGCGTATTTCATGCCACCGTATAGGTCAACTTTCGATACACCATTTACCGTAAATAGCTGCGGGTTAATTACACGCTCTAGATAATCGGTAATTTGGCTCGACACCAACTCATCACTAGTAAAACCAATGTAGAGTACAGCTGTTGTTGAACCAGTCGACATGGTTACGGTTGGATCTTCCGCTTCTTTTGGAAGCTGAGAACGCACCGAGTTTGTCTTGGCCAGTATGTCAGACAGCGCTGCATTCGGGTCGGTGTTCAACTTCATGTTCACCGTAATCGTCGAGCTACCGAGTACAGAAGAGGAAGTCATATAGTCGATGTTATCCGCTTGCGCCACAGCCTGTTCGAGGGGTTGGGTGATAAAGCCTTGGATAAGATCGGCACTTGCACCGTAGTAACTCGTGGTTACGGTTACAACGGTATTCGTCATTTCAGGGTATTCACGCACCTGCATTTTGAAGATTGCTTGTAAGCCAAGCAGCGCAATCAAAAAGCTGATGGATACCGCTAGAACTGGACGTTTAATAAAAACATCAGTAAAGCGCATTGTACCTCCAGTTACAGCTTAGGTGTTTCAGATGGTGGAGTGATTGCATCACTTTCAACAACCTTAACTTTGGCGCCGTTACTTAGACGTACTTGGCCAGAAGTTACAACCGTATCGCCAGCTTTAACGCCTTCAAGGATGTGCGCGATATCTGCTGTGCGTTCACCAACTTTCACGACGTGTTGAGCAACACGCTGAACGCCGTCTTCTTCAGTCAGGATGTAAACATTGTCACCGTATAGAGTGAAAGTAATCGCTGTTTGAGGCAGAGTTACTTGATTCTCTAGTTTAGGCAGAATGATGTTAGCGCGAGCGAACATGCCGCTACGAAGTTTGCCATCATTGTTTGGAATATCTGCTTGAACTTGGATAAGACCACTTTGGATGCTAACTGCGGGTTCAATTGCACTAATAGAGCCTTCAAACGGTGTTTCTGGGTAAGCATCAACAAAGATGTCGACAGCTTGGCCTACATTGATACGAGAGATGTCGGTTTGAGAAACCGTGAAGCGAAGGCGCATTACACTGGTATCTTCTAAACGAACGATATCTGTACCCGATTGCAGGTATTGACCTAGGTATACGTTACGAATACCAACAGTACCATCGAATGGTGCGCGAATTTCGCGACGATCGATAGACGCTTTTAGACTTTCAATATCAGCTGAAAGAGAGAAGTAGTTAGCTTCTGCTTCATCGTACGCTTCTTTAGAAATAGAGCCTTTCTTGAATAGACCTTGGTAACGCTTGTATTTTGCTTTCGCAGCAGGCAAACGAGCTTCAGAACTCTTAAGGTTGGCTTTCTCTACGTCAGAATCAAGACGTACCAGTTGCTGACCACTCTTAACATCAGTACCCGATTCGAAAGAAATTTGGTCAATAACACCGCTGGTTTCGTTCGCTAGTGTCACACCTTGATTTGGTTCGATGAAGCCGATAGCTTCAATTACGGGAACCCAGTCGATCGGCTGAACTTCAGTTACCGTTACGGGAAACTCGGGTTCAGGGCGGTTGGCCATATACTCAGCAATTTTTTGTTGTTTGAACATGTTGAATCCAATAACGCTGCCAAAAAGCAATACAGCGATGAATAACATGAAGAAAGTCCACTTTTTCATTATGGTCAAAACTCCGATCTAGTGTTTAATTATTGCGTCCCAACTGGCTTCGATTGCAGATTCTAGTTCTGCCTCATCAAGTTGGTAAAATCCTAAAGAATGCTTGCGTGCTAGAGAAACACTAGCCGCCAAGCTCAATCCACCTAATACTTCATTGTTAAGTGGTTTAAACAATCCTTGTTCTTTCCCCTCATTAAATAGCAGCTCAACTTGGGCAAACATTTTACGTTCTAGTTCCCTGAAGTTTAGGCTATTTGTGATGGGTAGAGAGTCATACTGAACCCGATTTTTTATTGCGGCTAAATTCGTTCCTGCTAAGTTCCATATGTTCAACCACATAGTACGGTAGCGTTGTTTAATTGGATCCGAATCATTAACCCCTTGTTGAACAGCATCAGCTACTCTTTGAGTCACGAGCATTCGAACATCTTCTATCAAATGCTCTTTATCATCGAAGTAGCGATAGATAGTGCCTGCAGCCACTCCCGCTTCTTTGGCTAATTTTTGCATTGAAAGGCCTTGGAAACCGACCTCTGCAATTAGCTTTTCAGCTGCAGAAAGTATTTGCTGGCGTTTATCCCGAGGTGCATGAGTTGTCATATTTCAACCACCAATGAATGAACGTTCATTCATTATAGCCTAATAACCACACACATGTGCAACAAAGTTTTACATAATCAGCGTAAAAATCTTGTATAAGAGAACGTAGCATTCGTGCTGTTGCAGCATTATTATAGGCGCGCAATTGAATTCGCCCCTCTAGACCAAACTGAGAATCAAATGAAACTGAACCCAAGACAAGATGAAGCCGTGAAATATGTTTCGGGCCCCTGCTTAGTATTAGCGGGCGCTGGATCCGGTAAAACACGTGTTATCACCAATAAAATTGCTTATCTGGTTCAGGAATGTGGCTATAAGGCGCGTAATATTGCGGCGGTGACCTTTACTAATAAAGCGGCACGCGAGATGAAAGAGCGTGTTGGGCAAACTCTAGGTAAGGGCGAATCGAAAGGGCTGATTGTTTCGACTTTTCATACCATGGGCTTAACCATCATTCGCCGTGAATACAAAGCGCTAGGTTTGAAAGCGGGTTTCTCTCTGTTTGATGACCAAGACCAGTTAGCTTTGTTAAAAGAGTTAACAGAGAGACAGATCGATGGTGATAAGGATTTGCTACGCGCTTTAATGAGCACCATTTCGAATTGGAAAAATGACATGCTGACGCCAGATCAGGCGAAAGCACGTGCTCAAGGCGAACAAGAGCAGTTGTTTGCATTCTGTTTTGAGATGTACCAGAAACAGATGAAGGCATACAACGCACTCGATTTTGATGATCTGATCGCGATGCCTGTATTACTACTGAAAACCAATCAAGAGGTGCGTGAGCGCTGGCAGTCGCGTATCCGCTATTTACTGGTCGATGAATACCAAGATACCAACACCAGCCAATATGAGTTGGTTCGTTTACTGGTGGGAGAGCGTGGTCGCTTGACGGTAGTAGGTGACGATGACCAATCTATCTATTCATGGCGTGGTGCAAAACCGCAAAACTTGGTGTTGCTGGGTGAGGACTATCCAAATCTTCGCTTGATCAAACTCGAGCAAAACTATCGCTCAACCAGCCGAATATTACGTGCGGCGAACATCTTGATCGCCAACAACCCACACGTTTATGAAAAGTCACTATTCTCAGAGATCCCAGACGGTGAAAAGCTCAAGGTACTGAATGCTAAGAATGAAGAGCATGAAGCAGAGCGTATTACCGGCGAGATCATCGCCCACAAGTTTTTGAACCGTACTGAATACAAAGATTACGCAGTGCTTTACCGTGGTAACCACCAATCACGCTTGATTGAAAAAGCGCTGATGCAGAACCGTGTGCCTTACAAGATCTCTGGCGGTACCTCTTTCTTCGCGAGAGCCGAGATTAAAGACATCATGGCTTACCTGCGTGTGTTGGTGAACCCTGATGATGACAACGCCTTCCTACGTATTGTAAACACACCGCGCCGAGAGATTGGTCCGGTGACGCTTGAGAAGTTAGGCAGCTACGCCAATATGCGTGGCAAGAGCTTGTTTGAAGCCAGCTTTGAGATGGGCTTAGAGCAGACACTGACGGGGCGTGGTTTAGAAAATTTGCGCCGCTTCGGTGACTGGATTGTTCGTATCTCAGACAATGCCGAGCGTGGTAATACGGTTGAAGCCGTTCGTTCTTTGGTTCGTGACATCAACTACGAAGATTGGTTGTACGAAACCTCAGCGAGCCCGAAAGCCGCTGAAATGCGAATGAAGAACGTCTCTGATCTGTATAGCTGGATTGTGGCCGATCTTGAGGGTGACAACTACGATAAAGAAGAGAAAACCCTGCGCGAGGTGGTTCAACGTTTAACGCTGCGCGATATGATGGAGCGTGGTGAGGATGATGACGATGCAGATCAAGTCCAATTAATGACATTGCATGCATCGAAAGGTCTAGAGTTCCCATATGTATTCCTGATGGGTGCAGAAGAGGGCATCTTGCCGCACCAAACCAGTGTCGATGAAGGCAACGTAGAAGAAGAACGTCGTCTTATGTATGTGGGGATTACTCGAGCGCAGAAAGAGCTGACTTTTACTAAGTGTCGTGAACGTCGTCAATATGGTGAATTAATAAAGCCAACACAAAGCCGCTTCCTCGATGAGCTGCCGCACGATGATGTGGAGTGGGAAAGCGTTAAGAAGCCTCAATCCGCTGAAGAAAGAATGGAAAAAGGGCAGGCGCACATTGCGAATATTCGAGCGATGTTCAACAAGAAGTAATGCCCTACTTTAATCGCACTATATAGAAGCCAATAAAAAAGGTGACCATGAGGTCACCTTTTCTGAATCTGGCATTTTTAATTACAGACCGGCAATCATGTGCTCGATAGCATCTTTGATTTCGTCGTCTGAACAATCCATACATGAACCTTTCGCTGGCATCGCATTGAAGCCGTTGATTGCGTGGTCAGCTAGAATGTCGCGACCTTGAGCAATGCGAGGACCCCAGTCACCAGCATCACCTGTTTTAGGTGCGCCACTTACGCCAGATGCGTGACAAGCGATACAAAAGGTACCGTAAACTGCTGCGCCATCACGAGGGCCTGTTGGTTCTGCGGCTACTGGCTCGCTGCCGACTAGGTAAACTTGGCCAACTGGTTTGATGCGTTCAGCAATTGCATCGTGCTCCGCTTCGCTTAGGCCTGCAGCCATTGCGCCAGTTGAAAAGGTTAAAACTGCGATGACAACGCTTAAAATTCGACGAGACATATCCATTAAACTCACTTTACATTCCCAAGGTAAGTACATGCTTACCAATTTATAGTGTTGGAAGGGTGTTTTGGCTTTAACCAGCAAAGAGCAACTGTTAAACCAATGTAAATAATGGGTGATTATATCCCGATAAGTTGTTGCAATAAACAACAACTTATAAGCTGTGGCGGGTTGTAGTACTCAAATAAGGGGTTTATCACATATTAACTGTCGAAAAAGAGACCAAACAGAAAAAAAAGTTAAAAAAGTACTAGACGGCATTGGGTGATATACGTATTATTCCACTCCGCCGACAGGGCATGCGCCTGTAGCTCAGCTGGATAGAGCGTTGGCCTCCGGAGCCAAAGGCCGAAGGTTCGAATCCTTTCAGGCGCGCCATCCGGTCTCTTACTTCGGTAAGTGAGAAATTGGCAAAAAGAAATAATGGTGGCTATAGCTCAGTTGGTAGAGCCCTGGATTGTGATTCCGGTGGTCGCGAGTTCGAATCTCGTTAGCCACCCCATTCTTTCTTTACAAAATATCGGTAGCTTCGGCTTCCAGTGTTGATTCATTATTCCCAAGAGTCGATACAAAACTAGTCGGTGAATAGCGCAGCTTGGTAGCGCATCTGGTTTGGGACCAGAGGGTCGGGGGTTCGAATCCCTCTTCACCGACCACTATTTCAATAATCGCTTTTAAGCGGTTATATAAAAAATTAGTGGTGGCTATAGCTCAGTTGGTAGAGCCCTGGATTGTGATTCCGGTGGTCGCGAGTTCGAATCTCGTTAGCCACCCCATTAATTTTGGTAGCTTCTTTGAAGTTCCCAGTTTGAGAAATCAAACGAAACGTCTCGGTGAATAGCGCAGCTTGGTAGCGCATCTGGTTTGGGACCAGAGGGTCGGGGGTTCGAATCCCTCTTCACCGACCACCTTAAGAAGCCCTAGTCGAAAGACTAGGGATTTTTTACATCTGAAACTTAGATAACTTGAACAGAGTGGGGTTCGCCTGATGTTCAAAGAATGTCTCTTCACTGATCACTTAAGAAGCCTCAACTAGCCGTCCGCGTCAGAAATGACGGGGCTTCTTACATCTATCTCCCCTTCTTATATAAGACAGATTCCTAACGATCTGCTTGATAATGGTGCTGCTACAGAGTTGCTTTCTTTATCAAATGTACAGTTCTATATCTAATTTTATATAAATGGAGTGCTCAATAATTCGACATATTAATGGGTTTGGTCTAAAGACTTTTATGAAAAGTGAAACCTGACCCTAAATTTGCTCACTAAGGCCTGAATTTGACAGCTTTGTACGCATTTGGTCGTTCAAAAACTCCTCTGATTTATTAGGCCTTTCGTTTGTCTGTTTTGTATTTACCAAAATAATACAGATGGTTAAATGTATGGCTAATTAACGTTTATCTGGTTGTTTTATTTGTTCAAATTAACAAAATTAGCGCTTGTTTCTATAGTGTTAATTGTTTTTTGGAATAATTATTTGTTTTTAGTGACTGGTAGTGAGATCTGCTTTGAAGCACGGCTTTAACTCTACAAGTAAGTAGTGGTAAGGAGTTTGTGAGTATTTCTTGCCGATAATATAATGTTGATTTTTCTTACTATATGCTCTTTTGGTGAATAGTTATGTGGCACTTTTGCTTGCTAAGCGTTTAATGTCGACTTTTTATCCTATTTTTGTTGCTTTTCTGTGAATTATTTGCCAAATTGTCAACCGTATAAAATATCAGAACAATATTCTGGTAAGAATGGATTCAATTTTGCAGACAGGGCAGAAAGCTGCCAAAGCAGTAGAGGTCTGGTAATGTCACTTTTAGAAGTAAAAAATCTTCGTATCGAATACCCATCTCGTCATGGAGTTCACGCCGCAGTTAAATCACTTTCGTTCAACATTGAACGTGGTGAGATTGTTGGTGTTGTAGGCGAGTCTGGTGCAGGTAAATCAACAGTAGGTAATGCTGTGATCGATTTGCTGAGCCCTCCTGGCCGCATTGCTAGCGGCGAGGTATTTCTGGATGGCGAAAAAGTCTCTGGTTTATCTCCTGAACAGATGCGTTCTGTTCGCGGCTCAAAGATTGGTTTTATCTTCCAAGACCCAATGACTTCTCTTAACCCTCTATTCACAGTAGAACAGCAGTTAAAAGAGACGATTCATGCCAACATGAAGGTTTCGGATCAAGAAGCCTACCAGCGCTCATTAGACTTGATGAACCAAGTGGGTATCCCACAACCAGAAAACCGTTTAAAGCAGTACCCTCACCAATTCTCTGGCGGTATGCGTCAGCGTGTGGTTATCGCGATCGCATTGGCAGGTGAACCTGACCTAATCATCGCAGATGAACCAACAACAGCACTGGATGTTTCTATCCAAGACCAGATCTTGGGTTTGATTCGCGACCTATGTATTAAGAAGAACGTAGGTTGCATGTTGGTCACGCACGACATGGGCGTGGTATCTAACGTTACCGACCGCGTAGCCGTTATGTATCGTGGTGACTTAGTTGAGTTTGGCCCAACAGCGAAAGTTCTGGGTACTCCTGAGCACCCATATACACACAGTCTTATCTCTGCGGTTCCTCGTTCGGATCGCAAACTCGATCGTTTCCCTCTTGTTAGCTACATCGAAGAAGCACAAGAGATGGAACCATTGGATGTGAAGAACCACTGGTTAGGTCAAAGCCAAGATCACCGTGATTACACTGGCCCTCTGTTGAACGTTGAGAACGTAAACTTACGCTTTACTACCAAAGATTCTTTCTTTGAGAGCCGTCGTGAGTACGTTCAAGCATCAAACAACGTGAGCTTTGAAGTGCATGAAGGTGAGACGTTTGGTTTAGTAGGTGAATCAGGTTCAGGTAAATCAACGATTGCTCGTGTGATTGCTGGCTTGTACGCACCAAACTCAGGCAAGGTAACGTTTGAAGGCGTTGATCTTACTGGTCTGAAATCTGAAAAAGAACGTCGCCCTATGCGTCGTCAAATGCAGATGGTTTTCCAAAACCCTTACACATCAATGAACCCTCGAATGAAGATATTCGACATCATTGCTGAACCTATCCGATTCCATAAGCTTACTCGCAACGAAAATGAAACTCGTCAGATCGTGAACGACCTGCTAGAGCACGTGGGTTTAGGCAAAATGGCTGGGGTGAAGTACCCACACGAATTCTCAGGTGGTCAACGTCAGCGTATTTCTATCGCTCGCGCTTTGGCGACTCGCCCACGTCTTTTGATTTGTGATGAACCAACATCGGCACTGGACGTGTCGGTACAGGCTCAGATTCTTAACCTACTAAAAGACTTACAAGACGAGCTAAACCTAACCATGCTGTTCATCAGTCACGATCTACCGGTTATTCGCCAAATGTGTGACCGTGTTGGTGTGATGCAGATGGGGACATTATTGGAGGTTGCGCCAACGGAGCAGCTGTTCCAATCACCTCAGCATGAATACAGCAAACAACTGATTTCTTTAATGCCTGAATTTACAGGCTTAAGAGAAGAAAAAGCAGTGGCACAAGCCGCGGTATAAAAATCAGCAGGCTGGAGTTTAGCTTGCTAACAACAATAAACAGACGCAAATACAACAACTAGGGATCTGGATTCCCGCATGAAGGAGTTATGCAATGAAAACCATGAAAAGCAAATTAGCAGTAGCTTTAATGGCAGCTGGCCTAAGCTTTAGTGCAGCAGCAGCAGATATTACCGTTGGCTACGCAGCTGACCCAGTATCACTTGACCCGCACGAGCAGCTGTCTGGTGGCACACTGCAAATGTCTCACATGGTGTTTGACCCTCTAGTACGTTTCACTCAAGAGATGGATTTTGAAGGCCGCCTAGCATCTAGCTGGGAGCGTGTTGATGAAACGACTTTCCGCTTCAACCTACGTAAAGGTGTGAAATTCCACTCTGGTAACGAACTGACTGCTGATGATGTTGTGTGGACTTTTGAACGTCTACAAGCTTCTCCAGACTTTAAGTCTATCTTCACGCCATACGAAAAAATGGTAAAAGTGGATGACTACACAGTTGAGCTAGTATCAAAAGCGGCTTACCCACTAGTACTACAAACAGCAACTTACATCTTCCCAATGGACAGCAAGTTCTACTCTGGCCAAACAGCGGAAGGTAAAGACAAGTCTGAGCTAGTTAAGCACGGTAACTCGTTTGCTTCGACTAACGTTTCAGGTACTGGTCCATTTATCGTAACGCAGCGTGAGCAAGGCGTTAAAGTAACGTTCGAGCGTTTCAACGATTACTGGGACACAGAAACTGAAGGCAACGTAGACAAGCTAACACTTGTGCCAATCAAAGAAGACGCGACACGTGTTGCAGCACTTCTTTCTGGCGACGTTGATATGATTCACCCAGTAGCACCAAACGATCACAAGCGTGTTAAAAACGCTAAGAACATCGATCTAGTGACGCTACCTGGTACTCGTATCATCACGTTCCAAATGAACCAAAACAGCAACGAAGCACTTAAAGATGTTCGCGTTCGTCAGGCGATTGTTCACGCAATCAACAACGAAGGTATCGTTAAGAAGATCATGAAAGGCTTCGCAACAGCAGCTGGTCAGCAAAGCCCAACAGGCTACGCGGGTCACAACGAAGACCTAGTTCCTCGTTACGATCTGAAAAAAGCGAAAGAGCTGATGAAAGAAGCGGGCTACGAAGATGGCTTTACGCTAACTATGATGGCTCCAAACAACCGTTACGTGAACGATGCGAAAGTAGCGCAAGCGTCTGCGGCAATGCTGTCTAAGATTGGTATCAAAGTTGATCTTAAAACTATGCCTAAAGCACAGTACTGGCCTGAGTTTGACCTATGTTCAGCAGACATGATGATGATCGGCTGGCACTCAGATACAGAAGATTCAGCTAACTTCAACGAGTTCCTAACTATGACTCGTAACGAAGAGACTGGCCGTGGTCAATACAACTGTTCTGGCTACTCAAACCCAGAAATGGATGCGATCGTAGAAGCTTCTAACACTGAAACTGACCCAGTTAAGCGTGCTGAAATGCTGAAAGGCGTTGAAGCAACACTTTACAACGACGCAGCATTCGTACCGCTACACTGGCAAAGTGAAGCGTGGGGCGCGAAGTCTAACGTAGGTGCAGCAGACGTAGTAAACCCAATGGTTATGCCTTACTTCGGCGACCTAGTTGTAAAATAATCTAGCTTGCTAGAATCGAGAGCTTGAAGCTTTTCAGGCTCTCAAATTATTAAGATATAGATTTAAGTTTCGGTATTTGGTCTTCCTTCAGTCTGGCTAAATACCTTTTTTAAGACTGAATTTTGTTATCTAGTCGCGGATTTCGACTAGATAGTCATGGATAGATAAGGGGCAAGGAATGGTTACGTTTCTGGTCAAGCGCCTGTTTCAGGCACTGATAGTGATGTTTGTGATCAGTTTGGTGGCGTTTGCCATTCAGGATAACCTGGGCGACCCGTTGCGTGAGTTAGTCGGTCAATCTGTTTCAGAATCGGAGCGTCAAGCGCTGCGTGATGAACTCGGCTTAAATGATCCCTTCATTACAAAATACACTCGCTTTGTGGGCGCAGCTCTACAAGGTGATCTTGGTACTTCATATTTCTTTAAACGCCCTGCTGTGGACGTAATCTTAGACAAATTGGTCGCGACGCTTGAACTTGTGTTTGGCGCTTCTTTGATCATCGTTTGTCTGTCGATTCCACTCGGCGTTTATTCTGCAATACACCCAAAAAGCTTCTTCACCAAACTGGTGATGGCGGGCAGTAGTATCGGTATCTCGGTACCTGTTTTCTTAACCGCAATCATGCTGATGTATGTGTTCTCTATTGAACTCGGTTGGCTGCCGTCATTCGGACGTGGTGATACCGCAAACTGGTTTGGTTGGGAGTCTGGCTTCTTAACGCTCGATGGTCTTGCGCACTTAGTGCTGCCGAGTATTGCTCTGGCATCTATCATGCTGCCGCTATTCATTCGTCTAGTACGTTCTGAAATGCTAGAGGTTCTTAGCTCTGAATATATCAAGTTTGGTAAAGCAAAAGGCCTAGCGCTGAACAAGATTTACTACCAACACGCTTTGAAAAACACAATGCTGCCAGTACTAACGGTAGGCGGTGTTCAAATCGGTACTATGGTGGCTTACACCATTCTTACTGAAACTGTATTCCAGTGGCCGGGTACCGGCTTCCTATTCCTTGAAGCGATTAACCGAGTGGATACACCACTGATTACCGCATACGTTATCTTCGTTGGCCTGATCTTCGTAGTAACTAACACCATTGTTGACCTGCTATACGGCATCATTAACCCAACAGTGAACATCACAGGGAAAGGAGCATAATCATGGAACAAACAACAACAGCTCCATCTCGTTGGGAGCGATTCAAGCAGTCAGACATTCTGTACTACTTCTTACGTGACAAAGTGGCAATGGTGAGCTTCGCTATCTTTGCAGCTTTCCTTGTTATGGCATTAGCGGCACCTATTCTAGCGCCAACAGACCCGTATGACGTGACGTCTATCGACATCATGGATTCTGAGTTGCCACCATCTTGGATGGAAGACGGCGAAGAACGCTTCCTACTGGGTACTGATGAGCAGGGTCGTGACATCTTATCTACGATGCTTTACGGCTCGCGTCTGTCATTGACGATCGGTTTCCTAGCGGTAGGTCTTCAGCTGACTCTCGGTATCATCATTGGCTTGTCTGCAGGTTACTTCGGTGGTCGTATTGATAGCTTCCTGATGCGTTTTGCCGATGTTCAGCTTTCGTTCTCAACCATGATGGTTGCGATCATTGTCTCGGCCATCTTTAAGGCGAGTTTCGGTAGTGACTTCTACGCGCAATATGCGGTTGTTATGCTGGTGGTGATCATCGGTATTGCTGAATGGCCGCAGTATGCTCGTACGATTCGTGCATCGGTATTGGCAGAGAAGAAGAAAGAGTACGTAGAAGCGGCACGTGTGATGGGCTTTAGAGCGCCTCGCATCATGTTCCGCCATATTCTGCCTAACTGTTTATCACCGATTTTGGTTATCTCTACGGTACAGGTGGCAAATGCCATCATGTCAGAAGCGGCACTTTCTTTCCTCGGTTTAGGTCTTCCGGTAGACCAACCGTCACTCGGTGCCCTGATCAGTACTGGTTTTAACTACATTTTCTCAGGAGCATGGTGGATCACAGCATTCCCAGGTGTGCTTTTGGTAACATTGGTTCTCGTTATTAACCTATTAGGCGACTGGTTACGTGACGTGTTTAACCCGAAAATTTATAAAGGGTGATAGCCCGGTTTGATTTTTAGTAAAAAAAGTCACTAAATTAAGAGCCGTAAGCAATTACGGCTCTTTTTTTGCTTAATGGATCTGGAACTTAGTATTATTGACAGTGTCAATAATAGTTAAAATGGAATTCATGTTTTATCGACATAGATTCGGTAATAATTAGCCCGCAAGGGTTTAAGTGGTGGTTATGAAATTGACAATGAATGCTGTATGTCGTGCTGTGACGAGAAATTATCGTATGGGACTTATCGCTGCATCTCTTTTGGTATCGAGCCAAGTGAATGCAGAGTCGGTTCTATGTGATGCAACTCAGGCAAGCACCAACCAATTACCACAGCTAGAGCAATCATGTCCGATCGGTAAGGGCGTGTGGGGCAGTAAAGCACCAAAACGTCATTCAGATAACGAGCTGTTTTGGGTTCAATGTGGTCTGCTGAATAAGCCTTTGTCACTGAACCGAGCAAAGCCCCTATATGAGAAGATCTCGACCAACGTTTGGATGAAGCCTGAAGGCGGAGACTATCGTTGCTTAATCGGACCTTATTCTACCTTCTCTGATGCGAGAAAAGACTTAGCTCAGGTGCGCAAGGTTCCCGGTTATGGTGAAGCCTTTATTCGCATGGTCGATAAGTCGAAAACCTCATCACAGCCTATCGTTGCAAAACCGGCAGAGCCAAAAATGGTTAAGCCTAAGGCCCCTGTAAAACCAAAACCTGCTCCGAAACCTGTGGCTGCGAAGCAAGCGGCAGCGGTAACGAGTGCTGCAGCTATTCAGACGACGCTACCAAGCGGTAACGCGAGTTCAGACAATGATCTAGAGATCGAGATTCGCGTGAAAGCAGACATTGCGGGTAGCCAATATGCTATTCCTTACCTTCTAGATCATCAACAACAGTTCTACATGGAGCAAGGTAAGCCTTGGAGCCGCCTAGATTACGATAGCGCTGAATTGGTGTGTAATCAGGTCAACATGAAGCTGATGAGTGAGAAGCAATGGCAAAGCATCTTGAGCTCAAAGGTTATGGAAAAACAGAACTGGCCAATGCATCTCCCTTATTGGGGCGCAGATAAGAAAGGTCTGTTTACCAACGGTAACGTCAACCAGTTGAAAGGTTCTTCATTGCTTAATGTGATGTGCGTTAAGTAACGACGACCGTTACCAAACCAAATAAGCCTCAGCCATTGCTGGGGCTTTGTTGTTTATACGCCTCTCTTTTTCAACATCGGTTCGACTTTTAGACACTCGTTCTTCAAGACGAATTTGATTAAAAATCGTTAAAAATTGTTCAAATAGTACGGTTGATGCGTAGAAAACCATAACTCAAGCAATAAGGTGATTGAGATTATGAGTTTAAAAAAACGATTAGAAGACGTGGCTCCACGCTTTGAAGCCGGTGGTAAGTACGAAAAGCTCTACCCAGTGTATGAAGCTTTCGCGACAATATTCTATACACCCGGAAACGTAAACCGCGGCATAACCCATGTTCGTGACAGCATTGACCTAAAGCGCATTATGATTTTGGTGTGGTTGGCGACCTTCCCGGCAATGTTCTGGGGAATGTATAACGTCGGACACCAAAGCGTTCTCGCACTCACATCCAGTTATCAATTAAATGAACTTGCCTCGGTTATCGAGAGTAGCTGGCGTCTGTCGTGGGCATTTGGTGATGCGCAGTCATTGATGGCAAGTGGCTGGGCAAGTCAGATGTTGCTTGGTGCACTCTATTTCCTACCCGTTTATGCCACGGTGTTTGTAGTAGGTGGCGTCTGGGAGGTACTGTTTGCTGTCGTTCGTAAGCACGAAGTTAATGAAGGTTTTTTTGTTAGCTCTGTGCTGTTTGCACTCATCCTCCCGCCAACCATCCCGCTTTGGCAAGCCGCGTTAGGTATCACCTTTGGTATTGTTGTCGCCAAAGAGTTATTCGGCGGCACAGGGCGAAATTTCCTTAACCCAGCCCTTGCAGGACGCGCGTTCCTTTACTTTGCCTATCCCGCCAACATGTCCGGTGGGCTTGTGTGGGTTGCAGCTGACGGCTATTCAGGCGCGACACCGCTGAGTCAATGGTATGAGGGGGGCAGCCCGTCACTAATCAATAATATGACTGGCGAGGCGATCACCTGGATGGATGCCTTTATCGGTAATATTCCAGGTTCGATGGGTGAGGTGTCGTCACTGCTGATCATGCTGACGGGGTTGATTTTGATTGTGATGAAGATAGCGTCTTGGCGCATTGTCGCCGGTGTGATTGTCGGCCTTGTCGTGACGTCGAGTTTACTGAACTGGATAGGGTCGGATACTAACTCGATGTTTTCGATGCCGTTTTACTGGCACTTTGTGTTGGGTGGTGTTGCCTTTGGTACCTTCTTCATGGCAACAGACCCTGTATCTGCCGCGTTTACCAATCAGAGTAAATGGGCCTATGGGATTTTGATCGGCGTGATGACGGTCGGTATTCGAGTGCTTAATCCAGCCTACCCAGAGGGCATTATGCTGGCTATCTTGTTCGCCAACCTGTTCGCTCCGCTATTCGACTTTGTAGTGAAAGAGCAGAACATTAAACGAAGACTTAAACGGACATCGCGCTAATCTAGGTGATTAAAAGTGAAAGTGACTCCCATAAGAAAGGCTTGCATTGATGCAAGCCTTTCAATTTTTATCGAGATTGATTTGAGGTTGATTTAACTCCACTTCAAATCAATCTCGAAAGGCTGTGTGCTACCACAATGCTCACCACACATCTCGTCGTAGGCACTGTTGTGAACCAACATTGCCGATGCTACGCCTCGATCGCTAAAGTGGTCGCGCGCTTGGTTAACACTTAAAAACTTCATTGGGTGCTGTTGGTCGTTTTTGATTAACTGCTTTTGCTCGCCAATAATTTGGTAAGCCAAGTAGATCCCGCCTTCAAATGATTCAATTAGTAGATTCATCACAAACTCCATTGCTGTTCTAGATAGGTCAGTATCTGTGTTACGTGGAGTTGAGGGGTAAGGTTCAAGAGTGGACATAAAAAAAGCAGGCACAAGGCCTGCTTTTAAGAGATATCAACAAATAGTGTTGATTATCTCATCGTTACGAACTCTTCGCTGCCCGTTGGGTGAATCGCCACAACAGAGTCGAAGTCTGCTTTGGTTGCGCCCATCTTCATTGCAACGCCGAAGCCTTGAATCATTTCATCAACAGTGAAACCGATGCCGTGTAGGCCAACTACAGTCTCTTCTTCGCCAGCACATACTAGTTTCATCTTACAAGGTTGACGGTGCTTGGTTACTGCTGTGTACATTGCCGTGAAGCCCGACGTGTAAACCTTGATGTTGTCTTTGCCGTATTGCTCTTCAGCTTCTTGAGTCGTTAGACCAATTGTACCGATAGGCGGGTGGCTGAATACAACAGTAGGAACTAGCTTGTAGTCCATCTTCGCGTTTGTTTGGCCGTTGAATAGGCGCTCTGAAAGCTGACGACCTGCTTTAACAGCGACAGGTGTTAGCTCGATACCGCCTTCCATGATGTCACCAACACAATAGATGCCAGGAACGTTAGTCGCTTGGAACTCGTCTACCTTGATGTAGCCACGATCGTTAGTCTCAACGCCAGTAGATGCTAGATTGATAGCGTCAGTCGCTGGGTGGCGACCGATCGCCCAGATTAAGTGGTCAACGTTTTGAGTGTTGCCGTTCTCTAGGTGTAGAGTCAGCGTACCGTCCGCTTCTTTCACCACTTCTTTAGGCACGGAGTGCGTGTGAAGTGTTGGACCTTCTGCTTCCATTACTTCTACTAGCGTTTCGATGATCATTGGATCAAAGCTACGTAGTGGAGATTCTTTACGGCAGAACAAGTGTGTTTCTGTGCCAAGTGCGCTTAGTACGCCTGCGATCTCAACAGCAATGTAGCCCGCGCCGATAACAGCAACACGTTTAGGTTGCTCCATTAGGTCGAAGAAACCGTTTGAATCGATGCCGTATTCTGCGCCAGGGATGTTTGGAATGGTTGGACGACCACCTACTGCGATCAGAATATGATCAGCGGTGTAGTGTTCACCGTTAACTTCAACAGTCTTCTCGTCAACGAACTTAGCAAAGCCTTTGATTACGTTTACTTTGTTGTTACCAAGAACGCGATCGTAAGATTGGTGGATACGACCAATGTACGCTTGGCGGTTTTCTATTAATTTGCTCCAGTTGAAGCCTTTTACGTCAACGTCGAAGCCGTAATCTTCAGAGTATAGGTTGATCGCTTCAGCAACTTGAGCGCCGTGCCACATTACCTTTTTAGGAACACAACCAACGTTTACACAAGTACCACCAAGGTCTTGAGCTTCGATAAGTGCAACCTTTGCACCGTGCATTGCTGCGCGGTTTGCTGATGCGATGCCGCCTGAACCGCCGCCGATACAGATGTAATCAAAATGAGTCGCCATTACTTTCTCCATTTATTGAAGGCTGTGGGTACAGTGAGCGCACTGAACACCTACGTCCTATAGATTCTTAAATTGTATAATTATTATATTGAGGGCAGATCGGTTGAACTCAATCTCCCTGTTTAAAATTTATTCGTGTACGTCACAATCTGCTTAATATTTGTCAGAGCATGACGTTAAGTTCGAGATTACTCGGGTACGATCCACTCTACTTTGAAGTGACCGGTCGCCGGCGCAATTGCTTCCTTCAAGAATGGAAGAATCTCTTTCATTTGGCTTTCTAGCTTCCAAGGCGGGTTAATCACGATCATGCCTGATGCCGTCATGCCACGCTCGTTGGTGTCTGGTGATACGCCAAGTTCGATTTGTAGAATCTTGTTGATGCCTAAGCCTTCGAGACCTTCGATCATATCTTCGATATCACAGCGATTTACTACCGGGTACCAAATTGCGTAGATACCGGTTGCCCAGCGCTTGTGGCTTTGAGCGATTGCAGTCACGACATCACGGTACTCTTTTGCCAGCTCGTAAGGCGGATCGATCAGTACTAAACCACGACGTTCTTTTGGTGGCAGGCTGCCCTTTAAGCGCTTAAAACCATCTTCTTTGTAGATAGATACCTGACGATCACGGTGGAACTCTTGCTCAAGCAGCGGGTGATCGGCTGGGTGAAGCTCAGTCAGTACCATGCGGTCTTGGTCACGCAGGTGTGCACGTGCAACACGTGGAGAACCCGGGTAGTAACGCAGTTTCTCGCCATTATTGAGAATGGAAATAGACTCAAGGTAGCTTTGAATGTCTTCAGGAAGGTCTGTTTGCTCCCACACACGAGCAATACCTTGCTTGTATTCACCGGTTTTTTCAGACCATTCATGCGTTAAGTCGTAACGACCTACACCAGAGTGAGTGTCATGATAAACAAAAGGCTTATCCTTTTGTTTCAAAGAATTAAGAATAAGGCTCTGTACGATATGCTTTACTACGTCGGCATGGTTACCTGCGTGGAAGCTGTGGCGATAACTTAACAAATTAAACTCTCGTAACACTCTCGAATTAGAGTGTGGTTAGTGTAGGTGGGGTTAATCAGACTATTATAACCCTCAATGGACCATAAATTCTCGAACAATTCAGGGACAGTCGTCAGCTATCTGCAGTTAGTTATTGGTTCTACTATTGAAATTTGCCTTTATGGGCACTATTTAATAACTATTCGCAGGTGATTTTTTAGGGCGAACTTTAGCCTGATGACTGTAAGACGACCTCATTACAAAAAAGACGAAAGTCTCTAAAGCCAAAGGAATGTTTATATGTCTAATCCGCTATTAACCTTCACGGACTTACCTCCGTTTTCACAGATCAAGCCAGAGCACGTAAAGCCTGCAGTTGAGCAAGTGATTGAAGCGTGTCGCAACAAGATAGAACAAGTACTTGAAGGTAATACTTCACCAAGCTGGGACAACCTAGTTGCTCCAATTGAAGAAGTGGATGATCGTTTAGGTCGCATTTGGTCACCTGTAAGCCATATGAACTCTGTCGTGAACAGTGACGAACTGCGTGAAGCGTATGAGAGCTGCTTACCTGTGCTATCTGAATACGGCACTTGGGTTGGCCAACACAAAGGCTTGTTCGAAGCGTATAAAGCGATCAAGGCGAGTGAAGCATTCTCTGCACTGAACCGAGCTCAACAAAAAACTATTACCGACGCACTGCGCGACTTTGAATTGTCGGGCATTGGCTTACCTGCAGATGAACAGCATCGTTACGGCGAGATCAGCAAGCGCCAGTCTGAGTTAGGCTCTCAATTCTCAAATAACGTGCTTGATGCAACCATGGGTTGGAGCAAGCAGATCACAGACGTAGCTGAGCTGGCAGGTATGCCTGAATCAGCACTGGCGGCAGCTCAAGCGGCGGCTGAGTCTAAAGAGCAAGAAGGCTACCTACTGACTTTAGATATCCCATCATACCTACCTGTGATGACCTACTGTGATAACCAAGAACTGCGTAAAGAGCTTTATGAAGCGTACGTAACGCGCGCTTCAGATCGCGGTCCAAACGCAGGTAAGTGGGACAACACTGAGATCATCACCGAGCAACTTAAGCTGCGCCACGAGATCGCGCGCATGCTTGGTTTCAGTACTTACAGCGAAAAATCACTGTCGACTAAGATGGCTGAGACGCCAGATCAGGTTCTTGGCTTCCTGAACGACCTAGCAGTAAAAGCAAAACCACAAGGTGAGCGTGAAGTTGAAGAGCTGCGTCAGTTTGCAGAGAAAGAGTTTGGTGTTTCTGAGCTAAACCTATGGGACATCGCTTACTACAGCGAAAAGCAGAAGCAGAACCTGTTCGAGATCTCTGATGAAGAGCTTCGCCCATACTTCCCTGAATCGAATGTGGTTTCAGGCCTGTTTGAGGTGCTTAACCGTGTGTTTGGTATGTCGGTAACAGAGCGTGAAGGTGTCGACACATGGCATGACTCTGTGCGCTTCTTTGATATCTTTGATGCGACAGGTGCACTGCGCGGTAGCTTCTACCTAGATTTATACGCACGTGAGCACAAACGTGGCGGCGCTTGGATGGATGACTGTCGTGGTCGTCGTATTACTGAATCTGGCGAGCTACAAACGCCCGTCGCTTACCTAACGTGTAACTTCAACAAGCCAGTTGGTGATAAGCCAGCACTGTTTACTCATGATGAAGTCGTGACTCTGTTCCACGAGTTTGGCCACGGTATCCACCACATGCTAACGCAAGTAGAAGCGGGCGCAGTTGCGGGTATCAATGGTGTGCCTTGGGATGCGGTTGAGCTACCAAGTCAGTTCCTAGAAAACTGGTGTTGGGAAGAAGAAGCGCTGTCGTTCATCTCTGGTCACTTCGAAACGGGTGAAGCGCTACCAAAAGAGATGCTAGAGAAGATGCTAGCGGCGAAGAACTTCCAATCTGCGATGTTTATCCTGCGTCAGCTAGAGCTTGGTTTGTTCGATTTCACGCTACACACAGAATACGACCCTGAAGTGGGTGCTCGCGTACTAGAAACGCTAGCGGATGTTAAGTCTAAGGTGTCGGTACTGCCAAGCCTAGATTGGAACCGTTTCTCACACAGCTTTGGTCACATCTTTGCTGGTGGTTACAGCGCGGGCTACTACAGCTACCTGTGGGCAGAAGTGCTATCGGCAGATGCGTTCTCAGCATTTGAAGAAGAGGGTATCTTCAACACTGAAACGGGTAATCGCTTCCTGAACAACATCCTTGAAATGGGTGGCAGTGAAGAGCCAATGGAGCTGTTCAAACGCTTCCGTGGTCGTGAGCCACAAATCGACGCAATGCTGCGCCACGCGGGAATCAACGCATAATCACGGTAACTATCTAGTTTATTGCGAAAAGAGCCTCTAGTTAGAGGCTCTTTTTTTGTCTGTGCGTTATGCCAAGCAAGGCGAATCAATGTTATGGATTCACATTGCGGTTGATAGGGTTCTGCAATGAAATCAGTGTCTCTGTCGACTGAACTTCATCGATCGCTTGCAGCTTATCGATCAATACAAACTGCAGCTCTTCTATCGACTTACACATCAGCTTTACAAAGATATTGTAAGCACCAGTGGTGTAGTACGCCTCAACCACTTCGTCTAAGGCATTCAGCTTAGCGATCGCCGAGTGGTAATCTTTGGCAGCATTAAGGTTGATGCCAATAAAGCAACACACGTCGTAACCCAGTTTTTTGGTGTTTACCACAACTTCCGTTCGCTCGATAATGTCTGCCGATCTCATCTTTTCGATGCGAACGTGAATCGTCGCAGGGCTGACATCGAACTGCTTTGCCATTTCAGCGTAAGGAGTTCGTGCATCTTCCATCAAGGTTTTGAGAATGGCACGGTCTAGATCATCTAGACGAGCTGTGGTTGTGGACATGCATAATCCTTAGGTTGAATGAAAAACATACCGGCTTGAGTACACATCATAGCCAAGGGTGATAATATTAGCAGTAACTATAGGGTTAGGGTGAATTCAGTGCGATTTTCGTTATTTTTTATTGTGATGTGTTGGAGTGTTTTTGCTTCAGCTCAGGCAAAAGATGTGTTGGTTATTCACTCTTATCATCAAGGCTTTTTCTGGACAGATGATTTCCATAAAGGACTATCTGATGAGCTCGATCGCGATGGGTTATCTTACCGGGTTGTTTATCTCGATACCAAGCTAACTCAAAACGCTGAATACTTAGAGCGAATTTATCAGCTATACCGCACTAAGCTGTCGCATAAAGAGTTTGCCGCTGTAGTCGTCAGTGATAATAACGCCCTCAATCTGATGAAACGCTTAGCGCCCGAACTCAATGGCACGCCCGTTATTTTTGGTGGCATCAACAATTTTTCTCCGCAAATGATTGAAGGCTTGCACGCAACCGGTATCACTGAAGATATTGATATGGCGAGCAATATTGAGCTGATCAATCGACTTCAATCGACGGTTAAAAAAGTTTACGTGGTTACCGATCACTCGGTAACGGGTGAAGCTATTCGCGCTCAAGTGGATTTATTTCTACAAAAACGCCCTGAGTTTTCTGGGATGGTGGAGCAATATACGCCTGATTCTTATCAAGAACTGATGACGTTCGCGCAACGCGCTGATCTAACTAAAAGCTTGTTGTTCTGGGCCTACTACCGCGACATCAATGGTCGGGTCAGCAGCAAAGAAGACTGGCGTCAGCTCAACAAAAAAACTCAGATGCCATTGTATATTGTGCATGATTTAGGACTTGGGTTTGGTGCGATTGGTGGCGTGATCCACAGTGGAGAAACGCAAGGTCGAGACACGGGGCGCGTGCTGTTGAGCGTGCTGAATAATCCTAAGGCTCCATTGCCATTGGTGGTTGCTGGCGCGCCAGAAATCAAACTCGATTACCAACAGATCTCACGTTGGGATTTGGGTGCAGAGAATGAAGCCTCAGTAACCTTCCTCAATAAGCCGAAGTCATTCTTAATGCGCTATCGCGATGAAATTCGCACCATCGGTTTAATGTTCTTGAGCATGTCGTGTGTTATCGCGGTGTTGGTGTATTACCTTAACCGTCTGAAGAAGAGCGAACGTGCAAGTCGCCAAAGCCAACGACTGTTGGAGTCGATATTTGATCAGAGCCTGCAATTTATGGGCATCATTGATAAGGGTGGCGTGCTGCTGTCGAGTAACAGCAAGTTACATGAGCTGCTTTATAATCAAGGCTATAAACTGGGAACGCCGCTGCAACAACACCAACATTGGGAAAGTTCTGCGCGAGAAGTACTAGCCGAATATTTCATCGCAAAAAGTGAGCACCCAGCCTTACGATTTGAAGCCGAGGTGTGGTGTCGAGATCGCGGTGCGATGGTGTTGGATATTTCATTGAAGCCGATGCCGGGCAGTGAAGACGAAGACATTCAGTTTCTTTTTGAGGCGCGCGACGTGACCTCACGTAAGCTTGCTGAGAATAAGCTGTTCCAACGTGAAGCAAACTTGAAGCTGTATTACGACAAACAGCCGGTGATGATGATTACGCTCGATGGCAATAATCGCATTCAACAAGTGAACCAGTTTGCCGAAGAGCTTTTGGGATACCCTCTCGATCAGTTGTTGGGCCATCGCCCTAGAGAATTCTATGTTGATGAGAACGCGATGATTCCTCGTCATATCTTGCTGCAACCTCAGCATAAGATTCGTGGTGTGTGGCGTCGTGATATCGAATATCGCCATGCCGACGGCAGCAAGAGCTGGATTCGTGAAAATATCCGCCCGTTGGTGGAGTCTGATCAGCTGTTGATTGTGGGTGAAGACATCACCGAAACGCACGAGCTTTCTGAAAAGCTAGAGTATCAGGCTCGCTATGACCTACTGACTGACACCTTTAACCGCAACCACTTTGAGCAAGAGCTGCAAAAGGCGCTGAAAGAAGTTGAGAGCCACATGCGAACTCACGCAATGTTGTTCCTAGATTTGGATCAGCTGAAAGTGCTGAACGATACCGCAGGACATGAAGCGGGTGATGCTGCGATCTTGTTTAGCGCCAAACTGCTAGAAGACGTACTGCCTTACAATGCGGTGTTAGCGCGAATGGGTGGTGATGAGTTTGCTGTGCTGATGAAAGACTGTACTGAACGAGATGCGGTGAATGTGTGTCGCAGTATTATCTCGATGATGAGTGAGAATCCATTCTTGTGGGATGATATTCGACTCAACCTGACGTGCTCTATCGGTATTCGATTGATCGACCATACAGCAGCTTCACCACAGATGGTGCACGCTCAGGCGGATGCAGCTTGTCATGCCGCTAAAGAAGAAGGTCGCAATCGCTATCATCTTTACCATCAAGATGATGAAGACCTGCGTCGTCGCCATCTTGAGATGGAGTGCGTTAACCTAGTGCATGAGGCCTTGGCTAACGATCGCTTAGAGTTGTTTGCGCAGCGAATTCTTGGCCTAGATGAAGACAGCGATAAAATGCACTTTGAAATCTTGGTCCGCATCAAGAACATCCAAGGGGAATACATCTCCCCGGGGATCTTCATGCCAGCCTCAGAGCGTTATAACATCGCGCATTTGATTGACCGCCAAGTCGTCAGTCAAACCTTGGGTTGGTTGGAGCAACGCCCTGAGGTTATTGAGGAACTGGGGATGTGTTCAATCAATCTTTCCGGTCACTCGATGGGTAACCGTGAGTTTGTCGAATTTTTGATAGATAGCCTGAGCGATTCATCGATACCGTGTCATAAGATTTGTTTAGAGATCACCGAAACAGCGGCCATGAGTAACATGAAGCAGGCGATCAAGTTCTTCACTCGAATCAAAGAGCTTGGCTGCATGATTGCATTGGATGATTTTGGCTCAGGGCTATCGTCATTTGGCTATCTGAAAAAGCTGCCTGTCGATATTGTGAAGATCGATGGCTTGTTTGTACGTGATATTGATGTGAATGAGATGGACCATGTGATGGTTCGCTCGATCAATGATCTTGCCAAGCAGATGGGCAAGCACACCGTGGCTGAGTTCGTTGAAAATACCCAGATTATCGACAAGCTTATCGAACTGGGTGTGAACTACGCGCAGGGCTACATCATAGGGCGACCTAAGCCACTCGCAGAGCTTGTTGAAGAGTTAAGACAAGAGCGAGAGACAGAGCCATTGGTTTAGGTAAGCCGACTTTAGCTGGGAATACTTTTCACCGCTAATATGTATTGTTGAGGCAATCAGGTAAACTGGTTGCCTCTTTTGTTTTGAATACTACTGTCTGTTGGAGACGACCTTGCAACTACAACTGATTTGCGAAGATGCTACCCAAATCGATCATTTGAATGACTTAGCGACCCGCTGGAACTTATCTCATGATGAAAGCAGCGATTTTGCTTTGGTACTGACTAGTGAGCGACTTGAGCTACGTAAAGTCGATGAGCCCAAGCTTGGCGCTATCTTTGTTGATTTAGTGGGAGGCGCAGTTGGTCACCGACGTAAGTTTGGCGGTGGTAAAGGTCAGGCGATTGCCAAAGCAGCTGGTTTAAACAAAGGCGCAACGCCAACTATTCTTGATGGTACTGCAGGCTTAGGGCGCGATGCGTTTGTGTTGGCTTCTCTAGGTTGTAAGGTGCAAATGGTCGAGCGTCACCCCGTTGTGGCCGCACTGCTTGATGATGGCTTGCAGCGAGCGCAACAAGACCCAGATATCGGTGGTTGGGTAACTGAACGCATGAAGTTGATTCACGCATCCAGTCACGATGCTTTAGACAAGCTCAGTAACGATCCTGACTTTGAACAACCTGATGTGGTGTACCTCGACCCTATGTACCCACACCCAGAGAACAAAAAGAAATCGGCTCTGGTCAAAAAAGAGATGCGCGTATTCCAATCTTTGGTGGGTGCCGATCTGGATGCTGATGGCCTATTTGAGCCAGCGATGAAGTTGGCATCGAAGCGAGTTGTGGTTAAAAGACCGGATTACGCTGCTTGGTTAGACGAACAAAAACCGAGCATGGCGATTGAAACCAAAAAGAACCGTTTTGACGTCTATGTGAAAGCATCAATGACTTAATTGAAGCATCAATAACTTAGATACACGCTAAGAAAATTTCCCGTCATAAATACGATAAATTGCCATTTAACACTTGCGATAGTCGCGTTACAGATGTATATCTAACTAAGAATCATTATTATTCTTAGCTGGAGTTGAAGCATGGCTAAACGCTTTTGTAAGTTAAACCGTCGAGATATCACCGAACACTTGGGCGAGATCCACAGCTTGGTGACTGAACCTAAGTTCGTGTGTCGTTCTTGCGCGCGTTCTTCGGCGGATCAAGCGAATCTATGCAAACCCACCGCAATTCCACCTCTTGGTTGTCAAAACAAACCCGTTGAAGAGAAAGTCGCATGCGGCCTGCTAGCGGAAACATTACCTGCACCAGAACTGTCGCTTGCGGAAATCAACGAGGCAATTGAACCGAGCGTACAAATGTTCGATCCAGCCGCCGCTGATATGGCCCCTGAGCTTGCCAAAAAAGAAGCCGCACAGAAAAAAGCCAAGCTGAAAAAACTGATGGCGAAGGCGAGCGGTGATGAGAAAGCTGAACTCAAACAAGCGAAGAAAGCGGCGAAGAAACAAGAGAAGTACAATAAGAAACTGGCGAAGATGATTAAGAAGCAGCAAAAGCTGTTTAAGAAAAGTCAGAAGCTGGAAAGTGAATTGGAACGAATCAACCTACAACTTGATGATGTTGCCTTCACTGAAACCAAGACTCAGGTAGTGAGCCACAATCAAATCCACTGAAGTTGATTTGAATGGTTTATTGCTACAGCGATGATTTAAAAAGAGCGACCTTAGGTCGCTCTTTTGCTTTTTGGGGCTATCCGAGCTGACTCATGTAGCTCGTTCAAATCAGCTAAGCGTTGCTTGCGGATCTTGCTACGCGCTTCTTCACCCAAGTCTCATTGACGAATAAAGAGAATAAGATAACGGCGCCACCAATAGACAAGCGAACCAAATCGACATCTCTGTTCCAAATCAGGATATTCACCACCAGACCAGCAGGAACCAAGGCATTGTTCATCACTGCCAGCGCGCCAGCATTCACCATGCACGCGCCTTTATTCCACATAAAGTAACCCAGCCCCGACGCAATCAAGCCAAGGTAGATCAGGATTCCCCATTGAAGTGTGGTGGTGGGCAGTTTCTCTGGGTTGCCTAGTAGCATGAAAGCCACTGACGCGACACATAGCGCCCCTAAGTAGAAGTAACCAAATACGGTTCGCTGAGGCAACTCGGTCGATTCCTTCTCCATCACCACCTTGTAGCCCACCTGACCAATAGCAAAGCACAGGTTCGCGCCTTGCACGACGAGGAAGCCGACTAAAAAGTTTTCGTTAATACCTGCGAACTTAATGAATACCGCGCCCAATACCGCAATTGCCGCTGTCACTAGGTACCACGGAGAGAATTGCCCTTTGAGAAAGTCATAAATAAGCGTGACGTAAATTGGCGTGAAAACGGTAAACAAAAGGACTTCAGGAACGGATAGCAGTAAGAAAGATTGATAGTAGAAGCAGTACATCAGACCAAGCTGGATACCACCAATTGCCATCAATTTAGCGATCAGCTTACGCGATACGCCGCGAAACTTTAGGAAAGGAAGAAATACGACGCCGGCAAGGGCAACACGCATTAAAACAGAGAACCAAGAATCAACCTGACCCGCAAGGTAAACGCCGATCAGGCTAAAGGAGAAGGCCCATAGGAGGGTAACACCAGCTAAATAGCTCATAGTAAAACTTCGTTAATAAGATATGAGCTGTATGTTACCTAACCTTAAATCATTAGTCTTCTGAATCTCTTAGAGGCACGACCAGCATATCAACCGGAGAGGCGTTGATCAGTTGGCGTGTTGAAGAGAGCAGCTTGCTCCAGAAATCTTGATGGTGACCGCAAACCACGAGATCAACATTGAACTCGTTGATGGTGTCACACAGCTCATGACTCAAATCACCACTGCCTACTAGGGTATGGGTGATCGGGTATTGGGCGTGCTCCGCAAAATTTTGCAGCTGAATACGAGACGCTTCCATCGCGTTGTGCTGGGTTTCGGCCATGTTGATATCAATCAGGCCGGTATACAGCTCTGCGTAGTTAATATCGATATGGATAAAAGAGACTTTGGCTTCCAATGGCTTAGCCAATGCTACCGCTTTATCCACAATTAATTTGCTGTCTTCTGATAAATCGACCGCGACCAAAATATGTTTGTAACTCATATCGCTACCTCCTTTATTCATTGTCTGATTTAAGATTAGCACTATGCGATGGTTTTTTTTGCTGAAGTGATCTCATATCCACTGTCTTGCGTAATGACAGCTCGAAATATTGGTTAACTAATGGCCTGCGAGATATTCATTAAATAGTGATATAGTAGAGAAAATTGAGGATGTAATTAGGAGTCTTAAATGCTGTCAAAAACTATGGTTGAGCAACTGAATGATCAAATTAACCTAGAATTTTTCTCATCCAATCTATACTTACAAATGAGTGCTTGGTGTGAAGACAAAGGATTTGAAGGTGCAGCAGAGTTTCTGCGTGTTCATGCAGTAGAAGAAATGGAACATATGCAGCGTCTTTTCACTTACGTAAGCGAAACAGGTGCAATGCCAATTCTGGGTGCGATTGAAGCACCGAAACACGAATTCGAAAGCCTTGGTGCAGTGTTCCGTGAAACTTATGAACATGAGCAGATGATTACTGAAAAGATCAACAAACTGGCTCACGTTGCTTTCAGCACACAAGACTACTCAACCTTTAACTTCCTGCAATGGTACGTTGCAGAGCAACACGAAGAAGAGAAGTTGTTTAAAGGTGTATTGGATAAGCTAGAGCTTGTTGGTGAAGACGGTAAAGCACTGTTCTTTATTGATAAAGACCTAGCGCAATTGGCAAAAGATGGTTCATCTTCAATTATGGAAGCTCCTGCCGTTTAGGTAGTACGAAAAAGACACTGATTATCTTTTTCTTTTGAGTTTTCTTATGAAGATGTAGGGAGGAAAGGATGATCAGCGGCGACACTATTCTATTTGCACTAATGGTTGTGACTTGCGTGAACTGGGCGCGTTATTTTACTGCGCTAAGAACGCTCATTTATATTATGCGAGAAGCGCATCCTCTACTTTATCAACAAGTAGACGGAGGCGGTTTTTTCACAACCCATGGCAATATGACCAAACAGGTTCGCCTGTTCAGTTACATCAAAAGCAAAGAGTATCACCATCATCATGACGAAGTTTTTACTTCGAAGTGCGATCGCGTAAGACAGTTATTCATACTCTCTTCCGCTCTGCTAGGTGTAACCTTGCTGTCTTCTTTCATCGTCTAAGTTTTTTAGTACGTGTGAAGTAGAGTTTAGGTTTTGGTGTGAGGCTTTGGTTGTTGGTTCGCTAAGCCAAGTAGTGGTTTTGCTGCTGTCTGCAAATTGTACAATTGAACATCAATTGCAAAGTTTAAAATTGCCGCTAAAATAGCGAGCAATTAGTAAGGATGTGCTGTTTATGCACATCCTTTTTTATTGATGGCATTTCGAGAACAGGGTGTACTCGGGCTGCAAAAGTGAAGAAAAGCAGAACCACATGAGTGAAAAATTTGATGTAATCGTAATTGGTGCGGGCGCCGCAGGCTTAATGTGTGCTGCGGAAGCGGGTAAACGCGGCCGACGAGTGCTGGTGGTTGATCATGCAAAGAAACCAGGCAGAAAAATTTTAATCTCAGGTGGCGGTCGTTGTAATTTCACTAACTATGATGTTTCAGCCAACAACTTCCTGTGTAACAACCCTCATTTCGTGAAGTCAGCTTTATCTCAATACACCAACTGGGATTTTATCTCGATGGTGAGCAAGTACGGTATTGAGTTCGAAGAGCGAGACCACGGCCAATTGTTCTGTGTAAATGACCACACTGCAAAAGACATCGTGAGCATGCTGCTTGACGAGTGTAAGCAGGCGAAAGTTGAACAACGCTACCGTTGTGATGTTCACTCCATCGAAAAAACAGACGCTGGCTTTAAGATGCACCTTAATACCGACGAAGTTGAGTGTGACTCACTTGTCGTGGCGACGGGCGGTTTATCGATGCCGAAACTAGGTGCGACGCCATTTGGCTATAAGATTGCCGAGCAGTTTGGCTTGTCTGTGATGCCGACTACAGCCGGTTTGGTGCCATTTACTCTGCATAAAGAAGACAAAGAAGCCTTTGCTGAGCTTTCAGGAATCGCGATTCCTGCCGAGATCACCGCGCAAGACGGAACCTTGTTCAAAGAAGCGTTGCTGTTTACTCACCGCGGCCTATCGGGTCCTTCAGTTCTGCAAATTTCTTCTTTCTGGAAAGCGGGTCAGTCGGTTTCGATTAATCTAGTACCTGAAGTCGATGTGGCTGAACTGCTGGCTAACTCTCGCGAGAAGCACCCAAATCAGAGCCTGAAAAACACCTTGGCGAAAGCACTGCCGAAGCGTTTTGTTGAAGTGTTGATTGACCGCAAAGAGCTGGAAGACAAGCCGCTCAAGCAGTTCAATGAAAAACAGCTGAATGACATCGTAGAGCATCTAGAAAACTGGAAAATCGCGCCAAACGGCACCGAAGGTTACCGTACTGCCGAAGTAACTCTAGGTGGCGTGGACACCAATCACCTATCTTCAAAAACCATGGAATGTAAGAGCGTGTCTGGCCTCTATTTCATTGGTGAAGTGATGGACGTAACCGGTTGGTTAGGCGGCTATAATTTCCAATGGTGTTGGAGTTCTGGCTTTGCAGCAGGTCAGTGGGTTTAAGCTTACCCATAGATTCTAAATTATATAAAAATGGCGAGTCATACGA
>NZ_MAKD01000028.1:0-214 GCF_001691235.1 Vibrio sp. ZF57 | reverse complement strand
CACCTGCCTTACAAGCAGGGGGTCACTGGTTCGAGCCCGGTATCGCCCACCATTCTCTAAATATTCTTGGAAGTTAAATCTCCAAACCACTTCTTATGTCGCTGGTTGGATTTTTCGACTGTGAGAGTCTTTAGAAAATGAACTTCACAAGAAGTCTCATTGCTCTTTAACAATTTGGAAAGCTGACTGATTGATTACTTACGAGTAATTCAAT
>NZ_MAKD01000027.1:0-1519 GCF_001691235.1 Vibrio sp. ZF57 | reverse complement strand
CGCTTGACTCCCCAATCCTTTTCCTTGGAAACGATGGTCAATCATGACGCGCCATACATATAAATGCTCCTTTTGAAAGTGTTCATCGTGTGTGTCCAGTATTCTAGGGTCAATCAGAGAGATTAGCCCCGCAGGTTTATTGTTTAAGTAAATACCATAGTTGATACTATCGTCGTTAAAACTGGCTTCTGCAAGCCACTCTGCGTTGTTAGCAATGAGTTGTTTTTGAGACTCTTCCACTGAGAGATCAATAATGTCATTGATAATGGTATTGTTTATTTTTAAAAAGCTAATTTTATTCATGCTTATTTACCTTGGGTAGGTGTTTCATTAAAAGTAACTGGCCAATGTAAGGATCTTGATAAGCTAATCTTGAGTTATCAAAATGGTAATGTCGCTTTTGCTCCTGTCTTTTAACATAGACTCTTCAAGTATCTTATAGATCTCTTTATCTGGCGCATATTAGAACGCGCCAATTTTTTTAATTAAGGTATATGTATGTCTTAATTAAAAACGATGATGGAAGTTATTGTTTCCTATTTTGTCTGCCCCCATGACAGAAATATTAGTTCCAAGCGTTGCCCACGATGATTCAAAAAGAGGGTACGTATAGTATTTTTACAATAGTGCCGTCACAAAACCCAAAACAAACTCCCTGATAGAATGCTGACGAGTGTGATTAAAGATAACTTTAATGTGTTCTCAGCCAGCTACATTTTGTATATCACTTATCAGCTAAAATGGTGGCCAATATCTTATCGCCTTTGCATTCAACACTGACGTTCATTCCATTGACGAGTGCTCTCTCATTAGGCGCACTTGTTCTCATATCGAGTCCACTTGTTTAAATTTGGACAACTAGTTCGGTAAGCGTTAAAGAAAGAGTGCTGGTTACCCTGAAGTTTTAGTGTAGGCCAAATCTTGATGTTATCGAAGATGGCCAATCACAATGCAAAAATAGACACAGCCCTGGAATATTGAAGCTAATGTTATCGAAAGCTTTTCTGCACTATTTTTTTAGTTTGCGTAATTGGTGTAGCCAAACTTAACACCAATGATACGAACCGCCATATAAGTTTTAACTCATACCATTTGACGTATTATTACGGAATCTTTTGTCTATGACAGTATGACTTTGTAAGTAAAATCATTACATAATGAAAGCGTACTTATTAAGTTGCCAGTTCAAACCTTGATGTATTGTTTTCATAAAGTTCAACGTTAATGTCGGTTTTATCTAATAGTCATAAGATGTTGCTCCTAATGAATTGATAGCAGCGTAGCTTCTTACGTCTAAAGCGGGACTGTATTGGATAAACCTGTGATAAAAATACAACGATTCACAAAAATGCTGTGCTTGGCCGACATATCACTCAGATTGACATCACTCATGGAAGTTGATTAAACGACTTTATATACTTGTAGTAATTCATTGTTTACTAAATTAGTAAAATCACTGACACGCTTTTGTCCGTGCGACCTGAAGTCGTATGAAGTGCTGTTCACCGCAACAAGTGTG
>NZ_MAKD01000026.1:0-6580 GCF_001691235.1 Vibrio sp. ZF57 | reverse complement strand
TTGCGGTTGAGATAAAAGAAGACTCTGCTATTCAGGGCACTTACATCGGTTTTATTACCAACGCTTCTGGCTCTGAAATCCCAGTATTCACCATTAGTTTCTCTGCTACTACGTTAGGTGAATACACCTTTACCTTACTTGAAGCGCTAGACCATGTGGATGGCCGAGATAAAAACGATTTAAGCTTTGAGCTTCCTGTTTATGCGCTAGACAGCGATGGCGATGACTCATTGGTGTCTCAGCTTAATGTGACTATTGGTGATGACGTTCAAATCATGCAAGACGGTACGTTAGATATCATCGAGCCAAATCTTGCTGACGGCACTGTAACAACCAACACCATTGACGTGATGCCCGATCAAAGTGCAGATGGCGCGACCATCACTCAGTTCAATTATGACGGTGTCGTAAATACACTGGATCAAAGTATTTCAGGCGAGCAGCAGTTTAACTTCGCAGAAGGTCGCTTGTTCATCACCCTTGAAGGTGAAATGCGTTTCGAGCCAAACCGTAACCTAGACCACTCTGCGAGCGAAGACATCGTGAAGTCGATTGTGGTGACTTCAAGTGACTTCGATAACGATTCTCTGACTTCTACCGTAACGCTGACGATTACTGATGGTGATAACCCTACGATTGACGTTATTCCAAGCGTAACCCTTTCTGAAACAAATCTGACTGATGGCTCCGCTCCTAGTGGCAGCGCGGTGAGCTCCACTCAAACCATCACATTTACCAACCAAAGTGATGATGTGGTTCGTTTCCGAATTGAACCAACGGAATTCAATACTAACGATGATCTTAAATCGAACGGTTTAGCCGTTGAGTTACGTGAAGAGCCGACAGGGTCGGGTGACTACATTGGTTTTACTACTAGTGCGACGAATGTCGAAACCACGGTATTTACGCTGAGTTTTTCTAGCACCATATTAGGTGAATACACGTTCACACTCATTGAAGCGTTGGACCATCAAGATGCCCGTGGTAACAACGAGCTCAGCTTTTATCTGCCTGTTTATGCGGTAGACAGTGACGGCGATGATTCACTGATGTCTCCGTTAAATGTCACTATCGGTGATGATGTTCAAATCATGCAAGATATTGCGTTAGATATCGTCGAGCCCAATCTTGCAGATGGTACGGTAACAACTAACACCATTGATGTGATGCCAAATCAGAGTGCTGATGGCGCGACGATCACTCAGTTTACTTATGACGGTCAACTACGAACCCTTGATCAGAATGACAATGGTGAACAGCAATTCAGTTTTACTGAAGGCGAACTATTCATCACGCTTCAAGGCGAAGTGCGCTTTGAGCCCAACCGCAATCTCGACCACACGCTGAACGAAGACATTGTGAAATCAATCGTGGTGACATCTAGTGACTCCGATAACGATGTGCTTACCTCAACCGTCACGCTGACCATTACCGATGGTGATATTCCGACCATTGATAATGTGCCAACTGTGAACTTGTCGGAAACCAATCTGAGTGATGGCTCTGCACCAAGCGGTAGCGCGGTTAGCTCAACTCAAACTATTACTTACACCACTCAAAGTGATGATGTGACCAGCTTCCGTATTGAACCGACTGAGTTCAATTTTGGCGGCACTCTCACATCAAACGGATTAGCTGTCGAGCTGAAAGCTGACCCAACCACACCGGGCGGCTACATCGGTTATGTTACTGATGGTTCGAATGTTGAAACCAATGTGTTCACGATTAGTTTCTCGGATACCAATTTAGGTCAATACACCTTCACCTTACTTGAAGCACTAGACCATGTAGATGGCCTCGCAAATAATAATTTGAGTTTCGACTTACCGGTTTACGCGGTCGATAGCGATGGCGATGACTCGTTGGTGTCTCAACTTAACGTGACCATTGGTGATGATGTTCAAATCATGCAAGGTGGTACGTTAGATATCACTGAACCAAATCTTGCAGACGGCACAGTGACAACCAATACCATCGATGTGATGCCAGAACAAAGTGCCGATGGTGCGACGATCACTCAGTTTACGTATGACGGTCAAGTTCGAACACTGGATCAAACGGACACAGGTGAGCAGCAATTTAGCTTCACAGAGGGTGAGTTGTTCATCACTCTTGAAGGTGAAGTACGCTTCGAACCAAATCGCAATCTAGACCACACGGTTAGCGAAGATATCGTCAAGTCGATAGTGGTGACCTCAAGCGATTTAGATAACGATGTGGTGACGTCAACGGTCACTCTGACCATTACTGACGGTGATATCCCAACCATTGATGCGGTGCCAAGTGTCACTTTCTCTGAAACGAATCTTGCAGATGGTTCTTCACCAAGCGGCAGTGCAGTAAGCCAAACAGAGACGATTACCTTCACCAATCAAAGTGATGATGTTGCGAGTTTCCGTATTGAGCCAACCGAGTTCAATGTGGGCGGTGCACTGAAATCGAATGGATTTGCGGTCGAGATAAAAGAAGATTCGGCTAATCCGGGGACTTACATCGGTTTTATTACTAATGGCTCGAACGCTGAAGTTCCTGTATTCACGATTACTTTCTCTACAAGTACTTTGGGTGAATACACCTTTACCTTACTTGAAGCGTTAGACCATGCGGATGGTTTAGATAATAACGATCTGAGCTTCGATCTACCTGTTTATGCGGTTGACACAGACGGCGATGATTCATTGGTTTCGCAACTGAATGTGACCATCGGTGATGATGTTCAAATCATGCAAGACGGTACGTTAGATATCACTGAGCCAAATCTGGCTGATGGTACGATCACAAGCAACACTATTGATGTGATGCCAAATCAGAGTGCGGATGGTGCGACGATCACTCAGTTCACTTATGACGGTCAACTACGAACACTTGATCCGAAGGACACTGGTGAACAGCTGTTCAGCTTCACTGAAGGTGAGCTTTATATCACCCTTGAAGGGGAAGTGCGCTTTGAACCTAATCGCGATCTAGACCACTCAGTTAGTGAAGATATCGTGAAGTCGATTGTCGTGACTTCAAGCGATTTTGATAACGACCCGGTGACTTCAGCCATTACGCTGACCATTACTGATGGTGACAATCCGACTATCGATTCGGTACCGAGCGTTGTACTTGAAGAAGCTGATTTAACTGATGGCTCATCGCCAAGTGGCAGCGCGGTTAGTCAAACGGAAACCATCACTTTCACTAATCAAAGTGACGATGTTGAGAAATTCCGTCTAGAACCAAGTGAATTTAATACTAACAACGCGCTCAAGTCCGATGGCTTGATCATTGAGATTCGAGAGGAACCAACAGGATCAGGCAATTATATTGGTTTCACGACCGATATTTCGAATGTCGAAACCACTGTGTTTACACTCGATTTCAGCAGTACTAATTTGGGTGAATACACCTTTACGCTTATCGAAGCGATTGACCACACGCCGATTCAAGGCAATAACGACCTCACATTCAACTTGCCTGTTTACGCCGTCGATAGCGACGGTGACGACTCTCTGATGTCTCCGTTGGCGGTGACGATCACCGATGACGTTCAAGTGATGGTCAATAGCTCACTCGATATTGAAGAGCCAACGGTCTCGGATTTAGCGGCAGGTACGCCGACCACGACAACGGTTAATGTTCTTGATGAAGAAGGCGCTGATGGAACGACCATTACTCAGTTGACCTACGATGGTGGAGCGGTACTAACACTTGACCAAAGCGATACGGGTGAACAGAAATTTGATGTTCCTGAGGGTTCGCTGTATATCACCCTACAGGGCGACGTGCGTTTCGAGCCTAATCGCAATCTCGACCACACAGGTGGAGACATTGTTAAATCGATAGTGGTGACCTCAAGTGATTCTGATAACGATCTTGTTTCCTCAACGGTTACGCTGACCATTACCGATGGCGATATTCCAACGATTGATAATGTACCAAGTGTTACGCTATCTGAATCCAACCTGAGTGATGGCTCTACTCCAAGCGGCAGTGCGGTCAGTCAAACTGAGACGATTACCTTCACCAACCAAAGTGATGATGTGACGAGTTTCCGTATTGAACCTACTGAGTTCAATATTGGCGGCCTTCTAAAATCGAATGGACTGACGGTTGAGTTGAAAGTCGACCCAAGTACGCCGGGTGGCTACATCGGCTTTGTGACGACGGCGCCTAATGTTGAAACGAACGTGTTCACGATTAGTTTTTCGGATACCAATATCGGTCAATACACCTTCACACTGTTGGAAGCGTTAGATCACGTTGATGGGCTAGGAAATAACAACCTAAGCTTTGACCTGCCGGTTTACGCTGTTGATAAAGATGGTGATGATTCACTGGTGTCTCAACTCAATGTGACTATCGGTGATGATGTCCAAATCATGCAAAACGGCACATTAGATATCGTTGAACCGAATGTTGCTGATTTGGCTGGTGGTACTGTAACGACCAATACCATCGATGTGATGCCAACGCAAAGTGCTGACGGCGCGACAATCATTCAGTTCACCTACGATGGTCAACTTCGAACACTTGATCAAACTGACAATGGCGAGCAAAAGTTCAGCTTCACGGAAGGAGAGTTATTCATTACTCTTCAAGGTGAAGTGCGTTTTGAGCCAAATCGTAATTTAGACCACACAAGTGACTTCAAGCGACTTCGATAACGATCCGGTGACTTCAACCATTACGCTGACCATTACTGATGGTGACAATCCGACTATTGATGCGGTGCCGAGCGTATCACTTAAAGAAGCGGATCTCGCTGATGGCTCATTGCCAAGTGGTAGTGCGGTTAGCCAAACGGAAACCATCTCATTCACGAATCAAAGCGATGATGTTGAGAAATTCCGTTTAGAGCCTAGTGAGTTTAATAGTGATGACTCATTGAAATCCGATGGTCTGCCAATTGATCTGAAAGAAGATCCTGCAGGCTCAGGTAACTATGTTGGTTTTACAACTAGTGCCTCTAATGTAGAAACACAGATTTTCACATTAAGCTTTAGCGCTGCGACTCTGGGGCAATATACTTTTACGCTGTTGGAGAATATCGACCACGAGGATGGTCGTGGCAATAACGACTTCACGTTCGAACTACCAGTTTACGCGGTTGATACCGACGGTGATGACTCGTTAATGTCACCGCTATCGGTAACGATTACTGATGATGTTCAAGTGATGGTGAGTGGTTCGCTTAGTATCGAAGAGCCTACTGTTGCCGACTTGTCTGCAGGTACGCCAGCGACATCCGTTTTCGATGTATTAACATCCGCAAGTGCCGATGGCGCGAGTGTGACTCAATTTACCTATGACGGCACCGCTTACTCTCTAGACCCGAATGATGCGACCGAGCAAGAGTTTACCTTCACCGAAGGCTCACTGTTTATTACGACTCAAGGGGAAGTGCGCTTTGAGCCGAACCGAGATTTAGACCACTCAGCAGGCGATATTGTTAAAAATATCGTTGTGACATCAAGCGATGGCGATGATGACGTTCTTACCTCGACAGTGACGCTTACGATTACGGACGGCGATGTCCCAACCATAGATGTCATTCCACCAATCTCACTATCTGAAACGAATCTAACCGATGGCTCTGATCCGTCGAATTCTGCGGTCAGTGACACCAAAGTCATTCAGTTTACTCATGAAAGTGACGATATTGAGTCGTTCCGTATCGAGCCAACAGAGTTCAATACTCTAGGTACGTTAACGTCAAACAACTTGGCGGTTCAGCTAAAAGAAGATCCTAACAGTGCTGGCGATTACATCGGTTTTGTTAAAGACGCGTCGGATGTTGAAACCAACGTCTTTACCGTTACCTTCTCTGGTACAAATCTAGGTCAATACACATTTACGTTACTTGAAGCGCTTGACCACGAAGATGGTCTGGTGAATAACAGTTTGAGCTTTGACCTGCCTGTTTATGCAGTAGACAGCGATGGCGATGATTCTTTGGTTTCTCAGTTAAATGTAACCATCGGTGATGATGTTCAAATCATGCAGGATGGTACGTTAGATATCACTGAGCCAAATCTTGCAGACGGCACAATCACAACCAGTACCATTGATGTGATGCCAGAGCAGAGTGCTGATGGCGCGACCATTACTGAGTTTACTTACGATGGTGGGACTCCACTGACGCTTAACCAAGCTGATACCGGTGAGCAAGAGTTTATCTTCACTGAAGGCTCTCTGTTTATCACACTTGAAGGTGAAGTACGCTTCGAACCAAACCGCAATCTAGACCACACGGTTAGCGAAGACATCGTCAAATCGATTGTCGTGACCTCAAGCGATGGCGATGTGGATGTTGAAACGGCGACGGTTGTTCTGACCATTACCGATGGTGATATTCCAACCATCGAATCCGTACCAAGCGTGACGCTATCAGAAACACAACTTTCTGATGGCTCGACACCAAGCGGCAGTGCGGTGAGTCAAACCGAGACTATCTCGTTTACCAACCAAAGTGATGATGTTGAGAAGTTCCGAATCGAACCAACTGAGTTCAATGTGGGTGGTGCGTTAACGTCGAACAACATTGCGGTTGAGATAAAAGAAGACTCTGCTATTCAGGGCACTTACATCGGTTTTA
>NZ_MAKD01000025.1:0-1466 GCF_001691235.1 Vibrio sp. ZF57 | reverse complement strand
GTGGGATGAAAACACTGCCAAAAATTAATCATTGACGCCATAGTCGTTTGTTATGTTTTTGTTTTATTGAGCTTTTTGTACGCTTCAGACCATTCAAATGAGATATGTATCATAGCCAACGGACTAAACAAAGCAGAAATAAAACCAAAGCTAGTATCACCTGTTAATTCATCAACAATTGGGGCACACAAGAAGCAAAGATAGACCCAACCGTAATGTTTACGAAAGTGCTTGCTGTTAGTGAAAACAACTCGGAAATGATTTGAGAACAAAGAAAAACTAGCAACGATACCCAACACACCAACCACTATATTTCCTTGTATCACAGCTAAGGAAAGAAGGGCAGCACCATAAACTGAAAACCCAATTAGACCCGCTTTATGAGTTATTGAGTAAACTTCCCATTGTAACCTGTCTTTCTCAACGTTACTGCAAGGACCCAAAACGTCAAAACCAGAGTCATTACTTTTCGACAAGTTAACACTTAGAACGCACAATACTGCGCCACATATGAACATCAATAATGGTGGCACTATCACCCCAAAGAAATTAGTATTAATCAAATCTAAAGAAGCAAACAAAGCACAAAAAACCAGCACCATACCCGTCCATAGAGCTAGATTTCTAAGCAGTATTCTCATCATTCCTCCTCGGAAACATAGCCCTGTTAAGGGGTGAGCAACGCAATACCGAAGCCGCCGCATACCACCTTAATCACTTAAACCAACGCATAGTGAAAATGCCACGCGTTGCGAATTCCTCTTGAACAGTTTGTTAGGCAAATAATGATCCAAGCCACTGAACAATCTCTTTAAAGTAGGTACCTAAAGCAGCACCTACAACTAACGTCAACAGCCAAATAAACGCTGAAGCAGCTCTTCGTAAGTTCTTTCCCTCGTTTGATTGCGCTACTAACTCAGCCTTTAGACTTTCTGCCATTTGTTCTTTAAATGCAGAAAATTTGGCTTCGTTGGTAGCTGCAAGTTGAGCAAACTTATTTGCTTGCTCTTTCTTCAGTTCGATCTCGTTCAATAATGTATCTAGCTGGTTCGTTTGAAGGTCTAACTCAGCTTGCATGTGACTAATAATATCCCCTGCTTTTGAAATATGAACTCTTGCTTCTTCGACTCTTTCACGTGCATTTTTTTCGTTTTCATCTTCGGGGAAGAATTCAGCTAAATGTCTCCCGACCGTATGCTTGGTAATTAGCTGTACTTGTTTCTCGGTAAACAATTGACCAGTTAAGGTGCGAATGAGCTCCAAGTAAACTTGATTAAATATATCGAACATTGTTGATGATTTTTCCTATTTGCCTAACGAATGACATGGATTCCCCCTACCGAGGATCTGCCACACTTATGTGGTACTTAAATGCATCGGAGGCACCATGTCTGATTATTCTTATTTCTGCAGTATCGACCTAGCTAAAAACCACTTTAGTCTTCATGCCGTAGACCAAAATGGTA
>NZ_MAKD01000024.1:0-89538 GCF_001691235.1 Vibrio sp. ZF57 | reverse complement strand
GTACCTGAACGTTGCGGCTTTTTTGATGCTTTGGTACTTAGCTATTCGTTTTTAAAACGGGGTGACTCGCTTTTGATGAAGCGCTCGTTGCTACTTATCTGGACTCTCAACTTTTTCCGTCTGTTCAGAAGGCGGTAATAAACTAATAAGCTCACACTCCGTTGATATGAGTTTTTCCAACTCAGATCCTTGTGTAATTAAACGGAAATCACCGCCATTAATCACCCCAAGAGGAATGGCTTTAGGATACAAAGCGTTAAACTCTTTTAAATCAAATGCCTCGGTCAAACCTGTACTTTTAATTTGGCTACCCTGAGCCATCAACGAGTTAAGCTTAGAATAGGTGATCCCTTCCGAAAACAGACTTCTATTGCCATCGCGGCTCACTTGGTGCCTTTCATGTTTATTCTCTGAGGATTCAAGCTCAAACACCTTATTGGCACCAAACTCGTCTTGGTAATGCATGCTGACTAACGGGTTGGTTTGACGATAAGGCGAGACGATCATCGCACGCCCTATCCCATCGAGTTCCAAATTGTTTTCCGCGTGGCTTGAAGCTGGGTTACCAAAGTAAACATTCAAGTTATCCATACGAGCTAAGCGAATGCTTTCCCAGTTAGTATCAGCAAGCACACTGTTGATGTTGTGTGTGGCTAGCACCTTGGCAAATTGTCTTGCAAAGTGAGTGGCGCCAAAGAAGATAACCCCTTGCGCTTTCTCTTGAGTGACCCCTAGCCTTCTCGCCCACCAGCTCGCGGTTAAGCTCTGAATCACAACCGTACCAATAATGACTAAGAACACCATGGGCACGAGCAGATCTGCGCCTTCAATCAATTGCTTCTCTTGCAGTTTTATCGCAAACAGAGAAGAAACCGCGGCTGCTACGATCCCGCGAGGTGCCATCCAACTCAAAAACCATTTATCCGCCGAATTAAGATCCGTACCGATCCCGCTGATCCACACGCTTAACGGGCGAGCCACCAACATAACCACCGCTAGCAACCCAATACCGCCCCAACCTATCGAAAGGAAAGCCCCCGAATCGAGTCGACTGGCTAACAGAATAAACAACGCAGAAATAAGTAACACGGTCAGGGTTTCTTTGAATTCGATGATGTCTTCGATGTCCAAGCCCTTCACGTTGGCAAGCCAGATCCCCATGATGGTCACGGTTAATAAACCCGATTCTTCACTCAGATCATTAGAAAACGAGAACGCCGCCAACATTAGCGTCAGCACAGCCACATTACGTAAATAGTGCGGTACCCAATGCCCTTGCAGCATCTTGGCAATCAAATGGCCACCGATGATCCCTAAGCCTAAACCTATGACTAACGTCAGGCCCAGAGCTGACAGAACATGTCCGGTAGGGTCGGCAGAAGAAACAATGTACTCGTAGACGAGAACCGCAAACAGAGCGCCAATCGGATCAATTACTATCCCTTCCCATCGCAAGATACTGCCTAACGAAGATTTAGGCTGAATACTGCGAAGCATGGGCACGATTACCGTAGGGCCAGTTACCACAACTAATGCACCAAACAGTGCGGCTAACGGCCAACTGAAGTCCACAAAGTAGTATGCCCCCACCACGATACACGCCCATGTAATCAACATGCCGAAACTCACGAGGTGAGTCACCATCCGGCCATGGCCTCTGATTTCTTTGAAATTTAGGGTCAATGCTCCTTCAAACAAGATGATGGCAACCCCTAAGGAGATCATAGGAAACAGCACATCACCGAAAATGGCATCGGGATTTAGAATATTCAGGCCGGGACCTAACAATAGGCCAACGATAAGGAGAGGGAGAATGGCGGGAAGACGTAAACGCCAGCCGAGCTGCTGACAAGCTAAAGACAAGAGTCCAATTAACGCCAAAGAAGAAGTAATCGACAAATCCATTTGTGCCCCTAAAAGGTTTGCACCACACCCTGTGGTACAAACTATTCAATGAAATAAGAAAGCCTACGTTCTTACACTATAGGCTCTCTTTTTCACGCTAACCGAATATTATTGTGATTAATCAGTCACTTTACTATAGGGGGAGTAAAGTCATGATCAGTTAACTATAGAGAAAGTACAACACCAGCAATAGCAGCACTCATTAGGTTAGCAAACACACCTGCACAAATTGCTTTGAAGCCATATTGTGAGATGAAAGAACGACGCTCTGGAACTAAGCTGCCCAAACCACCGATAAGAATCGCCATGGTAGAGATGTTAGCAAAGCCACATAGAGCGAAAGTTACGATCGCTTGCGAGTGCTCACTTAGTGCCTCTTTAGCATCCATTAGTTGGATGAAAGCCACGAACTCGTTCACGACAATCTTGTTACCGATCAATGAGCCCGCAACCACAGCCTCAGACCACGGTACACCGATCAGCCATGCAACGGGTGCAAACACATAACCTAGGATAAGTTCGAAGCTTAGGTTTACGCCAAACCAGCCGCCAACGATACCTAGCAAGCCATTCAGCATTGCAATCACACTGATAAAGGCAAGAAGTGTTGCACCCACCGCAACGGCAATACGAAGTCCAGACATAGCCCCATCTGCCATCGCCTCAACTACGTTTGTTGCTCGTGGAATTTCTACATCAGACTCAATATTTTCTTGAGCGTCATTTGGGCTGCCAGGTACTAAGATTTTAGCCATCAATAGGCCGGCTGGTGCAGACATGAATGCCGCAGCGATCAGGAAGTTTAGGTCAACGCCAAGCGATGCATAACCCACTAGCGTACCACCAGCTACAGACGCCAAACCACACACCATCACAGCAAACAGTTGTGAATCTGTCATGTGTTTTAAGTAAGGCTTAACCACCAATGGCGCTTCAATCATGCCGACAAAGATATTGGCAGTCGCAGACAATGATTCCGCACGACCTGTGCCCAAGAACTTCTGTAGCGCACCACCAATAAGGTTGATCACCTTTGGCATAAAGCCGATGTGGTACAAGCCTGAAATCAGTGCAGAGAAAAAGATAATGATGCCAAGAACATTAATCGCGAAAACAAATCCGTTATTAGTTAGGCCACCAAATAGGAAGTTAATCCCCTCTTGACCGTAGTTGATCAAGCTAGATACCGCACCCGTGGCTGCATTCAACGCTTCTTTACCCATTGGTACATACAGAACCAATAGCGCGAATGAGATTTGTAATAAGAAAGCCAAAGAGACTGTTCTTAGTGGAATATTTTTTCTGTCCGTAGATAGTAACCAAGCGGCAACTAAAATAGTGATAATTCCAAGTAGGGAAGCCATGTGCGTCAACCTAAAAGTTGTAGGTAGGAAAGGCGACGCATTCTATAGAGGAAATCGTTTGCGGCAAGCTGAGGTTGTTAATGTGATGTTGGGGTAATCACGATTTAACTATGAGTATAATTAAGTTATTGAATTTTAATAATTAACTTTGATTAAAAAGCGTACTTTTTCCATATGGAAATTATATTTATAGATTAGGAAACAGTTAGCGATGCAGTTCAACGCAAGTTTTGAGGTTTTTGTCCCAATACGTCGGCGACCCGATATGATCTTTAATGAACTCAATCACTGCCGAAAGCTTCTTCGGCATATTCTTTCGGCTCGGGTAAACGGCATAGAATGGCATCAGCTGACTGGCTCTCCACTCTGGCAATACTTGAATGAGCTTGCCCGTTCTAAACTCTTCTTTCACTAAGTAAGTCGCCAAATAAGCAACGCCCCACCCTGATACTGCCGCGTCTCGTACTGCCTCAGCCAAATCGACTGAGTAATCGCCCGCGACTTTGACGCTGAGGTTTTCTTGCCCGTTGTCAAACGCCCACGATGTGTAATCTCGTTCACGGCTGCGATAGATAAGACAGTTATGGTCAATCAAATCGGAAGGTACATGTGGCGTCCCGGCCTTAATCAGATAATCCGGTGACGCAGCCACCACAAACTGGCTGTCTGCTAAACGCTGCGCAATGTAACCTTCAGGCAAGTCTTCATTGTTGGTGATCCAGAGATCCAATCGCTCTTCAATCATGTCCACCTTATAGTCGAACAAGTGGACCTCGATTCTCAACTGAGGATAAAGCTGTCTGAGTTGATCAATCGCCGGAATGATATGGAGTGTGCCAAATGACTGCGACAAACCGACGCGTAGTATTCCAGAGATATCATCGCGCTGGCTATCCATATCCATCTGAGCTGCTTTCACCGTGTTAAACAGCTGCTCACAATGTTGATAGAACACGTCTCCCGCTTCAGTCAGCGTGAGGCTTCGTGTGGTTCGTTGTACCAACTTGATGCCGATTGAGTCTTCAAGCAAAGCGACTTGCTTACTGATATGAGACACCGAAACGTTCAAGCTTTTTGCAGCACTGGTAAAGCCTTCGTGCTTGATCAGCGCATGGAATATCACCATCTGTGCAGCTCTATCTGTTAGCACAAGATCACCTTATTAAATCTCTGAAATATAAAATCAAAAAGGACTCCGAAGAGTCCTTTAGTTCGTTCTGCCTATGATAGGCCAAATGCTATTCAAAGCGACTTAGGTCTGTTAATCAAACTTAATTCTGTCGGCTAGGTGGCTTACTGCCAAAGCAAAGTAGTAAGAACGATTCCACTTCATTAACACATTGTAGTTGTTATAAATGAGGTACGAACGTCCGGTTTCATCATCCGGCATGATTAACCAAGCTTTAATGTCTTCATCAAGTGTTGGCAGTGGGCGATCGTCATAGCGTTTAATACCGAGTTCAGACCACTCTTTTAAGTATTTCGCTTTGTCTTCGTCTCGACCTTGTAAATCGATCGACACAGTTGACGGAACATGAACCTGACGACCCCAAGTATATTTGTCATCCCACCCTGATTGGCTGAGATAATTGGCCGCCGAAGCAAATACGTCTTCTTCAGTGCCCCAAATGTCTTTCTTGCCATCACCACTGCCATCAGCGGCGTAAGCTAAGAATGAGCTTGGCATAAACTGAGGTTGACCCATCGCACCAGCCCAAGAGCCTTTCATCTCTTTTGGTGCAATATGGCCTTGATCAAGAATCTTCAATGCCGCCATCGCTTCGCTACGGAAGAAAGCTTCTCGGCGTCCTTCATAAGCCATGGTCGTTAGGGCGTCGATAACGCTGTAATTGCCCGTGAACTTACCAAAATTACTCTCAACGCCCCATAGCGCGACAATGAATCTTGGTTGAACACCATATTCATCACCAATACGCTTTAACGCGGTGTAATGCTCCTTGTAGAGTGACCTTGCTTGCTTCACTTTCCAATCTGGAACCGCTCGTGGAATGTATTCATCCAGAGTCAGTTTTTTCTCAGGTTGGTTTTTGTCGGCTTTTACCGCTCTTGGCTTAAACGTTACACCATCAAAGGCTTCATCAATGATCGCTTCAGAGATGCCTTCTTCACGGCCTTGTTGTTTTAGTTTTTCTACATATTGCTCGAAGCTCAGTTCTTCAGCTTGTACTGAACTTATGGTCAGGCTATTACCCAATAGTAATGCCGACACAGCCAATATGGTTTTCGAAAATTTACTCAACGATCACTCCTCCTTGAATTGAGGTGGCTATCACTCTTCGTCTTGAGATTTCTGTTGAGCTTTACGCTCTTTATGAAGCTCAAGTTCGTTAACTGGTGGTGGCGGAACCTGTAAAAAGAAACCATCGGTATTCAGTGATTCTTTCACTTTTTCGATGTTTACTTGAGCCAGTTTACGGCCATCCATTTTAATTACCATTACAAAACTAGGTTTACCAAACATTTGCATCAATGCGTCAGGAACTTGTGAAAAATCATCCTTCTTAGGGATATAAAGGTATGTTCCTTCTTTCTTTGAGCTTTTATATATAGAACACAGCATGACAAACCTTTTAATTGATTATGACTACAAAACTCTCACTTGCGAGATCAATAGTTTATGTTAGGGAAATATTGGGAACAAAACGTCCATTTGACAACAAGATTACTTGCTGTGCTTGGTTTGGGAATATAACATGATAAACCTAGTTTCAGGCAATGCCCTTTATTTTATTGATAAAGAAATTGTACCCATTCGCTATTGAGGTCCTGTAGTTTTTCGATGTCTAGTAACCCAGATCTAAAAGGTAGCAGTTTTACGCTATCTGTATTGCACTTATCCGATGATCAAGTCGAAAATGCAGTGTCTTTTCTTCAAGAGAAGGTAGACCAAGCACCTACGTTTTTCGCTGCCGCACCTGTTGTTATCAACATCAGTAAAGTCGCGGGCGATATCGATTTTGTGCAACTTAAAAATGGTATATCTCAAGCGGGCATGATCCCGGTTGGTGTGGCAGGCTGTTCTGATAAGCGAATGCAAAACCTCGCTAAAGAAGCCGGTTTTGCAGTGATGACGGCAAGCAAGTCGCCATCTCAAGCTCCAGCGAAAATGGCACCAATCAAAGTGATTAGAACCCCTATTCGTTCTGGTCAGCAGGTTTATGCGAAAGATGGCGATCTATTGATACTCAGCCATGTGAGTGCAGGCGCGGAAGTGATTGCCGATGGCAGCATCCATATTCATGGCACTTTACGCGGCCGTGCGATTGCAGGTGCAAGTGGTCAAACTGAAGCAAAAATAATTTGTAATGATTTACAAGCCGAGCTGGTTTCTATTGCAGGAAATTACTGGCTCAGCGATCAAATTGAAAGCGAGTACTGGCAGAAGAAAACCATGTTCAGTATGGCAAACGATGTATTACACGTTGATGTCCTCGCAATATAAGAGAAATAAAAGGAAAACAGAATGGCACGCATTATCGTTGTAACGTCAGGTAAAGGCGGGGTAGGCAAAACGACCTCCAGTGCAGCTATTGCCTCGGGTCTGGCTTTAAAAGGAAAGAAAACCGCAGTTATCGACTTTGATATCGGTCTGCGTAACCTAGATTTAATCATGGGTTGTGAGCGTCGTGTTGTGTACGACTTCGTTAATGTTATCAATGGTGAAGCGACGCTGAACCAAGCGATGATCAAAGACAAGCGCACAGAGAACCTGTTCATTCTTCCTGCTTCTCAAACTCGTGATAAAGACGCACTAACAAAAGATGGTGTTCGTCGTGTATTTGATGAACTGGATGAAATGGGCTTTGATTTCATCATCTGTGATTCTCCTGCGGGTATCGAACAAGGCGCTCTTATGGCGTTGTACTTCGCTGATGAAGCGATTGTAACCACCAACCCAGAAGTCTCTTCAGTACGCGATTCAGACCGTATTCTAGGTATTCTTGACTCTAAATCTCGTCGTTCTGAAGACGGCTTAGAGCCAGTGAAAACACACCTTCTATTGACTCGCTACAACCCAGCACGTGTAACTCAAGGTGAGATGCTCAGTGTTGAAGACGTTGAAGAAATCCTGCACATCTCTCTACTGGGTGTAATTCCAGAGAGCCAAGCGGTACTGAACGCATCGAACAAGGGTGTTCCAGTTATCTTTGACGAAGCAACCGACGCAGGTATGGCTTACAATGATACTGTAGAGCGACTACTGGGTAGCCAAGTTGACTTCCGCTTCTTAACGGAACAGAAGAAAGGCATCTTCAAACGACTGTTCGGGGGCTAATGCACAATGTCATTATTAGAGTTTTTTAGACCACAGAAAAAGACAACCGCAAACCTAGCCAAAGAACGTTTGCAGATCATTGTTGCCGAACGACGCAGCCATGACGACCCAGCGCCGTCTTACCTGCCGCAACTAAAAGAAGACATCTTGAAGTGTATTGCCAAGTACGTTGAGGTCGATCCATCAATGGTTGATCTGACTTTTGAACACAAAGATGACGACATCTCAGTGTTAGAGTTGAATGTTAAGCTTCCAGAAGAAGATCGATAATCTTTCTGAACAAGATTGGCAGGTAATACACTTGCTTGTATTGATTGAATAAAAAAGAGAGCCTAGGCTCTCTTTTTTGTATGTGCAGTTTATAACTGTAACTAAGTTAGGCTTTAAAGCAGCAAGCGGTTATTTGATCGCTTTACTCAGCTTTTCGCCAACCACATCTAAACGCCAGCCTTGCATAACATCAGGCAGCTTTTCTGGGTTACGATCGTGCTTCCACACCCAGCTTAACATTTGGTTAAGTTGCTTCTTCGATGCCAAGAATTCCGTCGCCAAACCACTGTGTTGTGATGCTGTTTTCACTTCATCTTTCAGCACTTTGAAGAGTTGCTTGTAGCCAGGGAAGTCCATTAGACGTTCTACTGGTGCTGGGTACTCTTCTTCTGGTGTATGTTCCGCTAACTTTACGATTGAGCTGATCTTCGCACCATGGCGACGCACAGAGCGGTAATCAAAACCCTCTTGCTCCATGTGCTTGGGATCTTTCATCGCAAAACGCGCCACAGCCCATAGGTCTTGTTCTTTGAAGACAAAGTTCAGCGCTAAATCGCGCTTGATTGCTTCTTTTAGACGCCAAGTTGCTAGAGGTCGTAAGATCGCTAATTGCTTAGGTTTAAGCTGCCACGCCCCTTTAATATCAAGGTAGGCTGTATCTGGGTTTACTTTACGAATGCGCTTGGCAACTTGTAAATCAGACTCTTGCTGAGCCGCTTCCCACCAGCCAGCTTCCATCACTTTTTCTAGAAGCTTGTTGTACATTGGCATTAGGTAATGCACGTCTGCTGCTGCGTAGTCCAATTGTTTTTGAGAAAGCGGACGCGCTAGCCAGTCTGTGCGAGATTCACTCTTATCGAGATCGACACCGACAAACTCTGAAACCAGAGCAGCAAAGCCCGTTGATAAACCATGACCTAAGAAAGCCGCCATGATCTGTGTATCAACCATTGGTGTTGGTGTACAGCCAAATGCGTTCTGGAACACTTCCAAATCTTCACCGCACGCGTGCAGCACTTTCAATACTGATGCGTCTTTCAACAAGGTAACGAACGGTGTCATGTCATCAAGAGCAATAGGGTCAATCAGTGACAGCGTTTCACCATCAAATAACTGAATCAAGCCTAATTGAGGGTAATAGGTTCTAGTACGAACGAACTCCGTATCAAGCATAACGACATCGGCTTCACGTGCTTGTTGGCAAACTCGCTCAAGGTCTTTCAATTGGGTAATGATTTGATAATCCACAAAAACTCTCACAGGTTTCTATTTGATCGCCGGATACAAAAATGCCGACATTAACTGTCGGCATTCTAACACCATTTTTCAGCGCTCGCTTAGATTAAGCGCCTCAATGGTTTTGGTGCAGTACTTTCGCGCAAACGGGCTAATTATTCGCTAGCGCGTTTCGCAAGTTCTGCATCGTTTTCTTCACGCAGTACGCGGCGTAAGATCTTACCTACGTTAGTCTTTGGAAGATCATCTCTGAACTCGACTAATTTAGGGATTTTGTAACCCGTTAAGTGCTCACGACAGTGCGCGATAATGTCTTCTTTGGTCAGGCTAGGGTCACGCTTCACAACGTAGATCTTAACCAATTCACCAGACACTTCATGAGGTTGACCGATAGCTGCTACTTCAAGCACTTTACCATGCAGAGCCACAACGTCTTCAATCTCGTTCGGGTAGACGTTGAAGCCTGATACAAGAATCATGTCCTTCTTACGGTCAACGATGTACAACAAGCCTTCGTCATCAAACTTAACGATGTCACCTGTCGATAACCAACCGTCTTGATCGATCACTTCTTTGGTCGCTTCAGGGCGCTGCCAGTAACCTTGCATCACTTGAGGGCCACGAACTTGTAGCTCGCCTACTTGGTCATTAGCAATAACCTTACCTTCATCATCAACAATACGAACTTCTGTCGATGGTACTGGTAGGCCGATAGCACCTGTGTAGTCTTTCAGGTCGTATGGGTTACCCGTTACCAGTGGTGAACACTCAGTTAAGCCATAGCCTTCCAATAGGTGAATGCCTGTCGCTTTCTTCCATTGCTCAGCAACAGCGCGTTGAACCGCCATGCCGCCGCCAACAGATAGGCGTAGGTTACTGAAATCCAACTCGTGGAAATCTTCGTTATTAACTAGCGCATTAAACAAGGTGTTTACGCCGGTAATTGCGGTAAACGGAACCTTTTGCAGCTCTTTAATAAAGCCAGGAATGTCACGAGGGTTAGTAATTAGAAGGTTACGACCACCCATCTCAACAAACAGTAAGCAGTTCACCGTCAGTGCAAATACGTGGTAAAGCGGTAATGCCGTTACAACCAACTCGCGGCCTTCTTGCAGAACAGGACCGTAAGCCCCTTTCGCTTGAAGTACGTTCGCAATCATATTGCGGTGCGTTAGGATTGCGCCCTTCGCTACACCTGTTGTACCACCAGTGTACTGTAGGAACGCGATGTCATCACCCGCCATGAACGGTTTCACATATTGAAGACGACGACCTTTGTGCAGCGCTTTTCTGAATGAGATAGCACCCGGCAGATCATACTTAGGCACCATGCCTTTTACGTATTTCACTACAAAGTCGACAATTGTCCCTTTCGCGCGTGGCAGCATTTGCCCTAGGCTAGTTAGAACAACGTGTTTAACCGGCGTGTTATCAACGACTTTCTCTAGCGTGCTCGCAAAGTTAGATACGATAACAATCGCCTTTGCACCAGAATCGTTCAGTTGATGTTCAAGCTCACGAGGTGTGTACAGTGGGTTGACGTTCACTGCAATCATACCTGCACGCAATACACCAAATAGTGCAATTGGGTATTGCAGTAGGTTTGGCATCATTAGCGCGACGCGATCGCCCTTCTTCAGTTTCAAGTCATTCTGTAGGTAAGCGGCAAAAGCACGGCTGCGCTCTTCAAGCTTACGGAATGTCATAATCGAGCCCATGTTCTCGAATGCAGGTTGGTCCGCGTACTTCTGTACCGACTGTTCAAACATTTCTACAAGAGATGGGTACTGATCTGGGTTGATCGTTTCTGGTACGTCACTTGGATAACGTGAAAGCCAAGGTTTGTCCACTATGTTACTCCTCGTTTATCAGCTGACGACTGCTTCGCCGCTTTTTATCATTGCGGTATTACAGCACAGCTTTAGTGCATGAGCACTAAAAGGCTCAAACACTTGTTTAAATTTTGTTAACTACACCAAGAATTAGCTCTGAAACTAGCTCCGGGCTCTCTAAATGGCAATGATGTCCGCCAGGAACAGTCTCTATATTCAGAGAACTATGGGCTGATTTGTAGCGATTATGCTGCAAATGTCGGAATCCATCATTTCCTAAAACTATTAATTGAGGGCATTCAATAGCCGCCATGATCGCTTCAGCGTGCGCCTGTGACATTCGATATAACGAGTCACATTTTAGGTTAGGGTCGCATCGCCATTGCCAAGAGTTATCTAACTCGACAATTCCTCGCTCGACAATAGGAGCAATTAATTCAGCATTGATTTGATTGGCGTGAGCTCTCAGCTTAATAGCATCCTCAAGGCTTGCCAGAGGACGTGAAGGCTTTCTTCGCTGTCGAAGACGACTGAGTACCCCATCTCTCAAGCGAGAAACCGTTTCTTGGGGAGCTTCTGAAAGAGGTCCGTGACCTTCAATTTGAATTAATCCTGACACCTTTTCAGGAAAGGCGGCACTATAGCAACTTGCTATCAATGCACCAAGTGAATGTCCTACCAGTACCAGTCTGTTTGGCGATAATTTAGTCACCAACTGATGCAAGTCATCTATATAATCATGAAATGGGTAGTAACTTCCCGATTTGTGCGACGAGAAGCCGTGTCCGAAGAGATCGATAGCAACAAGGTGAGCATTGGGCGCAAACTTGGCGACTTGCTGCATAACCTGATTAAAGCTGGACGAATTATCCAACCACCCATGAATAAAAACGACCGTCGTTGCGGTCGTTTGTGGGTTGCCAATCTGTTGTGTTGCAAGCGTCCCGCTCGCGAGGGAGTATGACTTTTCAATCATCAAACATGTAGTTCCATCTGTTTGCGTAATCAACATCGGATAAAGTTAATTACTCTACGTCTTGTATCACTCGACCTTGTCTTGGCATCGTTTGAAAACTGCGGCAATGTAAACTTCTGCACGAGTAGTAGGTTGGTGCAAAATCGTTAACAACAACGCGCTCAGTAATGTTCCACAGGCGTTGGTTGTCTACTTTCATTACAGGGAAGGTGTAAGGGTATTCCCCTATTTTTCCATCTTCACTTCCAATTGACTGACCAACCAAAGTAATCAGACGACCTTCTGCAAAGCTTAGAGGCTCAACGTACCCTTCAATATAACCAACAAAACGTCCGCTTGGCTCTGCGTCTAGATCTGGCTTACCGCTACTCGAAATCGGCATATTAGCGACTTCGATTCGAGTCTTATCTTTCAAGTTGGTCACTTTAGAGATAACGCCACCTAATCGAACACTTTGCGCATCCGGTAGTTGGTCGACCCACTGTTGGTAATCGCTAATTACAGGCTCTGATTTTGCTTCAAGCTCGCTAGGAAGTGATGAACACCCGGCAAGTACCAATACACCAAGAGAAAAGGCTATTAAGCGTAATTTAGAGAGATAATTTGACATGGTTCTGGTCCTTAAACAGGCATTAATAAGAAGCTCTAGATGTAGATATCGACACCGATAAGCTTTGCAAGTTCTTCTTTCTTCGCCTGATTCATTACATCCATATACTCTTCCATAGCCTTACGTCCTCGGCCTTCTGGAAGATCATACTGGATTTGAGCCTTGTGTAGCTCAGACTCTTTAACTTGACGAATAGAGTGAGAAACAGCATTAGCGACCTTAGTCGGTTGCCCAACCGCAGTGCTAGCATCAGATTTTTTTGCCTGCTCCTTCTTTTTAATTCGATTCGGCTTAGACGTGCTGCCTATCGAAGAAGGAGGTAAGTTGTTAATTGATACCATGACTAAATATCTGCCCTCTCAAATCTAAATAATACGCATTTAGACCTAATTTGCATCAGAACCTTGTAAAAATTATTCGCGACCTGGCAGTTTCTTCCAAGTCACTTTGTCACGAAGATAAACTGGCTCAGATTCTTCTGCTGCAACCGCTTTACCTTCTGCGTAAGCAAATTGAGCAAGGAACGCCATATCTTGAGCTTCTGGGAATAGCACTTCACACGCTTTGGTGTTAATCGCTAGTGTGTCCATGTGCTCTGCATACGCTTCCCAACCGGTGCCGACTTTTGCCCATGTCTCAGAATCCACTTCAAGCTGCGCAGCTAATTCGCTTGGAGGCGTGACACATTCCGCATCAACCGCAGTCCAACGACCATCGTCTTCACGGCTGTAACGAGCCCAATATACTTCGCTCATACGCGCATCAATCGCTGTTGCTACATGAGTTTCACCAAATTTACGGTAGCTGCCTTGCGCCATCGCTGCCAGTGTAGAGACACCAATCATTGGTAAATCCGCACCAAAAGCCAAGCCCTGAGCAATACCAATACCAATACGCACACCCGTGAAACTGCCTGGGCCTTGGCCAAACGCGATAGCATCGATATCGGTTAAAGCGACATTCGCTTCTTTCAGTACTTCATCCACCATAGGTAGAATTTTCTTCGTATGGTCTCGAGGAGCCTCTTCGCTACGTGCGAACACCTGGTCACCAATTACTAATGCAACTGAACAGTTTTCAGTTGCGGTATCTACTGCAAGAATTTTCGCGCTCATTTGTGTCTCAAATATTCGTTATCTAATCTAAAAATAATGGCTAAACTCAACAATGCCAATTACTCAGCAGCGGTTGAATGGTCTTTAGCTAAGAATTCTTTAATGACCCCTAAGTCACGTGTACGAGGGATAGGCGGTAAACTCGCCAAAAATATGCCACCGTAATCGCGAGTCACCAATCGGTTATCGCAAATAATCAAAGCACCATTATCGCGCTTGTCACGTATCAATCGGCCGACACCTTGTTTCAAGGTAATCACAGCGTCTGGCAACTGTACTTGTGCAAAAGGATCACCCCCTTTTAGCTTACAGTCCTCGATTCGAGCCTTAAGTAAAGGGTCATCAGGGGCTGTAAAGGGCAATTTATCGATGATAACACAGCTTAATGCGTCGCCCCTAACATCTATCCCCTCCCAGAAAGCACCTGTAGCCACCAGCAATGCGTTACCTAATTCCATGAATTCGGCTAAGGTTTTTTGCTTACTTGTCTCACCTTGCAATAGAACGGGAACCGAGAGGGTTTCACGGAATCGCTCCCCCAACTCTTTCATCATGCTGTGTGAAGTACACAAGAAGAAACAGCGGCCTTGGTTTTGCTCAATCACAGGAGTCAGCATTCTTACTAGCTTATCCGCGAGACCGGGGCTATTCGGTTCTGGAAGATAACGAGGCACACACAAGCGCGCTTGATTCGGATAATCAAACGGGCTCGGCAGTGAAAACTGTGCCGACGGTTTTAACCCTAATCGAGAAGTAAAGTGTTCGAAATCATCCGACACCGCCAAGGTTGCTGAGGTAAACACCCATGCGCCCGGCTTCAGCTCAATCTGTTCGTGGAATTTATCGGCGACAGAAAGCGGTGTGATATGCAGAGCAAAGTGGCGCGGTGTAGTGTCATACCAATACGAATAGCCAGTGATCGACACATCGCACACACGTTCGATACGCGACTTAATCATATTTGCGCGTTCGAAAGCGGTATCTAACAGCTGGCTTCGCCCAAGTGCTAACTTCAATACATCAACAGCAAGTTGCAGAGCATCTTGCAAACGAACTAACTCGCGTGCAATCGACTCGGATTTCAAAGCTTCGCGCCAGTTACCACGAAAGCCGGTATCACCAAGCACAATACGCAGATCGGCTGACGATTGAACGAGCCTATCCCCTACTTTCTGTAGCTGACGCATGTCTTTGGCTTCAGTTCGGTAAGCAATTTCAATGTCTTTGGCTAACTCTTGGATCTGTCGACTGGAAACCGATTGTCCGAAGTACTGGCTGGCGATGTCAGGAAGTTGATGTGCTTCATCGAAAATAAACACGTCAGCTTCAGGTATCAATTCGCCAAATCCGGTTTCTTTGATCGCCAAATCAGCTAGGAAAAGGTGGTGGTTTACGACCACCACATCGGAATCCATCGCTTTTTTACGCGCTTTAAGCACAAAGCAATCGGTATAGCTTGGGCACTCTTTACCCAAGCAATTATCATTGGTCGAGGTAATGGTTGGAATAACCGGGCTGTCTTCAGCGATATCATCACAATCGCCTAAATCACCCGTTTGAGTGGATGACGACCAACTACGAACTTTGACTAACTGAGCCAGCAGCGTTGGATCGGTATGAGCACCATGACTCTCGATCATTTGGCGGCTGAGTCTGTCCAAACACAAATAGTTTGAACGTCCTTTGAGCAACGCAACTTGACCATAAAAGCCAAGCGCATCGACCATCAAGGGTAAATCTCGGTGAAACAGCTGCTCTTGAAGGTTTTTAGACCCCGTACTAATGATGGTTTTCTTGCCACTAAGCAGCGCAGGCACTAGGTAAGCAAACGTCTTACCAGTACCTGTTCCAGCCTCAACAACCAACTGGCTTTGATTTTCAATAGCTTGTGAAACCGCTTCAGCCATGTCTAACTGAGCTTGTCTTGGTTGAAACCCAGGGATAGCTTTGCCCAGAGCGCCATCAGCAGAAAACGTTTTAGATATCATAGAGTACGAAGTTTAGAAAAAGAGAAGGAGAATTATGGCAGGTTTAGTGAGCCGGCGCGAATCAAGAATGACTTCGCACCGGAGGTGTTTGGTTTGGCTTGACGTGGCTTAAGTTACCTTGAAGGTAAGAATTGAAGAAGTAGGAATTAGAGAATCGTTTTTATTTTCGACTGAGATAACGTGATAGCCAAGGAGCACCTTCAAAATGGTTATCACCAGGCTGTATGGCTTTCGCTGCATCGGTTGGTGAGGTCTTACTTTCCCACATTTCATCTAGAACATGACCATCTAATTCGGTACCTCTCGCCAATGAATTCACTCGCTTGCAGTACAGTTTTTTGGCCAGTAACTCTTTATCCATAAGTATCACCTCTATTTTTGGCCAAGGCGTAAATGCCTCGGTTGAAGTTCAAATGCGTACTACGGTCAAAACTTTTAAAAATGAAGCTTCTGCCTGTTTTTCTATCTAAAAACTGATATTTCTATATCAAACAATTTATCAAAGCGATAAATGAGCAGCAGAATTTGTTGAAACCAACTTGATAATAGATTAATTATAACGGTGATATTGCGGCTCAGTTCACCGTTCGACGGCCTGCATTAAATTTGAAGAATCCCGATTTCATATAATAAGTGCAACATTTCATGGAAGTAAGATGCAAATGGAAAGAAAAACTTTACTAACACATTGTACTGATGCCCCAGGCCTCATCTCGAAGATCACCAACATTTGTTACAAACACCAACTCAATATTGTGCACAACAATGAGTTCGTAGATAACACAAGTGGCCACTTCTTTATGCGCACCGAGCTTGAAGGGTATTTCAATGACGAAACCTTACTTGCCGATTTAGATCAAGCCCTGCCACCAAATACGAAACGTAAGCTTGTTGATTCGTCTCGCAAGCGTGTTGTGATACTCGTGACCAAGGAAGCACACTGCCTTGGCGACATTCTAATGAAGAACTTCGATGGCAGCTTAGACGTTGAAATTGCGGCCGTTGTCGGTAACTACGACATTCTACAAAGCCTAACCGAGCGTTTTGACATCCCTTACCACCATGTTTCTCACGAAGGGCTAAACCGTGAAGAACATGAGAAGAAGATGCTAGAAGTGATTGACCAGTACGACGCGGATTACCTTGTTTTGGCTAAGTACATGCGAGTGCTGACACCAGGTTTTGTTGAAAAATACCACCACAAGATCATCAATATCCACCACAGCTTCTTGCCAGCATTTATTGGCGCGAAGCCATACCAACAAGCGTATGAGCGCGGCGTGAAGATCATTGGCGCAACGGCACACTTTGTGACGAATGATTTGGATGAAGGTCCAATCATCAAGCAAGATGTTATCCCTGTGGATCACAACTTCAGCGCGAAAGACATGGCACAAGCCGGTCGTGACGTAGAGAAGAATGTATTAAGTAAGGCGTTAAACAAGGTGATCAATGATCATGTGTTTGTTTACGGCAACAAGACTGTAATTCTGTAAATCGGATATTCGATTTCCGGTAAGACTTCCAGTTAGAACCCAATAAAAAACGCGCAATAGGGAAAGCCCATCGCGCGTTTTTTGTATCTGATGATCAGACTCGCTTTGAGAGATTCCCGACTACGCTCCTTCGTCGCTATCGGGAATGACGAACTCGGTGATGAACCTTCGAGCTATAGGCTCTAACATACGCTCTCGAACGCTCAGTCTGTCACTATCCAAAGATAGACTCTGGAAAATTTCATCGAACACCCCGTCATTCCGACGAGCCAAGGCGAGATCAGGAATCTCTTTCCTAGCAACTCTCTATTCAAATTAAGCCTGTTCTGATTCCACAATCTTCTTCAAAGAGTGTGGATGCAGCTTGATGCAAATCCCTTGATGTTTAAAAGCCACTGTTGGGTTATTCAAGCGTTCACCCTCGCCTTTCGGGCTAGAGAGTTTGATCTTAACGCCTTGCTCACCCAGCGTTTCAAAGTTAGCAGCGAACTGCGGGTAAGTTTCTTTAAGATCCGCTAGATACTCATCAGCTGTTTGGGCATGAGAAGGAATCACAAACTCTACATGTTCCCAATCTTGGCTTGGGTAAATCTTACCTTCTGCTGGATATGGCAGCTCCAAACATTCAATTTTCCAGCCAAGGCTTTGCAAGGGTTCATCGAAAGCCAACACCACAATTGGACGACCATTAATCATCGCCTCAGAAATCATAGAGCCGTACTCAGACCACGCTTGATGGGCAGATTTCGCTAGCTCAGTGTCATTGATTCGCAGCGCAATATGATCCGCTTGAGCAAAGCTTAAATCCAAACCTAATGTATTTCCTAGGCTCTCGATTTTTGCCATAAAAGTATCAAGGCGGGCGATCATTTGTTGTGGTTCTAGTTCAGCTTGCTTCAGGCTCATCATCATTGTCTGTGTTCTCCAAATAATGGCTGCATGTTATCAGTTTTGCCTTTTGCAACAAGCGTTGCTTTTACAAAAAACACTCAATAACTATGTTCTTTTCGCTCCTTAAACATGCAAACGCGTCTTGCTAAAAGTCGATTGTCAAGAACCACTCAGGAAATGTTAATTTTCTATCAATTCGACCTATAAGAAACCGCACAAAATTGGTATGATTACCGCCATTTCTGTGAACTTAAACAGAGTCTGCTGCTGATTTTGGCATTAAATCGTTAACTAGAAGCATAATTAACCAATTTAATGACCAAGAATTAACGGCCACTCTTATCATCCTTGAATTGAAGGAAACGCGTGTGAATATCCAAGCACTTATTAATGACAAAGTATCTCAGGCTCTAGAAGCCGCTGGCGCACCTGCAGGCTCTCCTGCTGCTGTTCGTCAATCTGCAAAACCACAGTTTGGTGACTACCAAGCAAACGGCGTTATGGGCGTTGCTAAACGACTAGGCACTAACCCACGAGAATTTGCTCAAAAAGTATTGGACGTTCTAAACCTAGACGGTATCGCGTCTAAAGTTGAAATCGCAGGTCCGGGTTTCCTAAACATCTTCCTAGATGAAGCTTTCCTAGCCAAACAAGCAGACGCAGCATTGGCTGACTCTCGCCTTGGTGTTGCCGTTGCTGAAACGCAAACTATTGTTGCGGATTACTCTGCGCCAAACGTTGCTAAAGAAATGCACGTTGGTCACCTACGTTCAACTATCATCGGTGATGCAGTAGTTCGTACTCTAGAATTTCTAGGCCACAACGTTATCCGCGCTAACCACATCGGTGACTGGGGTACTCAATTCGGTATGCTTATCGCAAACCTTGAGCGCGTTCAGGCTGAGTCTGGTGAAGTTTCAATGGAACTTGCTGACCTTGAAGGCTTCTACCGTGAATCTAAAAAGCTCTACGATGAAGACGAAGAGTTCGCAGTTAAAGCACGTGGCTACGTTGTTAAACTGCAAAGCGGCGACGAGTTCTGCGCAGAGATGTGGAAGAAGCTTGTTGACGTAACAATGATTCAAAACCAACGCAACTACGATCGCCTAAACGTGTCTCTAACGCGTGATGACGTAATGGGCGAAAGCATGTACAACCACATGCTTCCAACTATCGTTGCTGACCTAAAAGAGCAAGGTCTTGCAAAAGAAGATGACGGCGCACAGGTTGTATTCCTAGACGAATACAAAAACAAAGATGGCGACCCAATGGGCGTTATCATCCAGAAACGTGACGGCGGCTTCCTTTACACAACCACTGATATCGCTTGTGCAAAATACCGTTTTGAAGAACTAGGCGCAGACCGCGTACTTTACTTCATCGACTCACGTCAGCACCAACACCTAATGCAAGCTTGGACTATCGTTCGTAAAGCAGGTTACATCCCAGAATCTGTTTCTCTTGAGCACCACGCATTCGGCATGATGCTAGGTAAAGACGGTAAACCATTCAAGACTCGTGCAGGCGGTACTGTTCGTCTTGCTGATCTTCTTGATGAAGCCGAAGTTCGTGCAGCGCAGCTAATCGAATCTAAGAACCCAGAACTAGCAGAAGACGAGAAGAAAGCGATCGCGAACACTGTTGCTATGGCAGCGGTTAAGTACGCAGACCTTTCTAAGCACCGCACTACTGACTACGTGTTCGATTGGGACAACATGCTTGCATTCGAAGGCAACACAGCACCATACATGCAGTACGCATACACTCGTGTTGCTTCTGTATTTGCTAAAGCTGGCATTTCTATGGACTCGCTTGAAGGTGAAATCAAAATCACTGAAGAGAAAGAGAAAGCGCTTATCGCGAAACTTCTACAGTTTGAAGAAGCAGTACAGTCTGTTGCTCGTGAAGGTCAACCACACATCATGTGTAGCTACCTGTTCGAACTAGCTGGTCAATTCTCTAGCTTCTACGAAGCGTGCCCTATCCTAGTTGCTGAAGACGAAGCTGTTAAGCAGAGCCGTCTGAAGCTTGCTGCACTAACAGCGAAGACGATCAAGCAAGGTCTATCGCTTCTAGGTATCGACACTCTAGAGCGCATGTAAGCGATTCGAGATTCGAGATTCGAGATTCGAGATTCGAGATTCGAGATTCGAGATTCGAGAAAATTAGAAAGGTTGACGTGAAAGCGTCAACCTTTTTTTGTCTGGAGGTTTGTTTACTCGATTATTTAAGCGATTAGCTAACCTACACAGCAAGAGATCTCCTATTACGCTCATTCGTCGCTCTAGGAGATGACGAGAATAGGTGTAGTGAATCCAAGACAACATCAATGATGCGCCATCAAACCACACCAAATCGTTATCACTCTTCTCGCCATCATTCCCTACAGTGAGGGACGAACGTGATAGGGAATCTGCTTATTGAGAACGTAAGCCCTAGCCACATTCAAACTCCGACCTTATACTCATGTAAAACAATTAATTGGAAAGATCATGAGCTTCGAACTTCACCCGCAACTTGCGAAAGACACCACACTTATCGGCGAATTTCCACTGAGCTTAGCCCTGCTACACAAAGATAACGCAGTGCCTTGGGTTATCTTGGTACCAAAACGTGCCAACCTAAAAGAGTTGCACCACTTACCAATGAAAGAGCAACAGCAGTTCCTACATGAATCTCAGGCGGTAAGCCAAGCATTAGAAGCAACGTTCCAACCAGACAAATTGAACCTTGGTGCGCTGGGTAATATGGTGCCACAACTGCACATCCACCATATTGCACGCTTCAAAGACGACATTGCTTGGCCCGGCCCAGTATGGGGTAATACAAAAGGCGAACAGCGCAGTGAAGAAGATCAAGCCGCTATCCTGACTCGTATCCAAAACGTTCTGTCACTGAGCTCTATCTTCAAGAAAGCATAATTCGAGTTCATCTCATTGAGCTTTAAAGCAAAACACTTCAGAAAAGACACATAACAAAAAGCCGCTCATCTTAGATAAGCGGCTTTGTCATTTTCTAATCTCGCCTTTTTCAACGAGAGTCTGAAGACCGAACTACATCATCACGTTAAGCGACAAACCATCTTGTTTGCTGATGGTGTAGCGAATACGCGTTGTATGACCATGCTTATTCGTATCGACCAAGCGAGAAACTTTCCCTTTCTTGACCCAAACACTCAGCATCGCATCGACGCCATCTTCACTCATGCCAAACTTTGCAGCGAGCTCTTTACGAGCCGCAACGCCGTGGCTATCAATGTATTGATGAAGTTCAGTTAAAATCATACTACTTGCACCTCTAGTGCTTTCTGCTTACTGCCCACTTTCTTGAAGACGCGATACGTCACCACAAAACCACCAGCAATCGCCACCATCCATACTGCACTTGTCACAGGATGCGCAGCAAAGTTTGCCGCTTGGTAGTAGAAAGTCGCACCAAAGTAACCAAGAGCCATCGTCCAAACCGCGATGAAGCGTGCAAACGTCTGACCAAATTCACGAACATAAGCACCCATCGCGGCCACACAAGGCGTGTAAAGCAGGATAAGAATCAAGTAAGCGAATGCCGCATGACCAGATACAAACTTGTCTTTCAAGTTACCAAAGATAGAGGTATCGACTTCTTGGTCAGCTGCTACAGAATTAGAGTCAGACAAGTCGCCAACTTCAATACCTAATGGATCTGAGTAGCTCAATCCGGCTAGGTTTTCAGGGATCGTCATTACCGCTTCTTGCAGGCTTGCTGCTAAGTCAAACTCAGCTGCTTCTTCATCAGAAGGCGTTGTATATAGGCTATTTAATGTACCAACAACGGCTTCTTTAGCGAAAATACCTGTGATGATACCAACCGTTGCAGGCCAGTTCTCTTCAGTAATACCAATTGGTTGGAATACAGGTGTTACAACTTGAGCTGCTCTAGACAGTACTGAGTTTTCGCTATCTTCGTTACCAAAGCTGCCGTCCATACCTAGAGAGTTTAGGAAGCTAAGAATAGCCACAACCATCACGATTGTTTTACCTGCACCAAGTACGAAACGCTTCAGCTTCTGCCAAGTTTTCAACATTACGTTTTGCACTGTCGGCAATTCGTAATCTGGCATTTCCATCACTAAGCTATCACTGCTACCTGGGTAGATCGTGTTTTTCAGGAACAAACCCGTAAATACAGAAGCAACGATACCCATGATGTACAGAGCGAATACTACGTTTTGTCCTGCACCTGGGAAGAACGCCGCCGCGAACAGTGCGTATACCGGTAAACGAGCACCACATGACATAAACGGCGCCATTGATGCTGCTAGTTTACGTTCGCGCTCTTGGTCAAGAGTACGAGTTGCCATGATTGAAGGCACGTTACAACCAAAGCCCAGTACAAGTGGGACAAATGCTTTACCCGGTAAACCAATCTTCTGCATCACTTTATCAAGTACAAATGCAGCACGAGCCATGTAGCCTGAGCTTTCTAGTACCGCTAAGAATAGGTAAAGCGCTGCGATAACAGGAATAAAGGTCGCAACCGTTTGGATACCGCCGCCAATACCATCAGCAAGTACAGTGACTAACCAAACTGGTAAATGGCCATCTAATAAGTGGTGTCCACCATCAACTAATATTGCTCCAACACCAATATCGAAGAAGTCGATAAACGCACTACCGATATTGATAGAGAACATGAACATTAGGTACATGATAACGAAGAAGAAAGGAATACCGACCCATTTGTTCAAAATGAATTGGTCTGCTTTCTCTGTAAAGTTACGGCTTAGTTTGCCTTCGCTGCGACGAACACGCTTACAAAGGTCATGTAAGAAAGTGTATTTAGCGTCAGCAACAGCAAGGTCAATATCGAAATCGGCACCAAGACGCACGCTATCAATTTGAGTGCGAGTTTGTGGGGCTAAACCATTCAATACCAAGTAATCATTTTCTAAAGCACGAATCGCTAGCGCTCGGTGAGATACGTCAGCATCATCAAATTGTGACTCAACAGAAGGGATAAGAGCTTCTAACGCGGCATCGTAATCAATAGAGATAGGGTCAAGGCTCACACCTTGAACAAGCAGTTTATGCAGACGCTCTTTAAAGCGAACCACTTGACCTTTATCGTTTGCAGACAAGCTTAGAACTGGGCAACCTAGCTCTTTCTCTAGTGCTTTAAGGTTAATCACCTGACGTTCGCGCTTTAATACATCCATTTTGTTCAACACAACGATCATTGGGCGACCCAACTCACGCAGCTGTAATGTCATATATAAGCTTCGTTCTAGACAGCTAGCGTCGACAACATTGATGATCACATCTGCTGGGTGAGTTAAAACAGCGCGAGACGCGATAGACTCATCGATGCTGTTCGCATCATTACCACTGTCTAGTGCGTAGATACCCGGTAAATCCGTTAGTTGAAACTGATCACCAGCGTGCGAGTATAAACCCGTCTTCTTTTCAACAGTGACACCAACCCAGTTACCAACGTGCTGCTTAGCACCAGTCAGTGCGTTGAACAGTGTTGTTTTACCACTATTCGGGTTACCAACGGTAAGAACTTGATAATCCATTTAGATAACCTCGATTTGTTCTGCAATGCTTTCACGAATGGCGATAGAAACACCTCTCACTTCAACTTGAAGCGGATCACCCATAGGTGCACGGCGGATAAGCGTCACCTCGGTTTTTGGCAACATACCCATGACCATAAGTTTCTTCCTTACGTCTGGTGTTAAACCTGTTAGTGCAACAATAGAAGCCGCCTTTCCTTGCTCTAGTTGTGAGAGTTTCATAAGTACCCAATTCGTGACTGATAATGAGAAAGATTGTTATTAACGCCATGATACACATACATGCCCACAATTCTATTGTGTGAAATCAATGTTTTCGAAAATACATACTCGTAAGTTTCGTTAAAAACGTTTACGTCAAAAACGTTACTTTCAACAACTAGCGAGAACTACCTCACTAGTACAAACCCTCCCAAACAAAAACAAATCATTAATTATCAACCACTTGAGACAATGTCGGTTTTCTCATAGGTATCTGTCGTTAATTTTATAAGTAAAATAAGTAGCTGGACGTATAGTTACTCCATCGAAGAGAAACTACTTCTCTTTAATTTTATTCCAGAGGTGATATGGCTTTGCTATATCACTCCGGCAGCAAGCGAAGGTGTCGTTGGCACCCGTGGTATAGTCCCCCCGGCTATGCCACGATATTTTTTTTCTTCCCTTTGTTTTATCCCAACAACCTTTTTAAACTCCCCATTTATCTCGTATCTCGTATCTCGTATCTCGTATCTCGTATCTCGTATCTCGTATCTCGTAGAAGCATAAAAAAGCCCCAACACGAATGTCGAGGCTAAAGTATCTTTATTTATGTTCTAGCTGAGTATCCGCTGCGTGCTACTCTTCGTTGTTTTCAGCAAACTTAGATGGTGACATGCCAAAGTGGTGCTTAAACCTTTGACTGAAATAGGAAGGGTCATTGAACCCCGAATCAAACGCCACATCAGAGATCTTCTCTCCAGCGAGTAAGCGCTCACACGCATGCTCTAGACGTACTTCATTCAAGTGCTCTTTGAAGGTCTTGTTGTAAGCCGATTTAAAGCGTCTCTGTAAGCTTCTCTCAGACATAAACAAATACTTAGCGGCAGTTGCAGTACTGAACTCGGCATCAGCGTAGTTTTCACTCACAAGCTGCGACACTCTGTTCTTCCACTCTTGTTCCGCTGTCAGTTTTTGTTGCTCTGGTGTTGAGGCGGCAAGCTTAATGGTTTCAATCTGTTCAATTGTGCTGGCTTCAAGATTGTCGAGTACTTGATACTCAATTGGCCACGAAAGCTGAACCTTATTTTGAGACTCCGAAACCAAGGCATTAAGCTCACCACCGCTCTGATTCATCAATAGCGGCAGCTTTTCGATGTTAAGGTCGGTCGACTTTCCGGTATTGTCACCCATGCTTGATGCCAGTTTAGGGAAAGGCATCCCATGATCTCGAATGGTCACAACAAGATGCTCCTTAACCTCTTCAACCAGAACCACCATACTCTGCGACTTAAAGTTTCTCTTGATGATGCTCGCAACCAAGCTATTGAAGATAATATCGAGATTAAAATACAGCAACGAGACATATCGTTGTTTTGTTTCGACTTTAATATCCAGTTCAATACCGGCTTTGGTTAAGTCATCCTGCCAAGCTTTGAGTACCACCTCTAAGATTAAAATTATATCGTAACAAACTTGCCCTTCTCCTTGAGGCGTATTACTCAATTGAGCTAAGCCATTTTTCAAGGTTAGAATCGGCGACTTCCCGAGCTCGTCATTCCAATTCGGGAGCATCGCAGCAATATGATTCACTTCAGAAGAGAGTTCATTGGCAGTGTGAGACACAAGCGCATTCTTCACGGATAGCTGCTTTTTAAGCTGTTGATTAGTGGCGAGTAATATCCGGCTTTGGTGCCTCAATTGGTCTGTCTTCAGTGCAACTTGCGCTTTTAAGTGCCGGTTGGCAAAAGTGACATAACGCGAACGCCAAAAGACTAAGATAGTCACAACGCCAATCAGTAATATCAGAGAGCTTGCTGCAGCCCAATTGGTCAGATACCAAGGCTCCGCAATCGAGAAGCTTTGATTGGTTGACACAAAGCGATAATGGGAGCCTTTAACCGGCTTCACTTCAAGTGTGTAATCCCCTGGAAGAAGATGATCGAGCGTTAACAAGCCCCCTTCAAACTCACTCCAAGGTTCATCGTCGCTCAGTCGGTATTCCATCGCAGGTGCGAACGTTGCTGGTAAGATACCTAGCTTAAACCCCATCGATGAACCATAAGGAATCTCATCCAGCTCTGCCGTTTTCCCGCCAAGTGATACCGTTTGTTGGTCGACACTTATCTTACTCAACAAGGCACGGCTATGAGGTGTAGTTGATACCAGTAACTCGTTAGATAACGCGCTGACTACACCATACTTTGAGCCGAAAACAAGCCTCGAAGGTTGGCTATCTTGACTGTAAAAAAGAGCACACGCTCCTGCCGCCAGTTCATTGGTGATCAAACCAAATGGCGAACCTATGTGTTTATGCAGTTGCCCATCCAATCCGTAATAACTGATGCCTTTCGAAGAGCCTAACCAAACACCATTGTCATCGCTTATCAGGCAGTTGGGGCTAATATTGTCTTCAACAAGAGTGATTTCTTGAATAATAGAGCTGTCATCCGGGATTCGATACACGCCATAACTGCTCGCAAACCACTGCGCTCCATCCTTCGCTTTTTCAATATCGACGACTTTGCCAAACCGTTCGCTGGAACGACTAAAGCTAATTCGTTTATCAATGAACGAGTAGAAGCCATGATCCGTTCCTATATAGATGCGACCTAGCAAGCCTACATTGAGAGCGGTGATCTTCGCAGGCAAGAACTTGTCGACTAACCAGTCAGTGCCATAACTCGTCAGTTTCATGGTTTCGATAGATAACGAATAGAGGTTTTGCCCAGAGGTCATCCAAAGAACGTTATCGGCTTGAAGCGCAAGGTTTTCAACACGCACTCCCTCAATTGGCCTTGGTAAATCAAGGGCTTCGGGTTGTAGTGTTTCCGTATTTAGACTGATGATACCTTGTTCGGTCGCCAACCAAATGGAAGAGCCAAAGATCTCAAAATCATTAACAGGGTTAGAGTAAACACGAATTGGGTTCTCTTCACTTTCAGAATCAACCAAGTAGAGCCCCATTGAAGACGCGACCCAAGATAACTGGTCACTGACAGGCAGTACTTTATTGATCACCACACTACTCGAATGCATGCCCATTCCAGTTAGGGGTGTTCTCGAGAAGGTTTTGCTGAACAGTGAGAAGTATCGGATACCGTTGTTTGTCGCAACCCACATACCACCAGCATGATCGTTTATCAACGAATATATTTTCTCACCCGGTAACGAGAAGTCTTGACTAGCGGCTTGTTCGAATCGAGTAATTTGTCCCGTAATAAAGTTGTAGCTAATAAGGCCGTGCTCTGTACCAATCCAATACTGGTCCGAAGTTTCGGCCAACGAGAGAACATGCGACCCTTTAACGATGGTCTCTTTGTCTGGGTTCGCGAGATCAACAATCACAGCACCATTTAAAGTACCGATCACTAACTCACGTCGAGCATTCGAAAAATAAACCGTCTCAATATGGTTTTTGTCTGATGCGGTGACATGGGTAAACTCTTGATTCTCTGAAAGGTAAACGCCAGAACTGGTCGCTAGCACCCACTTTGATAGTACCCACTCAGCGTCGTTAATCGCAATGTCACTGCTGTTATTGTATCGGTACAGTTTAAGTAGAGAGTAGGTGTTGAATTCTAAAGATTGAGTGTTGTAGGTATAGAAATTACTGCCGTCAGTAACCCAAATATAATCGCCTGATGCACCGATATTCGCTATTTCAGCGCCGGGACTTAGGCTAAACGCCAATTCGTTGCCAATTCCAGGGTTATGTCGATAGACCTCATTGTCGAAAAATGTCCAAAACTCATCGTTCAGAAAGGCGACTCTTTCCGAAGAAAATTGCAGTAAGCTTCCCTTGCGAGGGAATAGAGTTCGACCATCGTAAAAGAGTACTTTTCCATGCACATCATGAACCCAGAGCCCACCTCCGGCACCTAAATACAAGTTTTTAGCCGCAAGGAAATTCCCTTGCGCTTGAGCGGGCAAAGGATAGAAAACGGAGGGCGAGGTATTTACCGCTAGAACGCTAAATGAAATGCTCATTAACATGAACATTTTGAAGATAATTCGATACAACTCTTAATCCTGAACAGCAACAACACATGAAATTTTGGGTACCACAACGTCTTATCGTTGCTAAACCAAAAACTGAGTTTTTTTGTGCTTATTATTATCTTTCCATTTTAGCGGAAATTAGAAAAGGAGAAAGGAGGTTTGTTATTTGTTAGGAGGTTTTATCTTAGCGGTCACGAAAATGCCGCAAAAAGCGGCATGATTCATAAATTAACGAGAGCAAAGTAGAGTAAAGAATACTCGTTTATGACTTACTTCTCGTCTAAGCAACTTGTATAGCTATCTGTAAGTTGCTGAAGAAAATCGAAATAGCTTCCACTCTTCACTTCAACTGTTGAACCGATAGGGTCAAGCTGACCTTGTTTTGCGTTACTTCCGCGCGTCACTGATTCAATCACAGCAGGAGTGAATTGAGGCTCAGAAAACACACATTGAACGTTTTCACGTACTATCGTTTTCTTAATAGCGATCAGGCTTTTTGCACCCGGCTTACGCTCTGGGCTCACCGTAAAGTGACCTAAGTTATTTAGCTCAAACTCTTGCTCAAAGTAACCATACGCGTCATGAAAAACGTAGTAACCTTTGTCTTTCACGGGTGCAAGTTGATCTCGAATAGACTGTTGCTTCTCTTTCAATGCAATCAGGAATGAATCGAGATTCTCTTGGTACGCCATTGCGTTGTCTGGATCAGATTCAATCAACTTAGCTGAGATGTATTTTGCAGCTACTTCAACTTGCTCGATACCTAACCAAAAATGCGGGTCATGGCTACCGTGGTGGTGCCCTTCATGTGCATCGTGGTCATGCTCTTCGTGTCCGAACTCTCGCAAGTTGATTCCGGGAATATCACTGATCTTGATAACATTTTCTTTTGAACCAATCACCTTAGTCAGAAAGGCTTCTAGGTCAGGGCCGAACCAGATGACCATATCGGCACTATGAACTTTTTTGACATCCGATGGCTTAAGCGCATAATCATGCGGCGAAGCATTGCTGTTCATCAACACATCCGGCTCACTAACGCCTTGCGTTAATTCTGTCACAATCATTTGAATTGGTTTAAAGCTTGTTAGAATAGTATTGGCACTTGCGACACTTGGCGCTAAAAGCAAAGTAGCAAGTATAAAAGATGAACGTGACATAATCCCTCGATAATAGAAAAGTAGCTTAGGCTTGAGGTAAATGTTACATTATAACATTAGCGAATTGCAAATGAGTTCTATTCATGGATAACTTAATCCAACTAGATTCTGTGAGCGTCGAATTTGACGGTCGAAAAGTTCTAGACAACATCTCTCTAAATTTAGAGCGCGGCAGAATCACCACCCTGATTGGGCCAAACGGTGCAGGAAAGTCGACATTAGTAAAAGTGGTACTGGGTTTACAGACCAAATTTTCAGGCACAATAACAAAAGCTAAAAAACTGAAAATTGGCTATGTACCACAAAAATTAAAGCTCAATGATTCCCTACCGCTCAACGTAGAGCGTTTTCTAAAACTCACTGGCAATTTCAGTCAGCAAGAGATCCTTGAAGCATTGAAGCTCGTTGGTGCTGAACATCTGCAGAAGAGTAACATGCACCAGCTATCTGGCGGAGAAAACCAACGTGTGCTCATTGCTCGTTCATTGCTAAGAAGACCAGATCTACTGGTTCTCGATGAACCGGCTCAAGGCGTCGACGTTCAAGGGCAAATAGACCTGTATGACTTGATTGACACCATTCGCCACCGCTTTGGTTGTGCCGTATTTATGGTTTCACACGATCTGCATTTAGTGATGGCAAAAACAGACGATGTTATCTGTTTACACCACCACATCTGTTGCTCAGGCGCACCTGCAGACATCAAACACCATCCTTCGTATATTGCGCTCTTTGGCACCGCGACCCAAGAGACGCTAGCGTTTTATCATCACCAACACGAACATCACCATCATGATCTCGCAGGCCAGCCTGTCGAAGGCGACGTGCATGAATGTTCAAACCATAAACACGGACACCACTAATGCTTGAGTTTCTTCTTCCCTCTATTTTGGCGGGTTTGGGTATTGCACTAATTGCAGGCCCACTAGGTTCATTCGTGGTGTGGCGTAAGATGGCTTACTTTGGTGACACGCTTGCTCACGCTTCTTTGATGGGCTTAGCACTTGGCTTTCTGTTCAACATTAACTTGTATTTCGCGCTGCTGATTTGTTGTTTGATGCTGGCCGTGTTGCTAGTGACTTTACAAAAACAAAAGCTGGTCGCGACCGATACCCTACTCGGTATTTTGGCGCACAGTGCGCTATCACTTGGTTTGGTTGCTGTCAGTTTCTTAGATAACGTTCGTGTTGACCTAATGAGCTACCTATTTGGTGACTTGCTGGCAGTATCTCCAACGGATTTAGTGTTCATCTATGCGGGTGCTGCTGTAATTGGATTAGTACTTGCTATCTTTTGGCGACCACTACTATCAACGACGGTTAACGAAGATCTCGCGGCGGTTGATGGCATCAACATTGATTTAATGCGTCTGATTCTGATGCTATTGGTCGGTATCGTGATTGCTGTAGGTATGAAGTTTGTTGGTGCGTTAATCATGACATCGCTACTGATTATTCCTGCAGCAACGGCAAGGAAGTTCTCGAGCACACCTGAGCAGATGGCCTTCCTTGCATCAATTATTGGCTCTATCGCTGTATTCGGTGGATTAAGCTTGTCTTGGTTCTATGATACGCCCGCTGGCCCGTCTGTGGTTATCAGTGCTGCAGCAATGTTTATGCTATCTCAAATGGTTAGAAGCCGAGCTTAGCACTTAGCACTTAGCAGGACGATTTCTAATCTCGTATCCCGAGAACATAAAAAAGGCTTGGTCAGTGACCAAGCCTTTTTAATATCGTTCAGTTAACTTCTATCTCAATCGATAAAAGCCAGCTGATTACCAACCCGTGATTTCACGTAGGCCTTTACCGATGTCAGCAAGAGACTTAACAGTCTTAACGCCTGCTGCTTCTAGTGCTGCGAATTTATCTTCAGCAGTACCTTTACCGCCAGAGATGATTGCGCCTGCGTGGCCCATACGCTTGCCCGGAGGAGCAGTAACACCAGCGATGTAAGATACAACTGGCTTAGTTACGTTTGCTTTGATGAACTCAGCCGCTTCTTCTTCCGCAGTACCACCGATTTCACCAATCATTACGATTGCTTCAGTTTCTGGGTCTTCTTGGAAAAGTTTCAAGATATCAATGAAGTTTGAACCTGGGATAGGGTCACCACCGATACCAACACATGTAGACTGACCAAAGCCTTCATCTGTTGTTTGCTTAACTGCTTCGTATGTCAGAGTACCTGAACGAGATACGATACCTACTTTACCCTTCTTGTGGATATGACCAGGCATGATACCAATCTTACACTCGTCTGGAGTGATAAGACCTGGACAGTTAGGACCGATCATGCGAACGCCAGTTTCTTCTAGCTTCACTTTAACGTCGATCATATCTGTTGTAGGGATACCTTCAGTGATCGTTACGATCAGTTCGATACCTGCATCAATCGCTTCTAGGATTGCATCTTTACAGAAAGGAGCTGGTACGTAGATAACTGTTGCTGTTGCGCCAGTTACTTCTACCGCTTCACGTACTGTGTTGAATACTGGAAGGCCTAGGTGAGTTTGACCACCTTTACCAGGTGAAACACCACCAACCATTTGCGTACCGTATGCGATAGCTTGGTCTGAGTGGAATGTACCTTGACCGCCAGTGAAACCCTGACAGATTACTTTAGTGTCTTTGTTAATTAATACAGACATTATTTAGCCTCCGCAGCAGCAACAACTTTCTGAGCAGCATCTGTTAGAGATTCAGCTGCAATGATATCAACATCAGAATTAGCAAGTACTTCGCGACCTAGGTCTGCGTTTGTACCTTCTAGACGAACAACTACAGGAACTGTTACGCCGACTTCTTTAACTGCACCGATAATACCTTCAGCGATCATGTCACAACGAACGATGCCACCGAAAATGTTTACGAGTACTGCTTTAACATTGTCATCAGAAAGGATGATCTTGAATGCTTCAGCTACACGTTCTTTTGTCGCGCCGCCGCCTACATCAAGGAAGTTTGCTGGCTTGCCGCCGTGTAGGTTTACGATATCCATCGTACCCATCGCAAGGCCTGCACCGTTAACCATACAGCCAACGTTACCATCTAGTGCTACGTAGTTCAGTTCCCACTGTGCTGCGTGTGCTTCGCGCTCATCTTCTTGAGATGGATCGTGCATTTCACGTAGTTTAGGCTGACGGTACATCGCGTTTGAGTCGATGTTGATCTTGCCGTCTAGACAAAGCAGGTTGCCTTCGCCAGTAATTACAAGCGGGTTGATTTCTAGTAGAGCTAGGTCGTACTGAGAGAACATTTTGCCAAGACCCATGAAGATCTTAACGAACTGTTTGATTTGATCGCCAACTAGACCAAGTTTGAACGCCAGTTCACGGCCTTGGTAAGCTTGAGGGCCTACTAGAGGATCGATCGCTGATTGGTGAATCAACTCTGGAGTTTCTTCAGCGATTTTCTCAATGTCCACACCGCCTTCAGTTGACGCCATGAATACAATTTTACGCGTTGCGCGGTCAACAACAGCACCTAGGTAAAGTTCGTTAGCAATGTTTGATGCTTCTTCAACTAGGATCTTAGTTACAGGCTGACCATTAGCGTCTGTTTGGTAAGTCACTAGGTTTTTACCTAGCCACTTTTGTGCAAACTCTTTAACGCCTTCTTTGGTGTCATGTAGCTCTACGCCGCCCGCTTTACCGCGGCCACCAGCGTGTACTTGACACTTAACGACTTTCTTGGCTGTACTGATACGACCTGCAGCTTCGAAAGCTTCTTGTGCAGTATCACATGCGAAACCTTCTGGTACAGGCAAACCGAATTCTGCAAACAGCTGTTTGGCTTGGTATTCATGCAAATTCATTTTGATATTCCGTTTATTTTCCCTTAAGGGATTATTATTTCCATAACGACACAGTTTCCTGTGTTACGTCTGTAGGGTCTTCTCAAAACAACTGCTGTCCATTTTCTAATGGCTTTACAGTTCAATTGAAGGCCAGACGTTGAGCAGCCTAGCCTTTGAAACTTTTTACGTCTAGCTAACGGGGTTAACTAGACGTTTTAGCGATACTAAACGTCTAATAGCAGACGTGCAGGATCTTCTAGAAGCTCTTTGATGGTCACTAGGAAGCCAACTGATTCACGGCCATCGATTAGACGGTGGTCGTAAGAAAGCGCTAGGTACATCATTGGTAGAATCTCTACCTTGCCATCAACAGCCATTGGACGGTCTTGGATTTTGTGCATACCCAAAATTGCCGCTTGAGGCGGGTTGATGATTGGCGTAGACATTAGAGAACCAAATACACCACCGTTTGTGATAGTGAAGTTGCCGCCCATCAGTTCATCAACCGTTAGCTTGCCGTCACGACCTTTGATTGCTAGCTCTTTGATGCCTTTTTCGATATCAGCGAAACCTAGTGTGTCACAGTCTTTGAGTACTGGAGTCACTAGACCACGTGGCGTAGATACCGCCATGCTGATGTCGAAGTAGTTGTGGTAAACGATATCTGTACCATCAATAGAAGCGTTCACTTCTGGGAAACGCTTCAGTGCTTCTGTTACTGCTTTCACGTAGAAAGACATGAAGCCAAGACGCGTATCGTGACGTTTCTCGAATTGGTCTTTGTACTGCTTACGAAGGTCCATGATTGGCTTCATGTTCACTTCGTTGAAAGTAGTCAGCATTGCTGTGCTGTTTTTCGCTTCTAGAAGACGGTTTGCAACTGTCTTACGCAGGCGAGTCATAGGCACGCGTTTTTGGCTGCGAGCCGCTGCTGGCGCTTCAACTGCTGGTGCAGATGCTGCTGCCGGAGCCGCTTTCGCTGCTGCTAGGTGTGCGTCGATGTCTTCACGAGTAATACGACCACCAACACCAGTGCCTTTAACGTCAGCTGGTTGTAGGTTGTGCTCAGCAAGCAGGCGACGAACAGCTGGGCTTAGCGCGTCGTTGTTCTCTTCTGTTAGCGCAGCTTTATGGCGCTTATCAGGAGATGCTTCTGTATCTTCAGTGGTGTCTTTCGTTGGTTCACCAGCGACAGCACCCGGCTTGATTTTAGCCAAAAGCTGCTTAGAAAGTACCGTAGCACCCTCTTCTTCGATGATAGCTTCCAGAACACCCGCTTCAGGAGCCGGTACTTCTAGAACTACTTTATCTGTTTCGATATCTACAATGACTTCATCACGTGCAACCGCTTCGCCCGGTTTTTTGTGCCAAGTAGCAACTGTTGCATCAGCCACAGATTCAGGTAAATCTGGAACCAGAATTTCAATTGTCATGTGCGTATTTTCCTTTTACTTCTAGTTCTTAAGTAGGGTCAAAGCGTCGTCAACTAACGCTTTTTGTTGTTTCAAGTGTACTGACATATAGCCAACAGCTGGTGATGCTGATGCAGGACGACCTGCGTATTGAATATCAGCACCTACTGGGATAGCAGCTCGGAAATTATGTTGGCTACTGTACCAAGCACCTTGGTTTTGTGGCTCTTCTTGACACCAAACGTAATCGACTACATTTGTGTACTGTGCGATGGCAGCTCTCACGTCCTCATAAGGGAACGGGTAAAGTTGCTCAATACGTACAATAGCGACATCGTCTTGCTCGTTCTTACGTCTTTGGTCAAGCAGGTCAAAGTAAACCTTACCTGAACAGAACACGACGCGTTTTACGTTCTCAGGAGCCAGATCATCAATTTCTGCGATAGCTGGTTGGAACGTGCCTTCTGCCAAATCTTCAAGAGAAGAAGTACACAGAGGGTGACGAAGCAATGACTTAGGTGACATTACAATCAGTGGACGACGCATTGGTCGAACAACCTGACGGCGAATCATGTGGTAAACCTGAGCTGGTGTTGAAGGAACAACAACCTGCATGTTTTGTTCAGCACATAACTGAAGGTAACGCTCAAGACGTGCAGAAGAGTGCTCTGGGCCTTGGCCTTCATAACCGTGAGGAAGCAGCATAGTTAGACCACATAGACGTGCCCACTTTTGCTCACCTGATGAAATGAATTGGTCGATAACAACTTGTGCACCGTTTGCGAAGTCACCAAATTGAGCTTCCCAAAGGGTTAGACCGCTTGGCTCTGCTGTCGCGTAACCATACTCAAATGCGAGTACCGCTTCTTCAGATAACACAGAGTCAAACACTTGGAATGGCCCTTGTTTATCATGAATGTTCGCAAGAGGAACATACGTGCTTGCATCTGATTGATTGTGCAGTACTGAGTGACGGTGGAAGAACGTACCACGACCTGAATCTTGGCCTGAGATACGAATACGCTTACCGTCGTCAACAAGTGTTGCGTATGCCAGAGTTTCAGCCATACCCCAATCGACTTGTTTCTCACCATTCACCATGGCAGTACGATCGTTGTACAGTTTATTTACTCGGCTTTGCAGCTTGTGGCTGTCCGGGTATTGACAAAGTTTGGTACCAAGCTCTTTCAGGCGCTCGATATCAATCTTGTTATCCCACTCGATGTTCCAGTCGTGACCTAGGTAAGGAGACCAGTCTACTGAGTGAAGTGCCATTGGACGCCACTCTTTAACCACAACTTCACCGTGATCAAGTGCATCACGATATTCGTTAACTAGCTGAGTTGCTGTATCAATACCAAACTCACCGCGCTCCATTAGCACGTCAGCGTAAAGCTTACGTGGTGTTGGGTGCTTCTTGATTTTTTGGTACATCAAAGGCTGTGTTGCATTCGGCTCATCGGCTTCATTGTGACCGTGGCGACGGTAACAAACCAAATCAATAACAACATCACGCTTAAACGTATTACGGTAATCCAATGCAAGACGCGCAACAAACGCAACCGCTTCTGGATCATCAGAGTTAACGTGGAAAATCGGAGCCTGAACCATCTTCGCGATATCGGTACAGTACATCGTAGAGCGTGTATCGCGAGGGTTAGACGTTGTAAAACCAACTTGGTTGTTTACAACGATACGAACCGTACCACCTACACAGAAACCACGAGCTTGAGACATGTTAAACGTCTCTTGTACTACACCCTGACCAGCGATAGCTGAGTCACCGTGGATAGTAATTGGAAGTACACGGCTACCATCATTATCACCAAGGCGATCTTGACGTGCACGTACTGAACCGATAACTACCGGGTTTACGATTTCTAAGTGAGATGGGTTAAATGCTAGTGCTAAGTGAACGTTGCCGCCTGGCGTTGCGAAGTCCGCAGAGAAGCCTTGGTGGTATTTCACATCACCAGTACCCCACGTGTCATCGTGCTTGCCCGCAAACTCGTCAAACAGGTCTTGTGGCTTTTTACCAAGCACGTTGACCAACATGTTTAGACGACCACGGTGAGCCATACCAACAACAACTTCACGCATGCCTTGTCCGCCAGCATGACGAATAATTTCTTTCGTCATTGGGATAAGAGCATCACCACCTTCCAACGAGAAGCGTTTTGCGCCTGGGAATTTCGCACCAAGATAGCGCTCAAGACCTTCAGCAGCAGTTAGCTCTTCTAGGAAAGCTTGCTTTTCTTCTTTGTTGAAAGAGGGTTGACCAGATACAGACTCTAAACGTTGTTGGATCCAACGCTTTTGCTCTGTATTTGTCATGTGCATGTATTCAGCACCAATAGAGCCACAATACGTTTGCTTTAGAGATTTGTAGAGATCTTTAAGCACCATCGTCTCTTGGCCAATGGCGTAAGAGCCGACGTTGAACGTCTCATTGAGGTCATCTTCGGTAAGAGTGTGGAAAGAAGGGTCCAGTTCATCAACTGTCGCTCTTTTCCATAAACCTAGGGGGTCTAGATTTGCTGCTTGATGCCCTCGGAATCGATAGGCATTAATAAGTTGCAGAACCTTTACTTGTTTCGCATCGACATCTGGATCACTAACTTGGACACTGTAATGCTTTGTTTCTTGAGCGAGTCGACGGAAGTATTCACGAACACGAGAGTGTGGTTGTTCCACTGTCTCTGAAGCTTGCACAGGCAGTTCTTCAAAAACACTTCTCCATTCGTCACTTACCGAATCTGGGTCACTTAGATACAGTTCATAGAGTTCTTCTACGTACGTTGCATTGGCGCCAGCCAAGTGTGAAGACTCGAGCCATGCCTTCATCACGCCGTTGTGCATATTTTCCCTTAACCAGTAGTTTTCACGTTTGCTGCGGTCTATGCCGAGCTATTAAAAGGCCGCCCCAAAACTTCTAGGGCGGCAATTTTTATATAACTTAAACCGAACGATTCACTAGCATGGTCTTGATGTGACCAATAGCTTTCGTCGGATTTAATCCCTTAGGACAAACACTTACACAATTCATGATGCCATGGCAACGAAAAACGCTAAATGCATCATCAAGATCGGACAAACGTTCGTCTGTCGCTGTATCTCGGCTATCAATTAGCCAACGGTACGCTGCAAGCAGGCCTGCTGGTCCGATGAATTTGTCAGGGTTCCACCAGAATGATGGGCATGACGTTGTACAACATGCACACATGATACATTCGTACAATCCATCTAAATGAGCACGCTCATCAGGGCTTTGTAAGTTTTCACGAGCCGGTGGCACATTGCCATCAGACACTAAGAATGGCTTCACTTTTTCGTAGTTATCGTAGAACTGAGTCATGTCTACAATCAGGTCACGAACAACGGGTAAGCCAGGCAGTGGGCGAATCACAATCTTGTCTTGGCCCGAAAGCGCAGACAATGGCGTGATACACGCTAGGCCATTTTTACCGTTCATGTTCAAACCATCCGAGCCACATACACCTTCACGGCATGAGCGACGGAATGAGATTGTTGGATCTTGCTCTTTCAACAGAATAAGCGCATCCAAAAGCATCATGTCTGAACCTTCATCCACTTCTAGAGTGTATTCCTTCATATAAGGTTTCTGGTCGACATCTGGATTGTAACGATATAAAGAGAAATTCAGTTTCATGGTCATATCTCCTTAGTACGTACGTGCTTTTGGTGGGAACGCTTCACGATGGATAGGTTCCATGTTTACACCACGCTTAGTCATGCTCTCTGACTCTGGGTTGTAAAGTGAGTGGCATAGCCATTGCTCATCATCACGGTCAGGGAAATCGAATCGAGCGTGTGCGCCACGGCTCTCTGTACGGAAATTTGCAGCAACAGCCGTTGCGAATGCCGTTTCCATCAAGTTTTCAAGCTCTAGACACTCGATACGTTGAGTGTTGAACTCTGTAGACTTATCAGATAGGTGTGCATTTTTCAGACGCTCGCGAATCGCTTTTAGCTCTTCTAGGCCTTCAGCCATTGCTTTGCCTTCACGGAATACTGAGAAGTTGTTCTGCATACATTGCTGAAGATCTTTACGGATTTGCGCTGGATCTTCGCCGTCTGTGCTGTTTTCCCAACGGTTGTAACGCTCTAGTGAACGCTCAATGTCAGCTTCAGTTGCAGGTTTCGCTTCGTCTTGCTTCTTCAGTGTCTCACCTAGGTGTAGACCTGTCGCACGACCAAATACCACTAAATCAAGCAGTGAGTTACCACCTAGACGGTTGGCACCATGTACTGATACTGATGCGATTTCACCACAAGCAAAGAGACCTTGGATTTCAACATCGTTGCCGTCTTCGGTTTGCTTAATAGCTTGACCAGAAACTTGTGTTGGAACACCACCCATCATGTAGTGACATGTAGGGATTACTGGGATTGGCTCTTTCACTGGATCAACGTGAGCAAAGGTACGAGAAAGTTCACATACACCAGGAAGACGAGATTCAAGTGTCTCTTTACCTAGATGATCAAGCTTAAGCTTGATGTGTGGACCCCAAGGGCCATCGCAACCGCGACCTTCACGAATTTCAACCATCATTGAACGAGCAACAACATCACGACCCGCTAAGTCTTTAGCGTTTGGTGCGTAACGTTCCATGAAGCGTTCGCCGTCTTTATTGAGAAGGTAACCACCTTCACCACGACAACCTTCCGTTACCAATACACCTGCACCAGCGATACCCGTCGGGTGGAACTGCCACATTTCGATGTCTTGCATAGGAACGCCAGCACGAATCGCCATACCAACACCGTCACCAGTGTTAATGTGTGCATTGGTTGTTGATGCGTAGATACGACCAGCACCACCAGTCGCAAGGATTGTTGCCTTCGCTTTGAAGTAGCAAACCTCGCCCGTTTCCATACAAAGCGCGGTAGTACCTAAAATTGCACCATCTTCGTTTTTAACAAGATCCAGTGCATACCACTCAGAGAAAACCGTCGTTTTGTGTTTAATGTTTTGTTGGTAAAGCGTATGAAGCAGTGCGTGACCAGTACGGTCGGCTGCAGCTGCGGTACGAGCCGCTTGCTCACCACCAAAGTTTTTAGATTGACCACCGAAAGGACGCTGGTAAATAGTACCGTTCTCAAAACGAGAGAAAGGCAGGCCCATTTTTTCGAGTTCGATTACCGACTCAGGACCGTTTTTACACATGTATTCGATAGCGTCTTGGTCACCGATGTAATCAGAACCTTTTACTGTGTCATACATATGTTGTTCCCAATGGTCTTCATGCGCGTTACCAAGAGCAACAGTGATGCCGCCTTGCGCTGAAACCGTATGAGAACGAGTAGGGAAAACTTTAGAAAGCAATGCACAAGAAAGGCCTTGCTCAGAAATTTGCAGTGCGGCACGCATACCTGCACCACCAGCGCCGATCACTACGGCATCAAACTCACGAACAGGAATAGTCACTTACGCACCCCACAAAATAAACAGACCAGAGAAGAAATATCCAAGAAGAACTGCAACAACACCGACTTGAAGACCAACACGCAGTTTTGCGCATTTGATGTAGTCAGTTAGTACTTGCCATAGGCCGATCCACGCGTGAACCAAAACAGAAGTAAGCGCTAACATGGTGAAGACTTTAGTGAAGGTTCCACCAAAGAATTGCGTCCAAGATGCGTAAGAGATATCACCAGAGAAAGCACAAAAGCTAACTAGGTAGATAGTGTAAAGCGTCATAATGATGGCAGTAGCACGAATCAATAGATAATCGTGGACACCATTACGACCAAAAGTAGAAACGTTGTTTACCATACTAAGATCCCCGCTAGTAGAGACAATACCGCTGTTGCTGCGAATGCAACCTTAGCGCTCTTCGCGCCAGATTCCAGCTCTTCAAAGTGACCAAGGTCCATAAGAAGGTGACGAATACCACCAGCAATGTGGTAAGCCAAAGCGGTTAAAATGCCCCACAGAATAAACTTCACGAAGAAACCATCGACAATGTCGCTAGCTTCGGCAAAGCCTACTGGGGATGAGAGGGAAATGGATAGTAACCAAAGCAAAATTCCAATCGCGACAAAAGTTATCACCCCAGACACACGGTGTAGGATGGAAGCTATTGCTGTGATTGGAAAGTGGATGGTCTGTAAATCTAAATTAACAGGTCTTGTCTTTCTTTCTTTCACGGGCTTGCTCACTCAGCTCCATTGAGCATTATGGTCATTAAATAACCTTATGATATTGTTATGGACAAAATTTGATTGTAAACCTTCAAAATTTAACATTAACTTAACAAATAACCGAAGTTGAGCCTTAGATAATTGTAAAATAATTGTTAACTGCTCGATTAAGAAAGACACCTCACATTTCTTCTTAGCCTTGCATTTATAAGGTTTTAACCAAACTTTTCAGCGTCACTATACGACTGGCAACATTCTAATACAATTGATGTAACAAATAATGCTACACAGACCAGATTTTTAACGAATTTAATGTAAAAAACACTAACAAGTGCACACAAAGCTTCAGAAAAATTGACTTTCCCACGTAAGACCAGTAAAAAAATGGCACATAAACATCCTGGACGGATTAAATAATAAACAAAGGAGATTGTTATGGCGGATAAGAAAGCTACCCTTCACATTGAAGGTCAAGCGCCAATCGAGCTGCCGATTACAGAAGGTGTACTTGGTACTCCAGTGATCGATGTTCGTACACTAGGTTCTAATGGTTTTTTCACTTTTGACCCTGGTTTTCTTGCCACTGCATCCTGTGAGTCTCAAATCACTTTTATTGACGGTGGAAAAGGCATTCTTTTACATCGTGGTTATCCAATCGACCAACTTGCCAATAACGCTGATTACTTAGAAGTATGTTACATACTTCTTTACGGTGAAGCCCCATCTAGAGCTGAGTACGAAAAGTTCAAGACTACCGTGACACGTCACACTATGGTGCACGAGCAAATCGCTAGTTTCTTCCACGGCTTCCGTCGTGACGCTCACCCTATGGCTGTAATGTGTGGTGTTGTAGGCGCTCTAGCGGCGTTCTACCACGACTCACTTGATGTCAACAACGATACACACCGTGAAATTGCGGCATACCGCCTGATTTCAAAAATGCCAACACTGGCTGCAATGTGTTACAAATATTCAATCGGTCAGCCGTTTATCTACCCACGTAACGACCTAGGCTACGCAGAAAACTTCTTACACATGATGTTTGCAAACCCATGTGAAGAGTATGAAGTGAACCCTATCGTTGCTCGTGCAATGGATAAGATTTTCACTCTACATGCTGACCACGAACAGAACGCTTCTACGTCTACAGTGCGTCTTGCTGGTTCATCTGGTGCTAACCCGTTTGCGTGTATCGCAGCAGGTATCGCATCACTTTGGGGCCCAGCTCACGGCGGTGCAAACGAAGCTTGTCTGCGCATGCTTGAAGAGATCGGTAGCGTAGATAACATTGAAGAATACGTTGCGAAAGCAAAAGACAAAGATGACCCATTCCGTTTGATGGGCTTCGGTCACCGTGTTTACAAGAACTACGACCCACGTGCAACAGTAATGCGCGAAGCGTGTCACGAAGTGCTTAAAGAGCTAAACATCCAAGATCCACTACTAGACGTAGCGATGGAACTTGAGCGTATCGCTCTTTCTGATGAGTACTTTGTTTCTAAGAAGCTATACCCGAACGTAGATTTCTACTCAGGTATCATTCTGAAAGCAATCGGTATTCCAGTATCTATGTTTACAGTAATCTTCGCGATGTCTCGTACCATCGGTTGGATTGCTCACTGGAACGAAATGCACAGCGATCCGACGAACCGTATCGGTCGTCCTCGTCAGCTATATACTGGTGAAGAACAACGTGACTTTAAAGCACTTCACGAACGTGAATAGTTGCTATAGATCATAATGTTAAAAGGGGTTGATGTGAGAACATCAACCCCTTTTCTTTTGTACGCTCTCAACCCCGTCATCCCCAAGAACGAGGGACGAATGAGTTGGGGATCTCCTTAAGCGAGCAGATAAACTATACAGGTTACCTGCTCAATTCTAGAGAACGACGCATACACTCGACTCGTACCCCTTATCTCGCATCTGCTCTTAAACTGGGTTATCGATATCGATAAACTCAACATCCAAGCAGTGCTCTTTTGCTAACCACTCACCTAGTGCCTTCACGCCGTAGCGTTCTGTCGCATGGTGACCTGCAGCAAAATAATGGATGTCTTGCTCGCGGGCCGAGTAAGTTGTGCGCTCAGAAATTTCACCAGAGATAAATGCGTCGATACCTTGAGAGGCTGCAAGTTCAATGTAGTCTTGACCACCACCAGTACACCAACCGACGGTCGTTATCATTTTGTCTTGGTTTTCTGGAGCGATATGCAGTGGTTTACGATTTAGAGCTTGATCGATTTTTGCTGCGAATTCAGTACCTGTCATTGGTGTTTTTAATTTACCAAACATAGCAACCGATTGTGGGTGCCCTTCCAAGCCACCTTCTACTTCAATATCAAGCAGTTCAGCGAGTTTGGCGTTGTTACCAAGTTCAGGATGGATATCGAGAGGTAAGTGATAACCCAAAAGGTTAATGTCATTCTTTATCAGAGTGCGAATGCGTTTGCCCTTCATGCCACGAATTGCCTCTGACTCACCTTTCCAAAAGAAACCGTGATGAACCAACAAAGCGTCTGCGTTCAGTTCTACCGCTTTATCAATCAAGGCTTGAGAAGCTGTTACACCAGTAACGATTCGCTTCACTTCTGTCGCGCCTTCAACTTGAAGACCATTAGGACAGTAATCTTTAATCTGCTGTGGCTGCAGTTTTTCGTTAAGTAGCTTTTCTAATTGTAAGTTAATCATTTTTCTTTCCAGCTTACCTTCATAATAACGTCGTTATATCAATTTACGGGTAGAATGTCGAAAGCCCCACGATGAGTTTATGAGGAAGAGATGACAGCACTGCAACGTTTTTACCAATGGGTCATCGACTCACCGCCATTACTAGAAATCAAGCCACCGGTTTCGGATCTCAGTGCATTCTCTAGCAACCATGCCATCGACTCATCACATACTTATGAGGGTAATCCTAGATTAGGTTTCCTCTACCAATATCTATGCGAGCAAGTGATCGCTGCCTCACCGAATTACTCGATAAAGCACGACGAGATTCAGATCAATGTGGAAGGCAGAACTCTCGGTGCAATCGACTTTATTCTTAAAGAAGAGAGCAGCCAAAAGCTGGAACATTGGGAAGTGGCGATTAAGTTTTATCTGCTCCACGAACAAACATGGTTTGGACCCAACTCTCACGACCAATTGGATAAGAAACTCGACAGGATGCTCAGCCACCAACTAGAAATGTCCTCTTCTGCCGCCTTTGTTGAGCAATATCCAGAAATCGATGTCGACTCAAAACACTTACTGATGCAAGGTCGTCTGTATACCAACCCTTTCTTAGAGCAAAACATACCGACAAAATGCTTGGGCTATGACATTAACCCAAGCCAAGTAAACGGCTTTTGGTGCTATCAAGATCAGGCTCATTTAATCAGTGAACCACTGTATCCACTCACCAAAGAGCAATGGGCAGCAGGGACGGATGATTTCAGCAGTCAGCCGATCACCGAGTTCGGTGATCGCTTCGTCCATGGGCAAACAAAGTCGGGGCAATTCTGGTTTGTGATGCCACAAAGTTGGCCACACGGTTAGTCGTCTGAGCTAACTCAGTTACCTTTTCCCGCTTATACGTAACTAACACAAACAAAAAGGGCTGATGCTTTCACATCAACCCTTCTTCTATTTACGTAGCAACTCTAGTAATCGAGATTCGATTATAGGCCAGCCGCTGCAAATACTTGGTTCACAATCTCTTGAGCTTCTGCTTCGATTGCTTTCAGGTGCTCTTCACCCTTAAAGCTTTCACAGTAGATCTTGTAGATGTCTTCAGTGCCTGATGGACGAGCAGCAAACCAGCCGTTCTCAGTTGTCACTTTCAAGCCACCAATCGCAGCACCGTTACCTGGAGCGTGTGTTAAGCGTGCAGTAATTGCATCACCAGCCAACGTCTCAGCAGAAACCATCTCTGGAGATAGTTTCTTCAGCACGTCTTTCTGTGCACCATTTGCTACCGCTTGAATACGGTTGTACTTAGATTCACCGTGTTTAGCGGCAAGTTCTTCGTAGTATTCTTGTGGGTTCTTACCTGTCACTGCTGTGATCTCAGCCGCAAGCAAGCAAAGAATCAGGCCGTCTTTATCTGTTGACCAAGGCGTACCGTCTTTACGTAGGAAAGAAGCACCTGCGCTCTCTTCGCCACCAAAACCAAACTGGCCGTTGTATAAGCCATCAACGAACCATTTGAAACCAACTGGCACTTCACAAAGTTCGCGACCTAAGTCAGAAACTACGCGATCGATTAATGCACTTGATACTAGTGTCTTACCAACAGCAACGTCTTTACCCCAACCTTCACGGTTACGGTATAGGTAATCAATACAAACCGCTAAGAAGTGGTTTGGATTCATCAAACCTTTAGGTGTCACGATACCGTGGCGATCGTAATCTGGGTCGTTACCAAATGCTAGAGCGTACTCGTCTTTAAGCGCCAGTAAGCCTGCCATTGCGTATGGAGAAGAACAGTCCATACGAACTACGCCATCTTTATCTAGAGACATGAATTGGAATGAAGGGTCAACCGCTTCACTTACCAGAGTAAGATCTAGATTGTACGCTTTACCAATTTGACGCCAGTAATCAATACCGCTGCCACCCAGTGGATCAACACCAATCTTGATGTTTGCTTTCTGGATCGCTTCCATATCCACGACGTTAACCAAATCAGCGACGTATGGCGCGACTAGGTCAACTTCTTTTACTAGCTCAGACTGTTTAGCCTGTGCGATAGGCGTACGCTTAACACCTTGCATTTGCTCAGCAATGATCACGTTCGCACGGTCTTCAATCGCTTGAGTCAGTTCAGCTTCAGCTGGGCCACCGTGTGTCGGGTTGTATTTAATACCGCCGTCTTGAGGTGGGTTATGTGAAGGCGTGATAACAATGCCGTCGGCTTTTTTGTCATTCACTAGGTTGTGCGTAAGAATCGCGTGCGAGATACCAGGTGTTGGAGTAAAGCCGTTGTTTTCTTGAATAATAACTTCAACACCGTTCGCTACAAGCACTTCGATAACCGTAGAGAACGCAGGCTCAGATAGAGCGTGAGTATCTTTACCTAAGAAAAGAGGGCCAGTTGTACCTTGCTCGGCACGAACTTCAGCAACCGCTTGTGCAATTGCTAGAATGTGGTTTTCGTTAAATGTTGATTTGTCTGCTGTACCGCGGTGACCTGAAGTACCGAAAAGTACTTTATGATCTGGGTTCGTAGCATCCGGTTGCTGTAAGAAATAGTTAGCAACTAAAGCCGGGATATTATGAAGATCTTCCTGCTGAGCTTTCTGCCCAGCACGAGGGTGCATAGCCATTTTTCGACATCCTTATATATAAAATTTTAAAACAAAAAAACCTCATAATATCTTCTTATCCATGGATATTATGAGGTTTAAATCAGATTTCGTTAAATTGAACCTGTTACTTTTTCTATCAATTCTGCTTGGAAATTCATGCGGCTCATAAGCTGCTCAACCATCTGTCTTTTCCGGCTTGTATTGTTATTAGTAATAACCCAAAAAGGACTTTGTGGAATAGCTTTAGGCTTAGTCGTGTTGCCGTTTGCTAGCAACGTCGCTTCGTTATCTGCAAAGTAAACGCGCTTACGGCCTTTTACTTGAGTTGCTTCTGAAAAGCTTAAAGGGTCGATTTTATGCAGTGTTGATAACACAAGCATGAAACGATCAATGGCTTTCTTTAGTGATGCAAACTCATCTGATATTAGTAGTGAGCGCATTTCTTTAACGCCATCGAACTTCTCTGGAGTAAAGCCTACCTCTTTGCTAACAACGATACCTTTTGGCTCAACGATCTCTTCGATCGGAGCCATGCCTTGGCTATCAACCTGTAACAAGCGGCGCAGAATATCTGAAGCGCTTTCGCCAATACGTTCTGTCTGACCCGCAATAAAACGGTATAGGTCCTCATCAACCTCAATTGTTTTCATTCGCTTTTCACAATCTCAATGTTTAAACTCTGGGGGATTATAGCGAGATCCGCGCGGATACTCTACGTCAAACCCACCATGAATAAGATAAAAATGTCAGTACAGCTCAACTATAAAATTGAAGGTGAGGGTCACACCATTGTTTTGATCCATGGATTATTCGGTAATCTGGACAACCTTGGCTTGCTCGCTAGGGATCTAAAAGCCGATCATCAGGTACTTAGTATCGATCTCCGCAACCACGGTCAATCCTTCCATAGTGACACTCATAACTATCAAGCGATGGCACAAGACGTGGCTCAACTGCTGCATGATCTTAAGTCAGAAGACGTCACTGTGATTGGTCACTCGATGGGTGGCAAAGTAGCGATGGCACTGACACAACATCTTGCGCTGCATAAATTGATTGTCTTGGATATGGCTCCGGTCGCGTACACTCAGAGTCGCCACGACAACGTATTCGCAGGCCTGCAAGCCGTGATAGAAGAAGAGCCGACTTCACGCTCAGATGCACTCAAGGTTCTCGCAAAACATATCGAGATCGATGGCGTTCGCCAGTTTTTAACCAAATCTTTGTTCAAAACAGAGCAAGGCATCATGGAATGGCGCTTCAATGTTGCTTCGTTATTGAGCAACTACCCACATATTATTGGTTGGGAACCGATCGAGAAAACCTCGGTCAAAACCTTGCTCATTAAAGGTGGGGATTCAGATTACCTCACCGCAGAACATCAAGCAGCCGTTCAGCAGCAATTTTCTAACGCAAAAGCGCATGTCATTGCCAACACAGGTCACTGGCTGCATGCTGAAAAACCAGCAGAAGTACTTAGAGCAATTAGAAAATTCATCGCTTAACTGCGCTTTTTCGTGCAGATAAATGAGAGCTGTGTAATTACTGCAGATTAACTTTATCTCACAACAGTGATATAGTGCGCCCAAGCAAAATTGGTATATAAGGTTCCCATGCTTTACGACTACATGAACATCATCGAATCTGTTGGTTTAGATCTCCTGTTTGCCGCGATTTTCTTTTTAATCGGTATGGCAATTAAGGACGTTCTCAAGCAGGGAAATGTTCCTCCATTTGGTCGTCGCATCGTATGGTTAGTACTTTTCCTTGGCTGTGCGGGTTTTATCGCCAAAGGGATAATCCAACTAAGCTGGGAAGGAACTGGGATCTAACGATTCTCTTCCGAACTTTATTACACCGACAACAGACAAAATGAAAGGTAATGATTCTATGGCAAGTGTAGGTCTCTTCTTTGGTAGCGATACAGGTAACACTGAAGCTGTTGCTAAGATGATTCAAAAGCAATTGAGCAAACAGCTCGTTCACGTTCAAGACATTGCAAAAAGCAGCAAAGAAGATATCGATAACTTCGATCTACTGCTGCTTGGTATCCCTACGTGGTACTACGGCGAAGCACAATGTGATTGGGATGACTTTTTCCCAGAGCTAGAAGCTATTGATTTCTCAACTAAGCTTGTTGCTATCTTTGGTTGTGGCGACCAAGAAGATTACGCAGAATACTTCTGTGATGCTATGGGTACTATCCGTGACATCGTTGAAGCGAAAGGCGGTACTATCCTAGGTCACACATCAACTGAAGGCTACGAATTCGAAGCATCGAAAGGTTTAGTTGAAGGCGATGACAGCCAATTCGTTGGTCTATGTATCGATGAAGACCGTCAACCTGAGCTAACTGATGAGCGCGTATCTAACTGGGTTAAACAAATCCACGAAGAGATGTGCCTAGCAGAGCTAGAAGACTAATTCTCTAGTGGTTGTTAATTGTTACAGTTAATAACCATTATGTAGATATGAAAAAACCTCCTTATAGGAGGTTTTTTGCTATTTAAAATCTATTAATTAGCACTCAGCCTCTAATGCTTCATCATCATCTCTAAATTGCGGCTTCTTTCTTACATAGAGGGTGCGTTGAATTTCTGAAACCACATTACCCTGCTTATCTTTCACGTGAATAATAAATTCGGGGAAACACTTTTCACCGAGTTGCGTCTGACGATAGATATCGTCAAGCTGCCCTTGCCTTATCTCAAAATCTGCATACAAGTCCGATTGCCCCGGCTTGATGAAGTTAATGCTCGCTTCTTTATCCCAAACATAATATCGTTCACCTAAAATTCCCATTAACATCAATGAGTAAACGGGATCGGTAAGAGAAAAGATACTGCCGCCATATTGAGTACGATTGGCGTTCTTATTCCACCAGCGTAGCTTAAGTACTGTCTTAACAACCCTAAAGTCAGTGCTAATGTGGGCTATTCGAATACCCGCTCCCCAAAAGGGAGGCCAAATATTAAGAGCAAATTTTACAATGTTGGGTTTATATATTTTTGCGAGTTGCTTATTCATAACAACATTCCATGTTCATATCAGAAACACCGTCACCTTGACTGGTCGTACCTCCACTATAAGTGAGATACTTCCAATTTACAAAACAGATTGTGATGTCAGTAAGTAACCCTTTGAAGTTCGTGGTTTATTGTTATGCCTGACTAAACTATAATGGTATTAATATTGAATTCTGTTAATTGCTGCAGATCATCAACAGGAAAGTATATGTCAGACAATAATCAAGCGCTAAAAGATGCAGGTCTTAAAGTGACCCTTCCACGGCTCAAAATTTTAGAAGTATTACAACAGCCAGACTGCCAACATATTAGTGCTGAAGATTTATATAAGAAGCTGATCGACCTAGGTGAAGAAATCGGTCTTGCAACCGTTTATCGAGTACTTAACCAATTCGATGACGCTGGCATTGTAACTCGTCACCACTTCGAAGGCGGCAAGTCTGTATTTGAACTTTCTACACAGCACCACCACGACCACCTTGTATGTTTAGATTGTGGCGAAGTGATCGAATTCTCTGATGACATCATCGAAGAAAGACAGAAAGAGATTGCTCAGCGTTACAACGTGCAACTAACAAACCACAGTTTGTACTTGTACGGCAAAAGCATTAACGGAGATTGCAAAGGCAATCCAGACGCGCATAAAGCGAAGTAGTAATACAGAACGCTGGCTTAGGCCGGCGTTTTTTATATGGTCACTACATAAGACGATTAATCGCAACTTATTCTATAATTGACGACTTTATTCAGATACAAAAAACCGGCTCTAAGCCGGTTTTTTATTAGGGTGCTTATCGAAAGCGAATCACTTTAGCGATTAAGCTTCAGTTTTTCCCCAAGTATCGCGTAGACCAACCGTACGGTTGAATACTAGTGCAGCTGCTTTAGAATCTTTCGAATCTACACAGAAGTAACCTGTTCGTTCAAACTGGTACGCTTGCTCTGCTACACCTTCAGCTAGGCTAGGTTCAACAAAACCATTTAGCGTAACAAGAGATTCAGGGTTTAGCGTTGCAGCGAAGTCATCAGCAGCGGCTGGGTTTGGCACTGTGAATAGACGATCGTACAAACGAATCTCAGCAGGCAGTGCTTTATCAGCAGATACCCAGTGGATAACGCCTTTCACTTTGCGGCCATCTGCAGGGTTCTTACCCAATGTTTCATTGTCGTAAGAACAGAAGATAGTCGTAATGTTGCCTTCTGCATCTTTTTCGATACGTTCAGCTTTGATCACGTAAGCACCACGCAGGCGAACTTCTTTACCTAGAACCAAACGCTTGTACTTTTTGTTTGCTTCTTCACGGAAGTCGTCACGTTCGATCCAAACTTCGCGTGTAAATGGAACTTCACGAGTACCCATTTCTGGCTTGTTCGGGTGGTTTGCAACCGTTAGCGTTTCTACTGTATCTGCTTCGTAGTTTTCGATAACGATCTTAACTGGATCCAGAACAGCCATTGCACGAGGTGCATTTTCGTTCAGATCATCACGGATGCAAGATTCAAGTGAACCGAACTCAATCATGTTCTCTTGCTTAGTTACACCAATACGCTTACAGAATTCACGAATCGAGCTTGAAGTAAAACCACGACGACGTAGGCCAGAAATAGTAGGCATGCGTGGGTCATCCCAACCTTGAACTAGGTTTTCAACCACAAGTTGGTTCAGCTTACGCTTAGACATCACTGTATATTCAAGATTCAGGCGGCTAAACTCGTACTGACGAGGTTGGCAGTCAATCGTGATGTTATCTAGAACCCAATCGTACAAACGACGGTTATCTTGGAATTCAAGCGTACAGATAGAGTGCGTAATACCTTCCAGCGCATCAGAGATACAGTGAGTAAAGTCGTACATTGGGTAAATGCACCACTTGTCAGCCGTTTGATGGTGGTGAGCAAAACGAACACGGTAGATAACAGGATCGCGCATAACCATGAACGAAGAGCTCATGTCGATCTTAGCACGTAGACACGCTTTACCTTCTTCAAAGCCACCGTCACGCATTTTTTCAAACAACGCTAGGTTCTCTTCAGGGCTGCGGTCACGGTATGGGCTCGCTTTACCAGGCTCTTTTAGCGTGCCACGGTACTCACGGATTTGATCAGGACTTAGCTCGTCAACATACGCTAAGCCTTTATTAATTAATTCCACAGCATAAGCGTAAAGCGTATCGAAGTAGTTTGATGAGTAACAAATATCACCAGACCATTCGAAGCCTAACCAGCTTACATCATTCTTAATTGACTCAACGTATTCAACGTCTTCTTTTTCAGGGTTTGTATCATCGAAACGAAGATTACATTGTCCCTGGTAGTCCTGAGCAATACCAAAGTTCAAGCAAATAGATTTAGCGTGACCAATGTGCAGGTAGCCATTTGGCTCCGGCGGGAAACGAGTATGCACGCTACTGTGTGTACCATCCGCTAAATCTTTATCAATAATTTGGCGAATGAAATTCGATGGACGAGCCTCAGCTTCACTCATCTATAGCACCTCTATGTATTTAGTATTGTCAGAGAAAGTTATCTTTCGTCCCCAAGAAAACGGTCGCTTATAGCGCCAGTCAAAGATAGAAAGATCATTGTTGCTAATCATCCACAATTCTTAGCCTTTGCACAATAAGAACCGTCCGTTAATTGCGATTATTTCTGCTATTCGATGAAGAATAGAACGAACCGTGTTCGCTGGTCTTAAACTGCAGGCACAAAAAAGCCTCCCGTGTGGGAGGCTTTCAATTTGACACTTACTTAAGAGTAACTTTACGTCTTAATTAAGTACTTCCCTTACTGTGGAAGTTTTACATCAGATAGGTCTTCGCCTGCACCAATAGCTTTCATTTCGCCAGCTACGATTTCAGCTAGTGGGCCTAGGATAACCTGTAGGTTGTTTTCACCTAGTTTAACCACACCTTTAGCACCAAGTTTCTTAAGAACAACTTCATCTGCAACAGAGCGGTCTTTAAGAGTTAGACGTAGACGAGTGATACAAGCGTCGATTGAAGTTAGGTTGTCGTGACCACCTAGAGCTTTCAGGTATTGACGTGCAAGGTCGCCCTTTGGTGCGTCGCCAGCAGGAGCTGCAACAGCTTCGTCATCATCTTCACGACCTGGCGATTTCAAGTTGAAAGCGCGGATTGCGAAAGAGAAAGTGAAGAAGTATAGAGCACCGAAGCCAAGACCGATTAGTAGTAGTACGAATGGTTTAGTTGCTAGACCCCAGTTCAATACGAAGTCGATAAGACCAGCAGAGAAACCGAAACCGTGCAGAGTACCAAACATGTTAGCAACTACTAGAGACAAACCTGTAAATACAGCGTGCATTGCGTATAGAGCAGGAGCTAGGAATACGAACATGAATTCTAGCGGCTCTGTGATACCTGTTAGGAATGAACAGAATGCAACTGAGAATAGTGCGCCACCAACTTGGCTACGTTTTTCAGCAGGAGCAGCTAGGTACATTGCAAGTGCAGCACCTGGTAGACCAAACATCATTACAGGGAAGAAACCGTTCATGAATACGCCAGCACCTTTATCACCACCGAAGAAACGGTGTAGGTCGCCAGATTTAACTGTTTCAGTCACTTCTTTCACAACAGTTGTGATTTCTGGAGTAACAGAGTTAGCGAATGTGAACGTGTGCTCTTGACCAACAACTAGTGTTTTAGCCAGTGCAGGGTCAACACAAAGTTGAGTGATACCAGCGAATGCGCCTTGACCAGCAACGATGATTTCTTGACAAGAGCCCATACCGAACCAGAAGTACGAGTTCAGTACATGGTGTAGACCTACTGGGATAAGTGCACGGTTAAGAGTACCGTAAACAAATTGACCGATAGCGCCAGACGTTGAAACTGCGTGAGCAAGTGCATCTAGACCAGATTGAACAGCAGGCCAAACAACACCAAAGATTGCGCCAGCAACTAGAGCAAATAGACCAGCCATAATAGGAACTAGACGTTTGCCAGAGAAGAATGCTAGCCACTCTGGAAGACGAGTCGCGTGGAATGCATTGTAAGAGTGACCTGCGATGATACCTGCAAAGATACCGCCGAAGAATGACATATTTACACTAGCATCGATGTTTGTTGCGGTTGCTGTCAGAACAAAGTAAGCAACTGCACCAGCAAGACCTGCTGCGCCGTTACCGTCTTTAGAAAGACCAATAGCTATACCCAAACCAAACAATAATGGTAGTTGACTGAAGATTGCGTTACCAGCAGATGCCATGAATGCGATATCGAGTAAGTCTGGTTGACCCAGACGTAGCAGCAATGCCGCAATCGGAAGCGTTGCGATTGGTAGCATTAACGCCTTACCAAGCTTCTGCGCATATCCTAGAATATTCACCAGTTGTTTCCCCCTATAGGATTTTTTAGAATTCGTTTGAGAAACTTATTTTAGTCGCTCAATTTAGTCCTATTCAGTGTATTCAATTAATTTTGCCCCGCAAATTAAAACCTTACCATTTGTGATCCTAATCACCAGTTTTTACCAAATCCAGAGGTTTTTGCTAGCGAGATCATAAAACTTATTTTATCATTCAAAAAAATGAACATTTATGGATAAAATCCAAATCTAATCATTAGGCAAAAAGATGGTAACTCCGGGCTTATAGAGCACCGTGAATAATCATTATTGATGGACCTAAATGTATAATAAAAATCAATTGTTCATATGTTTTTCAACAACTTAAATCGCTTATCATTTTGAAGCCGTTTGCCCATAAAAGATAAATCGTTACGTAAATGATGCTCGCAAACTAAGTCCGCATTTAGGTAACGAACGAATTTAAAAGATCTCACGAAATAAGGATTAGCTGACTATGTACGCGCTAAGTAACTGTAAAATTTACACTGGTAGTGATGTTCTAACCGATCATGCTGTTGTAATCGAAAACGAACTGATCAAAAAAGTCTGTCCTATCTCTGAATTGCCAGAAGGAATCGAGCTTCGCGACCTAGACGGAGCAAACCTAAGCCCAGGTTTCATTGACCTACAACTGAATGGTTGTGGCGGTGTAATGCTTAACGATGAGATCACTGCAGAAACCATGCAGATCATGCACAAAGCAAACCTGAAATCTGGCTGTACTAGCTTCCTACCAACGCTTATCACCTCTTCAGACGAAGATATGCGTGCGGTTATTACGGCAGCTCGTGAATACCATAACCAGTACCAAAACCAATCTTTAGGTCTGCACCTTGAAGGCCCTTACCTAAACGTTGCGAAAAAAGGCATCCATAGCGTCGATCACATTCGTAAATCTGACAACGAAATGATTGAGCTTATCTGTGAGAACCGTGACCTTGTTGCAAAAGTAACATTGGCTCCAGAGCTTAACGACCCTGAACACATCGAACGCCTGCACAAAGCTGGCGTTGTCGTTTCTATCGGCCACACCAACGCAACTTACGCAGAAGCGCGTCAAGGTTTCGAATCTGGTATCACGTTCGCCACTCACCTGTTCAATGCAATGACGCCGATGGTTGGTCGTGAGCCTGGCGTTGTTGGCGCGATTTACGATACTCCTGAGGTTTACGCTGGCATTATTGCCGACGGCTTCCACGTTGATTACGCAAACATCAGAATTGCGCATAAAATCAAGGGAGAAAAGTTGGTATTAGTGACGGATGCCACAGCTCCTGCAGGTGCTGACATGGAATACTTTATTTTTGTCGGTAAGAAAGTATATTACCGTGATGGTAAGTGTGTTGATGAAAACGGCACACTGGGCGGCTCAGCTCTGACTATGATTGAAGCAGTTCAGAATACAGTTGAGCACGCTGGTATCGCTTTAGACGAAGCTCTTCGCATGGCTACGCTATACCCAGCTACGGCTATCGGTGTAGAAAGCAAGCTAGGTCGAATCAAAAAAGGCATGGTTGCAAACCTAGCTGTATTTGACCGAGACTTTAACGTTAAAGCGACTGTTGTTAACGGACAATACGAGCACAATTAAGTATGAATGGCGGACAAATAGGTAACGTAGACTTAGTTAAACAACTAAACAGTGCGGTGGTATACCGACTTATAGACCAACAGGGGCCTATCAGTCGTATACAAGTGGCTGATGTAAGCCAACTCGCACCGGCAAGTGTTACAAAAATTACCCGCCAACTTTTAGAGCGCGGCCTAATTAAAGAGGTTGCGCAGCAAGCGTCTACTGGCGGTAGACGCGCTATCTCCCTAACCACAGAAGTAGAGCCTTTTCATTCTGTTGCTGTGCGTTTGGGTCGAGACTACATTCAAATAAGCCTGCATGACCTTGGTGGTCGTGAATTGGCTTTCCAACAGCAAGACCTGAATTATTCAGACCAATCAGACCTTACCCAAGGCTTGGTCAATAACCTCAAAGCTTTCATTGCTGAGCATCAACCAAAGATCGATCAACTGATTGCTATTGGTGTCACGCTTCCAGGCTTGGTTAACCCAACGACCGGTGTTGTTGAGTACATGCCGAATACCGACATCGATAACCTCGCATTAAGCGACATTATTCGCGATACATTCCATGTTGCTTGTTTTGTTGGTAACGATGTTCGTGGAATGGCGCTTGCTGAGCACTACTTCGGTGCAAGTAAAGATAGCCAAGATTCTATTTTGGTCAGTGTTCACCGTGGTACAGGTGCAGGTATTATCGTTAATGGTCAGGTTTTCCTAGGTCATAACCGTAATGTGGGTGAAATTGGTCATATCCAAATTGATCCGCTAGGCGAGCAATGCCAATGTGGTAACTTCGGCTGTCTTGAAACAGTAGCGGCAAACCCAGCTATCGTTGAACGCGTGCAGAAGCTGATTAAACAAGGCTATGAGTCTTCTTTAACAGAGCTTGAGCATATTACGATTCAAGACGTTTGTGACCACGCGATTAATGGTGATGAGCTAGCCAAGCAAAGCTTAGTTCGAGTAGGAAACCAGTTAGGTAAGGCTATCGCGATGACGATTAACTTATTTAACCCTCAAAAAGTTATCATTGCTGGTGATATTACCAAGGCACAAGAGATTGTTTTTCCTGCAATTAAGCGCAATGTAGAGAATCAGTCGTTAACGACTTTCCATAGCGGCCTGCCTATTGTAGCATCACAGATCGATAAACATCCTACGATGGGAGCTTTTGCTATGATTAAGCGCGCCATGCTTAACGGCGTGTTACTGCAGAAGCTTCTCGAAGACTAGAGAAAACAATTCTGATTTTCCGCGGGCCGTGTTTGTATAAACACGGCCCGTTTTTTTAAGCTAGGGAACTACAACAACAAGTTATGGAACTTATATTAATATCCACTGCGTTTATCGCAGGATTTATTGCTTTAAAGTGTCACCTTCCCCCATTAGTTGGTTTTTTGGTTGCAGGCTTTGGGCTTTTTGCCTTTGGCTTTGAAACCAATGACACCATCATTACTTTAGCTGACCTTGGTGTCACGCTGCTTCTATTTACTATCGGCTTAAAGCTCGATATCAAAACCCTACTCTCTAAAGAGATCTGGGCTGGCGCGACAATCCACAACCTTTTGTCCACTCTGTTTTTCGCCGTCGCCCTGTTTGGCTTTAAGTTCTTAGGTATTTCATCGCTAGCTGCCATGTCGGTAGAACAGATCGTTCTGCTCGGTTTTGCTCTTTCATTCTCTAGTACTGTATTTGCGGTTAAGACTCTGCAAGAGAAAGGCGAAATGAATGCGACCTACGGAACGTTAGCGATTGGTATCTTGGTCATGCAGGATATCTTCGCCGTAGTATTCTTAACGGCTTCTACGGGCAAAATACCTGAGTGGTATGCAATTGCTCTGTTTGCCCTACCCTTATTACGCCCACTGTTCTACAAAGTGCTCGATTGGGTTGGTCACGGTGAGATGCTGGTTCTTTCCGGCATCTTCTTCGCATTAGTCGTCGGTGCTGGTTTATTCCATTTGGTTGGTGTGAAACCAGATTTGGGGGCTCTTGTTCTAGGTATGTTACTTGCTGGTCACCCAAAAGCCTCAGAATTATCAAAGTCGCTGTTTAACCTTAAAGAACTTTTCCTTGTCTGTTTCTTCTTGAATATTGGTCTGTCAGAGCAACCAACCATTCAAGGCTTTATGCTCGCAATCTTGTTCTTGCTGATGCTGCCAGTGAAAGGTGTTCTCTACTTCTTGGTACTCAACCGCTTCAAGTTCCGTGTTCGAACGTCTCTACTTGCCTCGCTATCACTGTTTAACTATAGCGAGTTTGGCCTCATCGTTGGTGGTCTCGCCTTCAAGATGGGTTGGATGTCGGGTGATATCTTAGTTGCCGTTGCCATTGCAGTTTCACTGTCTTTTCTAATCGCTGCTCCTTTAAACCGAGCTGGTCATAAGCTTTATCAGCAGTCAGGTAAATGGCTAAAAGAGCATGCGTCAGAAAAGCTTCACCGACGTGATAAGCGAATTGACCCTGGTCGTGCCCAAGTGCTTATTCTAGGTATGGGCCGAATTGGTACCGGTGCTTATGACGAATTACGTACTCGCTATGGCAAGGTCAGCCTAGGTGTAGAAGTGCGTGAAGAAGCCGCGCACAACCACAGAAGCCAAGGCAGAAACGTGATTTCTGGCGACGCGACTGACCCAGATTTCTGGGAGCGAATTCTAGATACAGCAAACGTAAAGCTGGTGATTTTGGCAATGCCTCACCACCAAGGTAATCAAACCGCTTTAGAACAATTAAAGTCACGTAACTTTAAAGGCCAAATTGCGGCTATTGCTGAATATCCCGATCAACTCGAAACACTGAAAGAGAATGGCGTTGATGCGGCATTTAACATTTACAGCGAGGCTGGTAGTGGTTTTGCTCGCCACGTTTGCGAACAGTTAAATCCAAATATCAATAAAATCTAGTATTAGACAGTGTTCAACTAAACCTCTCAAAACTGCCTATTTTTCGCACTTTTGAGAGGTTTTTGTTTAAAAAACCAACCGCAATTAAACATCACACACCAAAAGCACATAAAAATTAGATAATTTCTAACAGAACACCCTTTATATTATTTTTTTGCTCACATCCGGTTGCTTTTTTTAGCCAGAATGGCAAATTGAATGCAGTTGATTTGGAAATTATTTAAAAGGAAGTTCTATGTGTTCAGTATTTGGCATTCTCGACATTAAAAGTGATGCCGCAGCACTTCGCCCTATTGCTTTAGAAATGTCTAAGAAGCTTCGTCACCGTGGTCCAGACTGGTCTGGTATCTATGCTGGTGAAAAAGCAATCCTTGCTCATGAACGTCTTGCTATTGTTGGCTTGAACAGTGGTGCTCAACCACTATACAGTCAAGACAAAAAGCACATTCTTGCAGTAAACGGTGAAATTTATAACCACAAAGAACTTCGTGCACGCTATGAAGATAAGTACCAGTTCCAGACTGATTCTGACTGTGAAGTTATCCTAGCGCTATACCAAGAGATGGGTGCAGACCTTCTAGAAGAGCTTAACGGTATTTTCGCATTCGTTTTATACGACGAAGAGAAAGACGAGTACCTAGTGGGCCGCGACCATATTGGTATCATCCCGCTTTACCAAGGTTACGATGAGCACGGCAACTACTACGTGGCTTCAGAGATGAAAGCATTGGTTGAAGTATGTAAGACGATCAGTGAATTCCCTCCAGGTAGCTTCTACTCTTCGAAAGATGCTGAACCTCAACGCTACTACATCCGCGATTGGAACGAGTACGCTGCGGTACAAGGCAACAGCACAAGCAAAGAAGAACTGACTGAAGCGCTAGAAGCAGCCGTTAAACGTCAACTAATGACTGACGTTCCTTACGGTGTACTTCTATCTGGTGGCCTGGATTCATCAATTACTTCAGCAGTTGCAAAACGCTTTGCGGCAATGCGTATCGAAGATGATGAGCAATCTGAAGCTTGGTGGCCACAACTGCACTCGTTCGCTGTTGGTCTTGAAGGCGCACCAGACCTTATCGCTGCTCGTGAAGTTGCGGACAAGATCGGAACTGTGCACCATGAGATGACTTACACTATTCAGGAAGGCCTAGACGCAATCCGTGACGTTATCTACCATATCGAAACTTACGATGTAACGACGATTCGTGCATCAACGCCAATGTACTTGCTGGCTCGTAAGATCAAAGCGATGGGGATCAAGATGGTACTTTCAGGTGAAGGTGCTGATGAAATCTTTGGTGGTTACCTGTACTTCCATAAAGCGCCAAACGCGAAAGAGTTCCACGAAGAGACAGTACGTAAACTGCTTGCTCTAAGCATGTTCGACTGTGCTCGTGCAAACAAATCGCTAGCGGCATGGGGTGTTGAAGGCCGTGTACCATTCTTGGATAAAGAGTTCATCGATGTCGCAATGCGTCTAAACCCTGAAGACAAGATGTGTGGTAACGGTAAGATGGAGAAGCACATCTTGCGTGAGTGTTTTGAAGACTACCTACCAGATTCAATCGCATGGCGTCAAAAAGAGCAGTTCTCTGATGGTGTTGGCTACGATTGGATTGATACATTAAAAGCAACGGCTGAAGCAAAAGTAACGGATCAACAAATGGAAGCTGCTAAGTTCCGTTTCCCTTACAACACGCCAACAACCAAAGAAGGTTATGCTTACCGTGAAATCTTTGAGGAGCTATTCCCTCTAGAATCTGCGGCAGAGTGTGTACCTGGTGGTCCTTCAGTTGCTTGTTCATCAGCGAAAGCGATTGAGTGGGATGAGTCATTCAAAAACTGTGTCGACCCATCAGGCCGTGCAGTACAAGCCGTTCACAACGATGCTTACAACGCTTAGAGCGTTTTGAACAAATCCTAAAGACTAAAAAAGGCGCATTATGCGCCTTTTGTTTTAAGCCTATTTTTTATTACTACAGTTATGCGCGAGCTTGTAGTGCTTCGTTCTCAATACTGATTGGAACGACTTGGCTGATCATTTTGACCAGCATAATCGATCGAGCCTCACCGTCTTTCTGATCGAAAATAGCTTCAACCCCAGCAAATTGGCCACTCTGAATCTTAACTACCTGTCCAGATTCAAACTCAACACAACAATCTTCCACTTCGTTACTGCAGCACTTCTCAAACTCTTTAAGTTCAAACACCAAGTCTCCTTGGACCTCGTGCGGCAGTGAACCGAACTTAATAAAGTCCACAACGCCACGTGTTGAACGAACGGTCGTGAAGCTAGGACCTTGCTCATAATCGAAGCGAACAAAGATGTAAGACGGAAACAGCGGTTCTTTGACCTGCTTTTCTTTCCCTCTCACCACCTTTTTGACTTCTATTTGAGGGTAAAAGCACTCTACCCCCTGATTCTCTAAGTGCTGCTGAGCGCGTTTTTGATCACCACGCTTACAGTAAAGCAAATACCAACGTTTCATTTAACTAGCCATTTTATATTTTTAGATATTTTACCACATGCCTAAAACGGTTGAATCGCCATTAATAAAATGAATCGTTGCTAACGAAAAATAATGCGTAGCAGACCAATTTATCAACAAAAAGTTATAGGTGTCGGAGTGGTTAAGCATTGTACAGAGATCATTTAGAGATCAAAAGACTCATTGTTGTAAGCATATGTATACCCCACCTAATGAGCACACCACTCCCTTTAAACTCAAAATGATACACCAGAGCAATGCCTCTAAAGATTTTTATTCAACACGACTTTAATAAAGGTTATTAACCAACCAGCTCAAATCTGGAAAATTAGTTTGCAGCACACTTAAAATGGGCAACATTAAAAGTAAAGATGATTAATATCAATACCTTAGCTAAATCAAGTTGTCGTAACCATAAAATACGTCTATTGCAGACTTTTATCCCACTGTGTATACATGAATGACCATAAAATCTTTTAATACCTAAAATTAGTAAAACTTATGCCAAGCAACCACAACATCTTTGGCCACCCTAGAGGCCTATTTCTACTTTTTAGCACAGAGCTATGGGAACGTTTCTCTTACTATGCGATGCGCGCCATCCTTGTCTTATTTTTGACTGACACTACCCTCAACGGTGGACTGGGTTGGTCAACGAAAGACGCACTCGATCTCTACGGTATTTACACCGGTTTAGTCTACATCACACCATTAATTGGTGGCTGGATTGCCGATAACTACCTAGGTCAGCGTAAATCAATTCTGATTGGCGGTGTATTAATGGCACTTGGCCAATTTACACTGGCTCTACCTAACGGCTTCATCGGTTTAGACCAAGTGAACGCTCTGTACCTTGGTTTAGCACTGCTAATCAGTGGTAACGGTATGTTTAAGCCGAACATCTCAACCATGGTTGGCGATCTGTACCAAGAAGGCGATAACCGCCGTGACGGTGCTTTCACCATTTTCTACATGGGCATCAACTTAGGTGCGCTGCTTGGTGGATTAATTTCAGGTGCTGCTGTCGATTCATTCGGTTGGAAAGCAGGTTTCCTAGCCGCTGGTATTGGTATGGTTATTAGCTTGATCATGCAAGTGACAATGGCTCAGTCTTGGTTAGGCAACATCGGTTCTGTACCTGCTGCTGCAAGAGCGAAAGCACTGAACAAATCTAAAGAAAAAGCGCCACTGACCAAAGAAGAGTTCGACAGACTAAAAGTGATTCTTATCATGGGTCTGTTCGTGATTGTATTCTGGGCGGGCTTTGAACAAGCTGGCGGCCTAATGAACATCTACACTCAACAATATACTGACCGTATGATTGGTGGCTTTGAAGTTCCTGCTGCGTGGTTCCAATCTTTGAACCCATTCTTCATCATTACACTTGCTCCAATCATTGCTGCGTTCTGGGTGAAACTGGGTAAGCGTGAACCCAACTCTCCTGTGAAGTTTGCAATGGCATTGTTCTTCTTAGCACTGGGCTTTGTGTGCATGATGGGCGCGGTAATGGAGCAAGGCGGTGACCTAACAGTGAAAACATCAATGCTATGGCTAGTCGGCGCTTTCTTCTTCCATACCCTTGGTGAGCTTTGTCTATCTCCTATTGGCCTGTCGTTGGTCACTAAGTTAGCTCCGCTTCGCCTAGCATCATTGATGATGGGTGCATGGTTTGGCTTCAATGCGGTGGCAAACTACGTGGCAGGCCTGGTTGGTTCTCACGTTGGTGAGCTTGGTGCTATGTCAATCTTCAGTGGTATTGCTATCACAGCAACGGTGAGTGGCATATTACTGCTGCTTTGTGCTGGTAAGCTTGTGTCATGGATGCACGGCGTAGAAACCAACATGACGCTTGAAGCAGAGCCTAAAGCTAAGCAAGCAACAGAGACATCTGCGGCTTAACTCTCAAGCTGTTTCAAAACGAAATATCCTGATCAAAAAGGGCTGCTCAATGAGCAGCCCTTTTGTTATTTGTATTATGCGCCTTAATGCTAACGATAAGTCATAATCAAGGCTCAGCATCTGTTAGCGATACAGCGCCACTAACTCTGCCATCATATCGATGTGCGAATCTCTGTCGTTCAGACACATAATGTAGCTAAAGTCCGAACCACCAGCGTCAATGAAAGTCTCTTTACACTGGTCTGAAATCTCTTCCAACGTTTCCAAACAGTCAACCGAAAAGGCAGGTGCCATAATGTCGATCTTCTTGATGCCTTTACTCGGCAGTGATTCAAGTGTCTCGTCAGTGTATGGCTTCAACCACTCTTCTCGACCAAATCGCGATTGGTATGTCATTGTGATATCGTCCGCTGACAAACCTAACTCTGCCGCAAGCAGCTTTGTTGTCGCTTCACAATGCTGAGGGTAGATATCGCCTTCATCAGCCAGTCGCTTCGGAATACCGTGGAAAGAACACACTAAATGATCGGCTCTGCCATTTTTATCCCAATGACTGCGGACGCTTTCAGCCAATGCTTTGGCATAGCTTGGGTGCGCGTAGTAGTCGCGAATAAAGCGATAGCTCGGGATAACTGGCATCTGCTTAAAGGCTTTGGTTAAACCATCAGAAACCGCCGCTGTGGTTGTACCAGAGTACTGCGGATATAAAGGCAGTACGATGATGTCCTCAACGCCCTGCTCCATCAGTTGCTCAACACCAGTCTTTAGGCTTGGGTTGCCATAGGTCATACCCAGTGCAACAGGCATCTCTAGCTTCTTCTGGAGCTTTTCAGCTTGTCTTTGAGAGTACACAAGCAGTGGTGAGCCTTCATCCATCCAGACAGACTGATACAGCTTAGCAACTTTAGGCGAGCGAATCGGTAAAATCACCCCATGTAATATAGGACACCAAAGCCAACGCGTTAGGTTTACAACTCGCTTGTCGTGTAAGAATTCACTCAAAAATCGACGAACGCCAGCGGGGGTCGCCGAATCTGGAGTTCCTAAGTTCACCAGTAAAACACCCTGCTTTTTATTATTTTCCATAGATACCTGAGACCAATATGTGATTTTCTGGAAAGTAATATACTAATCTGCATAAGTTTAAGATCATTGCGCCTCAATGAAAGTCTGAATAATCACTCTTCATATGAGATACACAACATCCACTCTCAATTGCTAGCCACTGCCATCGGGTCTGAACCGTTCTGAATCATGTGCAATCAAATTATCTAGATTGGTATCGTACTAAAAATTGAAACAAAAAAAGCGACCCTTAAGGTCGCTTCCAATATATCAAATTCTAAAACTGGCTGTTAGCCAATTATGCTAGTGCTTTCTCAAGTTCTGCACTAACTTCAGCAACTTGCTTAGTACCATCAAACTTAAGGTACTGAGTGTTGCCTGCTTCAGCTTCTTTACCGTAGTAAGAGATTAGCGGAGCTGTTTGATCGTGGTATACACCTAGACGTGCACGAACTGTTTCTTCTTTGTCGTCATCACGTACCACTAGGTCTTCACCCGTTACGTCATCTTTACCTTCTTCTTTAGGCGGATTGTACACAGTGTGGTATGTACGACCAGAAGGAAGGTGAGCACGACGACCAGCCATACGCTCAACAATCACATCGTCAGCTACGTCAAATTCAACAACGTAATCAACAGCGATGCCCATTTCTTTTAGGCCATCAGCTTGTGGGATTGTGCGTGGGAAACCGTCTAGTAGGAAACCTTTCTCACAGTCATCTTGAGCGATACGCTCTTTGATAAGACCAAGGATAATTTCATCAGAAACTAGCTGACCAGCGTCGATTACTGATTTTGCTTGCTTACCAAGCTCAGTACCCGCTTTGATAGCAGCACGTAGCATGTCACCAGTTGAAATTTGAGGGATACCAAATTTGTTCATGATGAAGTTAGCTTGAGTACCTTTACCCGCGCCAGGAGCACCTAGAAGAATGATGCGCATGTTTAATCCTCTTATAAAATTATGATTTATACCGAAGCTCACTATCCCTCCATTCTTGCTCATTTTTAGGATGAACAGAAAGCGTTAAGTAACCATTGAGGCTAAGCAAAACTGTGAACAGAAGCAAAACGGTAAGTTTCGGTATAACGTTTAAAAATCATACAACTGGAGATAGTCGCTTCTTAGCCCCAGCTGATTAGGTCGAGCATTCTATCACATTAATATTCAATTTGGCTGAATTTACGACTAAAGAATGCATCGACAACATTTGTTGTGACGATAACGGTGACGTTGACCACGTTAGGTCAATTTTCAACGACGTTCATAAAAAAAGCCCGCATTTGCGAGCTTTTTATTGTAATTGTTGGCTTAACCTAAAGTCGAAAGACTAACGCTTTGTTAGTAGCTCGTTGATTGCACCCAAGAATTGTGACGGATCTTCCATTGAGCCCTTTTCAGCCAGCATCGCTTGACCAAGTAGCAACTCAACCCAACGACCAAACGCTTGCTCGTCTGCTTCGTCAGCCATCTGTTTAACCAGTGCGTGCTCAGGGTTAATCTCGAAGATGTACTTCACTTCCGGTGCCGCTTGACCCGCAGCTTCAAGAAGCTTCGCCATTTGCGTGCCCATTTCGAAGTCGTCAGTCACAACAACCGCAGGTGTTGTTGCTAGCTTGAAGGTCGTACGAACTTCTTTAACACGACCACCTAGGTAAGATTGAGTGCGCTCTACAACAGATTTGAACTCTTCTTCTGTCTCTTTTTGCTTCTCTTTCTCTTCTTCACCTTCAAACTTGCTTAGGTCTAAGCCTGCTTTAGTGATCGATTGGAACTGTTTACCGTCGAAGTCAGTCAGGTAGTTCATTACGTACTCATCAATACGATCGTACATTAGAACCACTTCAATACCTTTAGCTTTGAACTGCTCCAAGTGTGGGCTGTTCTTAGCGGCAGCGTAGCTATCTGCTGTCAGGTAGTAAATCTTATCTTGGCCTTCTTTCATGCGCTCAACGTAAGATTCTAGGCTGATGGTTTGTTCAGCAGAATCCACTTCCGTTGACGAGAAACGAAGTAGACCAGCGATCTTCTCTTTGTTCGCCATATCTTCAGCCGGGCCTTCTTTCAATACTAGGCCGAACTCTTTCCAAAACTCTAGGTACTTATCATTGTCATTCTTCGCCATGCGCTCAAGCATAGTCAGTACACGCTTGGTACATGCGCCACGAAGAGACTGAGTTACCTTGTTGTCTTGCAGGATTTCACGAGACACGTTCAATGGCAGATCGTTTGAGTCAATCAAGCCACGAACGAAACGCATGTAAGATGGCATGAACTGCTCTGCGTCATCCATGATGAATACACGCTGCACGTAAAGTTTCAAGCCACTCTTGTGGTCACGGTTCATCATGTCCCAAGGTGCTTTCGCTGGGATGTAAAGCAGGCTTGTGTAATCGTTCTTACCTTCAACCTTGTTGTGGCTCCAGGTTAGTGGATCAGCAAAGTCGTGAGATACGTGTTTGTAAAACTCTTGGTACTCTTCTTTCTCGATATCAGACTTGTTACGAGTCCAAAGTGCTTGCGCCTTGTTGATCTGTTCCCAATGTTTCTCTTCGGTGTCTTTACCTTCGTCATCTTTCACTGCTGTGAAGATAGAAACAGGAATGCCGATGTGGTCAGAATATTTACCAATCACTTCACGCAGACGCCACTCATTTAAGAACTCTTTACCGTCTTCACGCATGTGCAGAACGATGTCAGTACCACGAGACTCTTTAGTGATGTCTTCGATTGTGTAATCGCCTTCACCTGCAGAGTGCCACTGAACAGCTTCATTGTTCGGCAGGCCAGCTGCACGTGTGCGAACCGTTACCGCGTCTGCGACGATGAATGCAGAATAGAAACCCACACCAAATTGACCAATCAGTTGAGAGTCTTTGCTTTGGTCTTCAGACAGCTTTGAGAAAAAGTCTGCAGTGCCTGACTTAGCAATCGTACCTAAATGCTCAATAACGTTGTCGCGGCTCATACCGATACCGTTATCAGAAATGGTTAACGTGTTTGCTTCCGCGTTGAAAGAAAGTTTTACACCTAGATCTGCATCACCTTGGTAAAGGTCACCGTTCGATAGAGCTTGAAAACGAAGCTTATCAGCCGCGTCAGATGCGTTAGAGATCAGCTCACGTAGAAAGATTTCTTTATTTGAATACAGTGAGTGAATCATTAGATGAAGTAGTTGTTTTACTTCAGATTGAAAGCCACGAGTCTCTTTATTTTGCGTTGCCGTTTCGCTCATTTTTACTCCAAAACATCTATACTTTATGTTGAATAATCATAGGGGCGTAACACTTGATGCCACTCTTCTGTTCATTAACATGAGGATGACAAATGTAAATTCAAGGTCAAAAATCATAAAAACACTGTTTTTTTTATCTGTTTTTATTATCCTTGAGCCTGATAAATATAAAAGAACATAAAATAAGCCATGATTTGGTGAAGAATTAACGGAACTTCACCTGAGATTTGTCTATTTCGCCCCCCAAAACAATCCAAAATAGAAGAATTCAATGAGTAATATCGGCACAAAGTTTATTCTCGCACAACGGTTCGTATTCGACCCAAACAGCAATTCACTTGTCGATCAAATGAGCGACGGTGAAGTCGTACGTCTTGGTAGCAATGAAAGCCGCATTCTCTTGATGCTGTCAGAAAGGCCTAATGAAGTTATCACTCGTAATGAATTGCATGAGTATGTTTGGCGAGACCAAGGCTTTGAGGTGGATGACTCAAGCTTAACGCAAGCCGTATCGACTCTGAGAAAGATGCTCAAAGACTCGACTAAATCTCCTGAATTCGTAAAGACAGTACCGAAGCGCGGTTACCAATTTATTGCGACCGTTGAGCGCTCTGCGCCACTGTCATCAAATGATCAGCCAGTAGCCGCTGAAATTGCAGAAAATGACGTTGAACCTATCCTAACGTTTGCAACGCCTGCAGCGACTGAACAAGCAATCACTGACACATTTGAACCTGAGCCAATTACAAAAGTTCAACAAACTAAAGTGGCAGTAGAACCAGCAACCGCTCCTGTTGTAGCTCCGGCTAAAAGCACCAATAAATGGTTAACATTTTGGTTACTGCTTGCCGCTTTCATCATGCCGATTCTCGTTTTAACGTTTACTACCCCGGTGGAGTCCGAGTTCACGGTTTTGACTGAAGTGGATGGTGTAAAGGTTCAATCACCGGTTAACCACCCAGACCTCAGCAGTTGGCTGCCAGCAATAGAAAAGTGTGTATTAAGTTACAACACGAGTCACACTGGTGTGTTAAAGCCGGCTGAAGTGATCGCTACAGGAGGACAAACCAATAACCTTGCCCTCAATTACATTCACCCGCAAGATTACTCGAGCGAAAATGTAACCCTAAGAATTTACGCAAACCAGTCGGATGTAAACGACATTTGTAACGGTGGTAAGTAACATGAAATTAAAAGTATCGATTATCTTACTGGTTCTATCGGCATTTTTGAGTGGTTGGCTATATTGGAGCAGCAATGCAAAAGTAGAGCGCTTGCTCACTCAGCATGAATGGCAGTCGAGAATGGTGACGCTGATTAGCGATAACAAGCAAGCTGACTCAATCGGCCCACTTCGTAGAGTTGAACTATCATCGAATGCGAAATACCTACCAAATGGTACATATTTAAGAATGTCAGTGGTTAGACTTTACGGTAATCAAACTGAGCCTGCGAATGTCATCAACATCTCTGAAACGGGTCAGTGGGATATTAACGATAACTACTTACTGGTTTCGCCAACGGAGTTTAAAGATGTGACCTCGGCTCAGCGCCAAGACTTTTCAGAAGAACAGCTAGAGCTGATCACTCAAGTCATTAAGATGGACGCAGAGCAAAGCCGCCGCATAGATATTGTTAACCCGAAGGCACTGCTACTGACTAGCTTAAATCATGGTTCTACCGTATTGTTTTCAAACTAAGATTGGATCGCTATTTACTGTTTATGAATAGCTGAATACCATGAAACGGTAAACCAATAGAAAAAAGGGGCATGAAGCCCCTTTTTTGTTAGCCGTTGGTATCAAATTACGGATGTAGCATTTTAAGGATTAACCATGAAAACGGAACAACCTAATCTGGCGCCAGCGAAAGAGACAGCAACAAAAGCCACAATCGCGATACACTATTGCCGTCAATGCAATTGGATGCTTCGCTCTAGTTGGTTATGCCAAGAGCTACTGCATACCTTCAGCGAAGAAATTGAACAAGTGAGCTTACACCCAGACACAGGAGGCAGGTTCGAAATCTTTTGTAATGGTGTGCAGATTTGGGAAAGAAAAGCAGATGACGGTTTTCCAGAGGCGAAAGTTCTGAAGCAAAGAGTACGAAACATCATTGCTCCAGACAGAGATCTCGGCCACGTGGACTCAAAATAAGCCTTTCACAGCCGATCCAATGATTTAAAGCTGACCACTCACGAGAACATCACCTTCAAGGCTAACGACTTTGAAGGTATTGTTTTCATAGATGCCATAGCTCGCCGCGTGTCCCTCTCGTGGGAACGTCACCGAGCTAGGATTAAAGATAAAGATGTCGTCTTGGTATTCGGCGACAGGAATATGGGTATGACCGTGTGCAATGATATCGCCCGCCTTCAGCACAGGGCGTTTATTGGTGTTGTACAAATGGCCATGCGTTAGGAAGATACGTTGACCTGATTCTAATAGCACCCACGAGTAATCCATCATCATTGGAAAAGACAACAACATCTGATCCACTTCGCTATCGCAGTTACCACGAACAGCAATGATCTCTTGAGAAAACGCATTCAACTTATCTGCAACCGCCGGCGGGTTATACCCTTCTGGGATCGGGTTTCTTGGTCCATGATTCAGAATGTCACCCAATAGAACTAAATATTGCGCACCAGATGCTTGGTAGAGTTCTAATACCTTTTCTGTTGCTGGCAGCGAACCGTGTAGGTCTGAAGCAAAAAATAATTTCACACGTACTTCTCCATAAAGTTTATGAGCCTATTGTACGTATCTAAATGCTACACGTCATCTCTCGCCATACCGTTGATCACGATATTATTGTAACTAACCATACCGACTATCTTGTTATCACGAATTACTGGCGCACGACTGATACCAAAGCGTTCAAACAAGCGAGCGCAATACTTTACGTTCATCTCAGCAGACACGCTTAGCGCTGGCTTGGTCATGATCTCATAAACATTAGTTCGCTTCGGAGATCGATTTTTAGCCAACACTTTCTTTGCTATATCATTCATCAACACGATACCGTACTCGTCATCCTCGTGGCGTTTATCGACAATGATGGCTTTCACTTTGTGCTTCTTAGCCATCTCTATCGCTTCTAACACAGTGGTTAGCCCATCGATAATCACGTACGTATTGGCCATGACATCACCTACTCGGATTTTTTCACTGGTACTCATAACTCATCCTCCACAACCTTAGTTAATGTCTCGACTTGATGCGCTACCCCGACTGCATCTTCGATATCGATCTGCACCGCTATACCTTGTCCTGACTCCTGGTCAAACTCACCGACTTCGCCAATAGTTTCAAGAATATGCCTCGCTAAGTGTTCCTCAACCACAAACAGCAACACATCTTTTTGCACCTCTAACGTTAAGCCGAAGAAGGTGGTTTTTTGGTTTAAGCCTTGCCCTCTGGCGTTATTAATCACCGTTGCTCCAGTCGCGCCCGCATCACGCGCGGCATCGAGCACAGTGTCGGTCTTGCTCTCTTCTACAAACGCTAAGATAAGTTTAAAGCGCATCTTTGCTCTCCTTAGATGTGTGTAAACGGTTTAACCATTGTGTTATTTGGGCATAGCCCATCACTGAAATGATGGGAAATAAGCTGGCAAAGGCGATCAACCCAAAGCCATCAATGACAGGATTTCTTCCTGGTACGGTTGAAGCAAGTCCAAGCCCGAGCGCCGTCACTAAAGGGACTGTCACCGTTGATGTAGTGACGCCACCCGAATCGTAGGCTAATGGGATAATGAGTTTTGGGGCGTAAAAGGTTTGAATGACCACGACGACATAACCAAAAATGATGTAGTAATGGATCGGGTCACCCGCAACGATACGGTAGCTGCCCAGTGAGATACCGATAGCAACGCCCAATGCCACGGCGATCCTCAGCCCATTGACGCTGATACTGCCACCGGAAACTTGGTTCGCCTTAATCGCTACAGCAATCAAAGAGGGCTCGGCTATCGTGGTGCTGAAACCAATACAAAACGCGAAAAGATAGACCCAGTAATAATCAAACCAAGCCAAAGCAAGACCAGAACTGATCTTAAACTCAGTCAAAAAACTTGGCTCGGTGAGTTGCATTGCCATCGTCTCCCCTAGAGGGAATAACGCGAGTTCCAATCCCATCAAAAAGAGTGATAAGCCAAGAATGACGTAGAAGAAACCGATCAGCACTTTGGCTAGGTTATTGACTGGCTTTCGTAATACCACCAACTGAAAACCGAAGATGATGATCGCAATCGGGATCACATCCATCACAGTGCCGAGAAAGGTGTCGATAAATTGTTGAACACTGATCATGTCACCACCATCCCGTACACCATGACAAACATCATCGGCAGCAACGAAGCAAACGCGATCAACCCAAAACCATCTATCATCGGATTACGCCCTTTAATTGCCGAGGCTAAACCCACCCCTAACGCAGTTACTAATGGGACGGTGATCGTCGATGTCGTTACTCCACCAGAGTCATACGCAATTCCAATGATGTTTTCCGGAGCAAATGCAGTGAGCACGACCACTCCAATATATCCACCGATGATCATGTACTGGATTGGCCAACCTTTTAAGATTCTCAGCACACCGAGTAAAATAGCGATACCGACTGACAGTGCCACAGTAAAGCGCAGGCCATTGGCATACTGCTCCATTTCATCTAACGTATTGGGGATTACACCTCCCTCAGCTGCCACTTCTGCGGCTTCGGCAGCGACTGCGGTTAACGCTGGCTCGGCTATGGTGGTACCAAAACCCAAACAAAAAGCGAAGATCAATAACCAGAACACACTCCCCTTTCTGGCAAATGCTTGAGCCATCGATTCGCCAATTGGAAACAACCCCATTTCAAGGCCAAAGATAAAGAAAGTGAGTCCAAAAACGACGAGCACTAAGCCAGTCAGAATAGATAAAAGATGAGGAAGTGGCTCTTGTAAGACAGCAAGCTGGAAGAAAGCGATTACCGCCACGATTGGCAATAGATCCCTCAGGCTACCTAACATGGATCGAAACAAAGCAAGCACCGCCGTCATCGCAATTCCTTGTCGCTGATTATGAATTAATAATAATCATGGCAAATCCTTATCATTGCTTATGTGACAAATATTACGCAGTTGGTAACATATCCGAGTAAAGTGCATAAGTGTGATGACGGTACACATCCTGACTTGATGAATTTAATTTCACTCCTTTGTAAATTGAAAAAGGCGTAATTTGGGCATCACACGATTGAAACCTTATGATCGTTATAGTGATTTTTTCGTATTGATTGGCGACTAAAAACAAGCCATGTCTATAATTATGTTTAATAGGGAGATTGGTATGAAGATATTGTTAACGGGTGGTACTGGATTTATTGGCTCTGAATTGGTCAAGAGTTGGAACACTGACGACGTGACATTGCTGACGCGGAGTCCTGAAAATGCGAAGCAAAACCTAAATCACCTCAACCAGAACAACCTTCATTACATTCAATCCCTTGATGAGCTCAGTGATCTCAATGACTTTGATGTGGTGGTCAACCTCGCGGGTGAGCCGATTGCCGATAAGCGTTGGAGTACAGAACAAAAAGAGAGGATCTGTAACAGCCGCTGGCACATCACTGAAAAGCTGGTCGAATTAATTCATGCCAGTAACAACCCGCCACACGCTTTTATTAGCGGTTCAGCCGTCGGCTACTATGGCGATCAACAGCAGCACCCATTTGACGAGTCACTGCAAGTAAAAGATGAAAGCTTTCCTCATAAAGTCTGTGCCCACTGGGAAGAGATAGCCAAGAGAGCACAATCAGAAAGCACACGCGTGATACTACTGCGAACAGGGGTTGTACTTGGCGAGAATGGCGGCGCACTCAAGAAGATGCTATTGCCTTATAAACTCGGCGTCGGTGGTCCACTAGGTTCAGGTGACCAGTACATGCCATGGATTCACATTCTCGATATGGTGAGAGCCATCAATCACTTGTTGTCACTCCCCCACGCTCAAGGGGAATTCAATATGTGTGCCCCTCACCCTGTGACCAACAAACTGTTCAGCAGCACGTTAGCGAAACAATTAGGCCGACCGCATTTCTTATTCACGCCGAAATGGGCAATGTCGATTCTCATGGGGGAATCATCTTGTTTGCTATTTGACAGCATTCGCTCCAAGCCGAAGAAACTCACTGAGATGGGATTCATCTTTAGTTACTCAAGAATCGAGCCAGCACTAAAAAACTTGTTACAACATCAAGACTAATTCTTTACCCTAGAGCGATAGAGACTCTAATAAAGGATTAAGTGTGAACAAGTCGATTCTGATTACCGGTTGCTCAACAGGTATTGGCTATACATGTGCTCATGCACTTCAAAAGCGTGGTTTTCATGTCATTGCATCTTGTCGTGATCCACAAGATGTTCAACGCCTTCAAGATGAAGGCCTCACCTGTATTCAATTAGATCTTTCCAACCAAGAAAGTATTGAGCATGGCGCCAAGCTTGCTATTGATCTCGCACCTAATGGATTGTATGGATTATTCAATAACGGTGCTTACGGTCAAGCAGGGGCACTAGAAGACTTACCGACCCAAGGACTCAGAGAACAATTCGAAACCAACTTCTTTGGTTGGCATCATCTCGTCTGTCAGATCCTTCCGCACATGCGCGAGCGTGGCGAAGGTCGAATCGTACAAAACAGTTCCGTATTAGGTTTTGCAGCCATGAAGTATCGTGGTGCTTATAATGCTTCTAAATTCGCGATTGAGGGTTGGACAGATACCTTACGATTAGAACTGCATGGCAGCGGTATACAGATCTCATTACTGCAACCAGGGCCAATTGAGACTCAATTTAGAACCAATGCCTTGAAAGCGTTCAATAAATGGATCAACATTTCTGGCAGCGCCCACCAAGACGCTTACCAACAACAAAAAGATCGACTCGAAAAAGAATCATCGAATAACGCTTTTGTCCTGCCTCCAGAAAGTTGTATTGAGCCGGTATTCCATGCTCTCACCGCCGACAAACCCAAGCTAAGATACCGAGTTACGACCCCGACTAAAGTGTTCGCGGTATTGAAAAGGATTCTACCGAGTCGCTTGCTAGACCCTATTTTGAGAAAAGCTGCATAAATTACTAACTTTGAATGCAGAGTCGCAAACTTTAATGTAACGATGTAATTTTTCCGTAACAATAAGATGTCATGATTATCCTATCCCATCAGTTATTCCCAATTGATGGTTCTACTCTGGAAATCTCATGACTTTAAACCGCCTTAATTGGGTAGGTGTGGGTCTGGCAATTACGCTGTTTATACTGTTTTGAGTATCTCACGCAACGCCTCACTGACTACCTCGATGATAACGCTATGCCTTCCATGTTGAGATAACAACTCTATCAACATCGAAGCATAGCGTTTTTCTATTTTTGGTTCTTTTTATCCGAGATAACCGAGTTAGATCTTGAAGTTACCGACTAACCCCCCCATATTTGCAACGTATCCACAAAACAAACCTCAAGGAACGTAAATGCAATCTCCGCATATTGTTGAACTTAATGAGCAGAACTTTCGTCAAGTATTAGAAGGTTCGATGCAGACCCCTGTACTCATCCATTTTTGGGCACCAATGAGCCAAGAGAGCGCCCAAGTCATTCCTGAACTGCAAACTTTAACTCAGCAATACAACGGTGCCTTCACCTTAGCCCTGCTCAATTGCGAACAAGAGCAAGCTATTGCTAGCCAGTTTGGTGTTCAAGCACTGCCCACTATTGCACTGTTTGTTAATGGTCAGCCAGTCGATGGGCTCGGTGGCCCTCAAAGCATAGAAGCTATTGTCGATATGCTCAGCAAACACCTTCCTAGCCAAGATGAACTTGCTTTGCGTCAGGCTCTTGAGCAAATGCAAGCTGGCGAGCACACACAGGCACTAGCAGCAATGCAGCAACTTCCAGCAGAGCTGACGAATAAAGGTGAAGTAAAACTGGCGATCGCAGAGTGTTTGTTAGAAACACAACAATTTGACCTTGCTGAAACTCAGCTAGCAACTATCCCTCTTGAGTACCAAGACAACTACTACAAAGGCTTAGTTGCAAAGCTTGAACTTCATAAACAAGTAGCAGACAGCCCTGAAATACAAGCATTAGAAGCCGCTCTTCAGCAAAATCCGAGCGACGCTAAAACAGCATCTGAATTAGCATTGCAATATCACCAAGTGAACCGCAGTGAAGAAGCTATGGATCTATTATGGTCTTTCCTAGCCAAAAATCTTAATGCTCTCGATGGTGACATGAAGAAAGAGTTCATGGACATCTTGAGTGCGCTTGGACAAGGTAACCCAGTTGCCAGTAAGTACCGTCGACAACTGTACTCTCTGCTTTACTAGTTAAACCTAAAAAGCCGTAGATTAAACATCGAAAATTGACAATTCAATCAATTAGTTTATCGCATAATAGAATGTAAAATGGGCCATAAAATCAATACTTTATGGCCCATTTCTCGTTTATAAATTTGCTCAGAATTTAAATATGAGCCAGTATCAATACTGAACTATCAAAAACTCAAACTTGCAAAGGATTTTGTATGCCTATTGATACCTTGATTACTATCGGCGTCTTTACTGCCGTCGCACTGTTATTTATCTTCGCTGGCGTAAAAACCGTTCCACAAGGCAACAACTGGACCGTTGAACGCTTCGGGCGATACACACACACCCTTAAACCGGGTCTTAACTTAATCATTCCATTTATTGATAAAGTTGGACAGCGCATCAGCATGATGGAGCGTGTTCTCGACATCCCAGCACAAGAAGTCATCTCCAAAGATAATGCAAATGTGGTTATCGATGCGGTTTGTTTTGTTCAAGTTATCGACGCGCCTAAGGCAGCTTATGAAGTGAATGACCTTGAACATGCGATCCGTAACTTAACCCTCACCAATATCCGTACTGTGCTTGGCTCGATGGAACTGGATGAGATGCTGAGTCAGCGTGACATGATCAATACCAAGCTACTGAACATCGTTGATGAAGCGACAAACCCTTGGGGCGTAAAAGTCACCCGTATCGAAATTAAAGACGTACAGCCACCAGCAGACCTTACTGCTGCGATGAATGCCCAGATGAAAGCCGAGCGTAATAAACGTGCTGATATCTTAGAAGCAGAAGGTGTACGACAAGCTGAGATCTTGAAAGCAGAAGGCCACAAGCAATCAGAGATCCTGAAAGCAGAAGGTGAGAAGCAAGCGGCAATATTGCAAGCAGAAGCCCGTGAGCGTGCCGCAGAAGCAGAAGCTAAAGCGACAGAAATGGTATCAACGGCAATTGCTCAAGGTGACATGCAAGCGGTCAATTACTTCATTGCACAAGGTTACACCGACGCATTGAAATCTATAGGCCAAGCTGAAAACGGCAAGATCATCATGCTACCACTCGAAGCAACTGGCCTTATGGGTTCTGTAGCGGGTATCGCGGAGATGTTTGCACATAAGAATGACAAAGGTAGTAAGGACTAACTTATGGTCGAATTACTAGAACAAGTAAACCACTGGCATTGGTTAGCGTTTGGTCTAGCATTGTTAGCGCTTGAGCTAATTGGAACCGCTGGTTACTTTTTATGGATAGGCATATCTGCCATGCTGGTCGGTGCCCTATTAGGAGCATTACCAATTGGTTGGCAGATGCAATGGCTGTCCTTTGCTAGCTTCTCTCTTATTACCACTTGGTTGTGGTGGAGAAGACAACTCTCGAATGACAAGCAATCGGATGCAGGGCGAGAGTTAAACCAAAGAGAAAAGCAATTGGTAGGTCAAACCGTTATTTTAAGTGAAGACGTAAAGAAAGGTAGCTGTCGAATTAAGTTCGGTGACTCTTCTTGGTCAGCAAAGGCCAGTCAAGATATTCCATCTGGAACCGAAATTAAGATTGTCGCTTTAGACGGAATCGTTCTAATAATAGAACCTTTATAAACAAGAGCTATATGAAGCCTGCATTTTCAATAAATGCAGGCTTTTTCTATTTTTGAACCTTAATAATATTCGAATTATCATTGCGATAGATTGAATTGAAAAAAAAATAAGTTCTTATTTCGTAAAGCTAAAAAGTTTGATTGAGCTAAAAAGGTATAAGAAAGCCAGATTTCTTACCCAATATATATATGAATAGTTAACCTTACTCTCGCTTATTTATAATCATTAAAAATGTTAAGTCCGTCCAATTTTTGAAATTTTCTTTTCCTTGTCCATACTTTCAATTATCTCAATTAGAGATAAACCTAATGGAGTTTGTATGAGACATTTTTTAATAATTCTAACGGCTATTTTCAGCTTGTCATTTGGAAGCGCTCTAGCGAGCAGTCAGTCTCCTGGTAACGGAAACATGGGGCCTATCGTTAAGTGTTCAGATGGTAACGCAGTCACTCATGTACCACTGTTGATCTGTAAACATTACGGCGGAAAGGTGCTGTGATAGGTGCTGTGATAGGTGATTAAAGTCAGGCTAGTAATGAAATTGCTGCCTGACGATTATTTAGAACTGGAATAACCTAACTGCGGCCAGATAGATTATTCAAGATAGGACATTCCGTTGAAGTATCTCCAGGGCAGTCATGTACCCAAGATTGTAGCTGCACCTTCATCTTGTTTAACTCCGCAAGCTTCAACTCTATTTCATCTAACTTCTGAGTAGCCTTCTTCTTTACTTCGTAGCTTTGTCTGTTGGGATTCATTGCCAACTCAACCAGTGACTTACACTCATCGAGAGTGAAACCAACCATTTTAGCTCTCAAAACGAACTCTAACTGTTCGATATGAATCTCGCCATATTGCCTGTAACCATTTTCTGATCGGTGCGGTGGGCTCATCATGCCTTTACTTTCGTAAAAACGAATGGATTTCGCTGTTGTACCAACACGCTTCGCTACTTCACCAATATTCACAATCTTACCTGTAAGCCTAAAATGAAAAACCGCAGTACTGCTGTTATACAATACTGCGGTTGAAAAACATAGCTAGAGACTTACGTTAGAAGCCTACTCTTGCTCTAATAGCCAAATCATAGTTTGAGATTTTTCTTCGCTGTTTAGCTTATTGAACCAATATGAAACCATTTCGATTTCTTTTGAGCCTTCTAGTGATGTTGGGGTAGCGTTTTTACGATTCTTGAATGCCCAATCAGTCACAGCAGCTTGCTCTTCTTTTGTCGCTTGACCATACCAGTAATTAACCATCTCTTGAGCTTGAGACGCTTTTGGTTCTTCAGCAACTACAGCCGCAACAGGTACCGCAACCGGAGCAACAGCGATAGCCGTATGATTATTTGCACCGTTATAAATTGTGTCGATATACGCTTTCGGCACAATGAAAGTTGTACTCATCACTGAGTTTTGTCCATCAAGTGTAAATTCTAAATTCTTTTTTCTTGCTTGCTGGATGTCAGCTTCGCTCAATGGAAATTTAATATACTGAGTCTTTGTGCAGTGTTCGCTGCAGCTCTCTCTTGGAAGTTGTCTCTCTTCAAGGTCTATCGTCTTACCAAAAAAGCTAACGGTTTCGTATTCTTTATAGCTCTGGAAATAGCTTACATCCATGGTAATGGAAGATTCTGGAGCCGAATTCTGCGTTATTTCTTTGTTGTATGTAAAGTAGAGTGACGATTTCAGGATGTCTGCCCCGACATTCGCTTTACTTTCCGCTACATAAGATTGCCCAGTCACTTGAATGTAGCCACCTTTTGGCTGTACATCTGCAACTGAGTCTACAAAATTACTTTGTGAATCGAGTGAACTACAAGCTCCCAAAAATAATGATAATACGACTACACTAACTTTATTCATTATGACTAATTCCTTATGTTCACTATGGAAAAACGCTGGCAAACAAAATTTACCAGCGTTTTGATTTTTATCTAACTGTTTAAGCTAAAGATTCTAGCTTAGAAACCGTATTCAAGACCAACGCGAGTTACGATATCTGTATCAGCGTCACCAACAGTACGACCCGCTACACGTAGGTAAGGTACGAAACCGTCATGAACAGCCATTAACTGACCAGAAATAGTGTTGCTGTCTGAGTTAGCGTCTTTCTTACCGTTTGTTTCAGACTCAAGGTTAGCTGCGTAGCCTAGTTTGAAACCGATTGGACCATTCCAGTATTGACCGATGATAGAGTAAGAATCTTGAGTTACTTTGCGGATGCTGTTATCTAGCTCTTCGCCTTTATATGCTGCAGCGAAACCGAAACCTGCTGGTAGGCTAGCTTCGAAACCAACAATGTATGCGAATGTATCATCATCGTAACCAGCTACTTCAGGAGCCTGTTCTGGGTTACCGTTTTCATCAAAAGACCAATCACCACCAGACGCGGCAACGACACGAGTACCAGATTCAACCGCACCCATTAATGTTACTTTCTCGAAGCTGTACTTAGCACTTGCGCCAACAAAGTTTGCGTCACGAGTTGCTGCACCACCACCGTTGTCGTTATCGTCACGACCAACAGAAGCTGCAAAAGAGAAACCGCCAAATTTAGCTGAATCGTAACGAACTTGGTTAGATTGACGATCGTAGTGACCGTTGATGCCGCCCCAATCGAATACAGAACCTAGACCAGGGTTAGAGAATGGCCAGTCGACGATTTCGTATAGTGGAGTAAGAACACGACCCACACGCAGGTTACCCCAAGAGCCAGAAGCACCAACGAACGTATCACGGAAACCAAGCACACCGCCTGAAACGCCGCCATGACCCCAGTCTGTGCTATCTACGTAGCCAGATTCAATCTGCATTGTGATTAATACGTCATCAAACATCTCTTTATGAGCACGGAAGCCGATACGAGATTCATTCTCTACAGCGTAACCAGTACTAGAGTCGTTGTTGTCAGTTGTGTTGTAGTTAACTAGAGAGATAGCTGCAACACCGTATACGTCAACGTTGAAATCAGAGTTGATACCAACTTCTTTCGCCATTACGCCTGTCGATAAAAGTGCAACGGATGCACCTAGTAGAGTACGTTTGAAAATTTTGTTTTCCATGGAATAAAACTCCTAAAAATGGATATAGCTGTTTGAATATTCCCCGCCTAAAGTTGGCCGCCGTAGAGAGAAATACCTTTTCTTGTTTGAGAACCCTAAACTCTGAATTCTCTATTTCCTTTCTGGTTATACACATCATGTGCATCCATGGCATTAAGACTAACTTCGCCCTCAAAAAGATCAATGAGAACTTAATTTTCATCTAAAAAAATATGAGTTGGTGCAAATTTAATAGGTACTTAGTGATCCAGATCGATAAATAGAAAAATCCTCACCAAAACAAAATCAATACCAATAAATTCAACAACTTGAGGTGATTATCACTTTGTAAAAATAGATATGACTCGCATTTTTGATACAACTACAATGGTATTTCATTAATGTTGAGCAGCGTCACTGTCCTGATTTTAGAGTTCGTATAGGAACAAAATTCTCAACAATTAAAAAGCCCTCATTTTTATATCAGAAACAAAAAAGGCACTCCCTTGAAAGGAGTGCCTTTGAGCTTTTTTTATCTGTATTTACTTACGAAATAAGGGCTATTAGATCTTCTTCTGTTCTTATTTCGATACCTAAATCTTGTGCTTTAGTTAATTTAGAACCCGCAGCTTCACCGGCAAACAAGATGTCCGTTTTCTTCGATACGCTACCCGTCACTTTCGCACCTAATGCTTGTAACGCAGCTTTAGCTTCACTTCGACCTAATTGCGACAATGAGCCTGTTAACACAACGACTTTACCTTCTAATGGTAGCTCTTGGTCATCGGCAGCTTCTTTGATGATTGGCCAATTCACACCTAGCTCTATCAGCTGATCGACGACCGCTCTGTTTTTCTCTTGTGAGAAGAAGCTGGTGATATGGCTAGCAACGATGTCACCAATATCTGACACTTCAACTAATTGTTCATGAGTAGCTGCTTGAACCAGTTCCAACGTCTTAAAGTGTTGCGCTAAGTTCATCGCTGTCGCCTCACCGACTTCACGAATACCGAGTGAATAGAGGAAACGTGCCAATGTTGTGTCTTTGGCTTTATTAAGTGCACTAACTACATTTTGCGCCGATTTTGGCCCCATGCGGTCAAGAACTGTAATCACTCCCGCGCTGAGCTTGAACAAGTCAGCGGGCGTTTCTACCATTTCACGGTCTACAAGCTGCTCTATCACCTTTACGCCAAGACCATCAACATCCAATGCCTTTCTCGACACAAAGTGCTTAAGCGCTTCTTTACGTTGAGCCTGACACACCAAACCGCCTGTACAACGCGCTACAGCCTCGCCTTCAACGCGTTCTACTGCAGAGTTACATACAGGGCAAGCATCAGGGAAAACAATGTCTCTAGCCGTTCCAGGGCGACGATCTAGTACAACAGCCACAATTTGCGGAATAACATCACCTGCACGGCGAATAATAACGCTGTCGCCTACCTTCACGCCTAAACGCGCAATCTCATCGGCATTGTGTAAAGTGGCATTGCTGACTGTCACGCCACCAACGAAGATAGGTTCAAGTTTAGCAACCGGCGTAATAGCGCCAGTACGGCCCACCTGAAATTCAACGTCATTGAGCAGTGTAATCTCTTCTTGAGCTGGGAACTTATAAGCAATTGCCCAACGTGGCGCTCGTGCAACAAAGCCAAGTACTTCTTGAGCCGCGATATCGTCGACTTTGATAACAACGCCATCAATCTCGTAAGCCAGAGCATCACGACGAGTCATAATATCTTGGTAATAGGCTTTCACGTCTTCGAGAGAGCTCAGTTGCTTAGTCTCGGGGCACATAGGTAAGCCCCAACCTTTAAGCTGTAAAAAGCGTTGGTAGTGACTATTTGATAGCTCAGCGCCTTGTACAACACCGACACTGTATGCGTAGAAAGCTAGCGGACGTTTCGCAGTAATACGAGAATCAAGCTGACGCAGGCTACCTGCGGCGGCATTACGTGGGTTAACAAATACTTTCTCGCCTTTCTTCAACGCCATCTCATTCAACTTATCGAAACCCGCTTTTGGCATAAACACTTCGCCACGAACTTCAATACGCTGCGGCCAGCCTTCACCTTGTAACTTAAGTGGGATAGAGCTGATCGTACGCACGTTTTCAGTGATGTTTTCACCCGTCGCACCGTCACCACGTGTCGCAGCCTGAACTAAAATACCATTCACATAGAGTAGGCTAACTGCAAGGCCATCAAGCTTAGGTTCACAACAGAAAGTCTTGAGGTTAGCGGTTGGCGCTCTATCAGACATTCGCTTATTGAACGCATCCAAATCTTCATCAGAGAAAGCATTGTCCAGAGAAAGCATTGGGATCTCATGAGTCACTTGAGTGAAACCATCGAGAGGCTGACCACCAACACGTTGGCTCGGAGAATCTACCGTCACTAGTTCCGGGTTCTCTTCTTCGATCTTTAGCAATTGCTGCATTAATCGATCGTACTCGACATCAGGGATCTCAGGGCTATCTTCTACGTAATAACGAACGGCGTGATAATGCAGAGTTTCTCTTAACTGCTCTAAGGTAACTTGAATCGATTCTTTCATATCATTCTCTATCGTGATTGAAATATCAAAAAGGGCTCCCTTAGGAGCCCTTTTCTATAAATATAGATTATTTACAAGGCTAAACAATACGGCTAGGCATTCGATGCCGTCATAAAGTCTCTGATTTGCTTGCGGTAGTCAGATAAACGGTTTGGTGTCATTAAGTTGCGTGACTCATCCAACACGTTTCCGCCCATATCGTCAGCAATTTTCTGCGCCGCACTCAGCATCACATTGAAGTTTTGATCAGCTTGACCATAACAAGGCAACGTCATAAAGAACGAAATACCTTTAGTCGTGAAGTCAGCAGGATCATCATGTTCTAGCGTTCCTGGCTGCATCATGTTTGCAACGCTGAAAATAACCTTTGGTGCATCTGTAGATTGTGCAAAGCAGTGGTAAATAGACATCTCACCATAAGTTAAACCGTTGTTCTCCATGCTGCGGAAAAGTTCAGTCCCAACGAATGGGATCTCTCCAGCACAGTGAACATTAAGAACGATCACTTCTAAACCAAGTTCTTCATCTGGTTTTGCTTCTTCAACAGTCGCACTTTGCGGAGTCACGACTTCTTTCGCAACAACGGGCTCTCTTTGAGTAAGCGTTTCGTTTGGAACGACTGGCTCATCAACTGTTTCAGAAGGCTCTTCAAACGAACCGTACTGCACTTTAAAGCCGGCATGGTTTTCTTTTTGCTCGTCAGTCAACTCAAAGCTTGGAACTTCAGGCTCAACGTCCTTCTCTTCCTCAATCACTTCAGGTTCACTTTCAACCTTAATTGGGTCTTCTACGCTGAAAGAAGGAAGATCATTTAATTCGATATCATCTTCGTAAGCTTCTTTCGCTTGTGGCGCTGTTAGCGGATCTGAGTCGATCAGCGGATCAGTCTCAGAGGGTGAAACAGCAAAATCCGGCTCTTTACGTTCTTTTCGGATTATCTCAAAATCATCTTCTGGGGCGAATGAACGATTTGGAATAGTTTCGGCTTCATCTAAGCTGTCGTTATCAAGCTTACCGAGCGGCTTATCTCCAAACTTTGCTTTCCCTTCTTTTTTACTCGTCCATAGACCATGGAACAATAATGCGGCGATAGCTAATGCGCCAACAATAATGAGTACAAATCGCAATTCCTGCATTTTTCGCTCTCAGCTTTCTTAGTCAACTAGCTATAAACACGCTGTCACTAAGTTGGGTTAATTTGGCTAATCTCACTACTCTATCAAAAGTAGCCACTGTTTTAGAACAACTTAATACAATTAGTTCCTTACATGGTGTGATTTTCACCACGCTTTTTTTCTTAATTTCGGTCGAGTACACTAGACATGTTTGCTATTTAACCAAATTCACATGTGACCTAATTTAAATATGACTATTGAATCTGTTCCCCGCTCCGGCTTTGGCTATTTTATTTTCGGAATAAAAATCGCTTTATCACCGAGCATTCGTAAGTTTGTACTAATGCCACTTATCGCGAACGTGTTACTCGTTGGTGGTGCCTTGTTTTATATCTTCTCCAACCTAAACACTTGGATTGAAGGTTGGATTGGTGCATTGCCAAGTTTCTTGTCGTGGTTGTCATACATTTTATGGCCATTACTTGTGTTAACCGTCTTGGCCACATTCTCGTATTTCTTTAGCACGCTCGCTAACTTCATTGCCGCACCGTTCAACGGTTTACTCGCGGAAAAAGTTGAAGAGTTGTTGAGCGGTAAAAAAGTTAATGACGATGGTTTACTTGATGTCCTCAAAGATACCCCACGTATATTAGCGAGAGAATGGCGCAAGCTTGTCTACATTCTGCCAAAAGCGATCGGTTTATTCCTACTTTTGTTAATTCCAGCACTAGGGCAAACCGTTGCTCCGTTTTTATGGTTCATTTTCACAGCATGGATGTTAGCGATTCAATACGCCGACTACCCGTTCGATAACCATAAAATCAAATTTGATGACATGAGAAACAATTTGAAACAAAAACAAGGCAAGAGCTACAGCTTTGGCGCGCTTGTTTCTGTGTTCACCACAATTCCAATTCTAAACCTGATCGTAATGCCCGTTGCCGTTTGCGGCGCGACGGCAATGTGGGTTGCTGAGTTTAAAGACCAAGCTCTGCGTTCTCGTCTATAATTCTCGTCTATTACCCCGCCTATACTTCCTAGTTTCGCCTATCTTTTTGAAGTTCTGATTTCAATAAAGATAGGCGTGAATTCTGCTACATATCTATATGATATAACTTTTTAATCCTTTTACCTTTTTTTCAACTTGTTTAATCTAAATTCAAGCTGAATAAACATCGTAAGACACTAGACGGTAAAGTGATTGATATACTACGTTTAGTTCTGTCATTAAATGAAGGAATATCGCATGAGCAAGATCTACGAAGACAACACCCTAACGATTGGTAACACACCTCTAGTCCGCCTTAACAAAGTAAGCAAAGGTAACGTCCTAGCTAAGATCGAAGCTCGTAACCCAAGCTTCAGTGTTAAATGTCGTATCGGTTCAAACATGATCTGGGAAGCAGAAAAAGCGGGTACGCTTAAGCCAGGTATCGAGCTTGTTGAACCTACCAGTGGTAACACAGGTGTTGCACTTGCATTCGTAGCAGCAGCACGCGGTTACAAACTAACGCTAACTATGCCTGAATCAATGAGCCTAGAACGTCGTAAGCTGCTTAAAGCGCTTGGCGCAAACCTAGTGCTGACTGAAGCACCAAAAGGTATGAACGGTGCGATTGCTAAAGCAGAAGAGATTGTTGCTTCAGACCCAGACAAGTACCTACTACTTCAACAGTTCAACAACCCAGCCAACCCACAAATTCACGAGCAAACGACTGGTCCTGAAATTTGGGAAGCAACAGACGGCGAAATCGACGTGTTTGTAGCGGGTGTTGGTACGGGCGGTACTATCACAGGTACAAGTCGTTACATTAAAGGTGAAAAAGGCAAAGCGATCACTTCAGTAGCGGTTGAACCAGCAGAGTCTCCAGTGATTGCACAGGCACTTGCAGGTGAAGAAATCAAACCAGCTCCACACAAAATTCAAGGTATCGGTGCAGGTTTCATCCCTGGAAACCTAGATTTAGAGATTATTGACCGTGTTGAATCGGTAACTTCTGAAGAAGCGATTGAGATGGCTCAACGCCTAATGAAAGAAGAAGGTATTCTTGCAGGCATCTCATCTGGCGCGGCAGTTGTAGCAGCAAACAGAATCGCCGAACTACCTGAATTTGCAGGAAAAACTATCGTTACTGTACTACCAAGCTCTGGTGAGCGTTACCTAAGCACAGCCCTATTTGCTGGCATCTTTACGGAAAAAGAGAACCAACAATAATATGTGGTCAAATCAATTTTTCGTCCAAAAAAGCCCCGTTTAGGGGCTTTTTTGTTGATCCCTGCCCCACCTTTGGTAATATCGGGTCTGTTTTATTTTTCGCTTCAAAATAAAAGAAGCAATAAACAAATTCTGAAAGTCATGAGTACTCAGCAAAAGACGACCATGGCTGGATAAAAATTTATAACCAGTCTAAGTTCTAACACGAACATGGCGTACTAGCCTCTAGCGCATTTGGGCTAAAGCAGTTAAGCTAATCTGGTTACAAACTTACAAAAAATAAATTAATTGGGGTATATAAAATGTACGAGAAGCAAGTAGAAATCACAGCAGAAAACGGTCTTCACACTCGTCCAGCTGCACAGTTCGTTAAAGAAGCAAAATCTTTCGACGCTGACATCACAGTGACTTCTAACGGCAAAAGCGCTAGCGCGAAAAGCCTGTTCAAACTACAAACTTTAGGCCTAGTAAAAGGTACTAACGTTACTATTTCAGCTGAAGGTCCTCAAGCTCAGCAAGCAGTAGACCACCTAGTTGCTCTTATGGATCAACTACACTAATACGGTCTCCTTCTTTCAAAGCCATTTTGCATAGCAAAGTGGCTTTGTTCGAAATAGATAGGAATAAGCGCGACATTAGTCGACGACTTAAAGTCACACACTCTCCCGTTTACAGTTGAACAACTAAGGTAAGGCTATGATTTCAGGCATCCTAGCATCTCCTGGTATTGCTTTCGGTAAAGCACTACTACTTCAAGAAGATGAAATTGTCCTAAACACTCAATCTATCTCTGACGACCAAGTTGAAGCAGAAGTACAGCGTTTCTTTGACGCTCGTAACAAATCTTCTCAACAACTTGAAGTTGTTAAGCAAAAAGCACTTGAAACTTTTGGCGAAGAAAAAGAAGCAATCTTTGAAGGCCACATCATGCTGCTTGAAGATGAAGAGCTAGAAGAAGAGATTTTAGCACTCATCAAGAAAGACAAGATGCACGCAGACAACGCGATCCACACTGTGATCGAAGAGCAAGCTGTTGCACTAGAGTCTCTTGATGATGAGTACCTAAAAGAACGTGCAACTGATATCCGTGATATCGGTACTCGTTTCGTTAAAAATGCTCTAGGCATCAACATTGTATCTCTAGCAGATATCAATGAAGAAGTTATCCTAGTAGCTTACGACCTAACGCCATCTGAAACTGCACAAATCAACCTAGACTACGTTCTTGGTTTCGCTTGTGACATCGGCGGTCGTACATCTCATACTTCAATCATGGCACGTTCTCTTGAGCTTCCAGCTATCGTTGGTACTAACGATATCACTAAGCAAGTTAAGAACGGCGACATGCTTGTGCTAGACGCGATGAACAACAAGATCATCATCAACCCTTCTGAAGCTGAACTAGCAGAAGCTAAGAAAATCAAAGCAGATTTCGAAGCAGAAGCGGCTGAACTAGCAAAACTAAAAGATTTACACGCTGAAACTCTAGACGGTCACCGTGTAGAAGTTTGTGGCAACATCGGTACAGTAAAAGACTGTGACGGTATCCTGCGTAACGGCGGTGAAGGCGTTGGTCTGTACCGTACTGAATTCCTATTTATGGACCGTGACGCGCTTCCTACTGAAGAAGAGCAATACGTTGCTTACAAAGAAGTAGCAGAAGCAATGGAAGGCGAGTCAGTGATTATCCGTACTATGGATATCGGTGGCGACAAAGACCTACCATACATGGACCTTCCACAAGAGATGAACCCGTTCCTAGGCTGGCGTGCAGTACGTATCAGCTTGGATCGTCGTGAAATCCTACGTGACCAACTACGTGGCATCTTACGTGCATCTGCACACGGTAAACTACGTATCATGTTCCCAATGATCATTTCTGTTGAAGAGATCCGTGAACTGAAAAAAGCAATCGAAGAGTACAAAGTTGAACTTCGCGCTGAAGGCCTAGCTTTCGATGAAGAAATCGAAATCGGCGTAATGGTTGAGACTCCAGCAGCTGCTGCAATCGCACACCACCTAGCGAAAGAAGTATCTTTCTTCTCTATCGGTACTAACGACCTAACGCAATACACTCTTGCGGTAGACCGTGGTAACGAAATGATTTCTCACCTATACAACCCACTATCTCCTGCTGTTCTTACAGTAATCAAGCAAGTGATCGACGCATCACACGCTGAAGGTAAGTGGACTGGTATGTGTGGTGAGCTTGCTGGTGATGAGCGTGCAACGCTACTTCTTCTTGGTATGGGTCTAGATGAGTTCTCTATGAGCGGTATCTCTATCCCTAAAGTTAAGAAAGTAATCCGTAACTCTAACTTCGCTGAAGTTAAAGCTATGGCTGACGAAGCACTATCTCTACCAACAGCTGCTGAAATTGAAGCTTGCGTAGAAAAGTTCATCGCTGAGAAAACTCAGTAATCGCCAATCGCTTAATAACGTTAGACGGCTAAAAATAGTCGTCTAATTTGTTAGATTGGTATAGTATATTCTACAGAATAAAACTAAACGTTAGGAGCATGACACAATGGGTCTGTTTGACAAACTGAAAAAGCTTGTATCTGATGACAGCGCTGATGCTGGTGCAATCGAAATCATCGCACCTCTTTCTGGTGAAATCGTAAACATCGAAGATGTGCCAGATGTAGTTTTCGCTGAAAAAATCGTTGGTGACGGCATCGCGATCAAACCAGCTGGCGACAAAATGGTAGCTCCAGTTAACGGTACTATCGGTAAGATCTTCGAAACTAACCACGCATTCTCTATCGAGTCTGACGACGGTGTTGAGCTTTTCGTTCACTTCGGTATCGATACTGTTGAACTTAAAGGCGAAGGCTTCACTCGTGTAGCTGAAGAAGGTCAATCTGTTAAAGCTGGTGACACTATCATCACTTTCGACCTAGCGCTTCTAGAAGAGAAAGCAAAATCTACGCTTACTCCAGTTGTTATCTCTAACATGGACGAAATCAAGGAGCTGAACAAGCTTTCTGGTTCTGTAACTGTTGGCGAAACTCCAGTTCTTAAAGTAACTAAGTAATTTCGATTACTTATCTGCTTTAATTAAAACGCTACCTAAGGGTGGCGTTTTTTGTGCCTGTTATATTGCTCGAGTTCCTTAAACAACAGTTCTGATTACTACTCCCACCTTGCTGTAAACAATCCCTCAATAAGCCACAGTAATCCCAATCCTTAATTACCGACTAACACCTACTTTGTATTAAACCAAGTTAAACGCCATTCTAGGCGCTGCTACCGCACGTTAAATCACGGGGGATGACTTCAGGCAGACAACAGTTCTCTGATATCTCGCTCGACTCGATTCTGAGATGACGACTAAAGACTTCGATTCAGGTAAACAATGGATCAATACCACCCAATCGTCGTCCTTCGCTCACCAAATAACAGGCAATAAAAAACCCAGCCGAAGCTGGGTCTGTTTAGCGCTCATCTCTCACCACGAGCTAATTTGTGGAAGCCTAACGTTAACGCCTATGAACAACATATAGTCAACGTGGCTTTTCAATCGATTAACCTAGTAGGCTAAGTGCCGAGTTCGGTGCTTGCTTCGCTTGAGCAAGAATCGAGCTTGAAGCTTGAGAAAGGATCTGAGACTTAGTCATCTGAGTCGTTTCTTTCGCGAAGTCGGTATCTTTAATTCGGCTCTTAGATGCGTTAACGTTCTCGTTAATGTTGTCTAAGTTGCTGATAGCGTGGTCGAAACGGTTTTGGAAAGCACCTAGCTCAGCACGGTGGCTATCTACATACTTAAGTGCCGCATCGATAATAGCTACAGACTCTTGTGCGCCGCCAACTGATGTTACGTCGATAGTATCAACCGTTACGTCTTTGCCAGGTTGTATGCCTAGTTCGCCAGCCAGGCTGCCAGAGAATGCCACTTCGCCTTCAACCTTGTTGTTACCAGTAAACATTTGTAGCTTACCGTCTTCAGTTACAGACGCTTTAACAGAGTCTTGTTGACCGTTGATGTACGTTGCTAGCTCTTCGATGTCGTCACCCGCTTTTGCGCTGATGTCGATTTCTTGTGCTTGACCGAAGTTATCAGTGAACGACATTTTTAGGTCGTTAGAGCCTGCTTGAACGTTCCAATCTTTATCTTTCGCGTTCTCAGTTTGGTAGCTCTTACCACCCATCTGAGCGTTATCAGAGCGCATGTCTTTCAGTTGAAGCATTACCGCTTCACCGTTGTCTGCACCGATTTGGAATGATTTAGTACCGTGAGTACCGTTAAGCAACTTGTTGCCACCAAAAGACGTCGTTTCCGCGATACGGTTCAGTTCGTCGTTCAGCGCTGTTACTTCTTCTTGAATCGCTACACGCTCAGATTTTGAGTTTGAGCCGTTTGAAGATTGTAGAGACAAATCACGCATACGTTGCAGGATGTTCGTTGTCTCGTTCATTGCACCTTCAGCTGTTTGTGCAATTGAGATACCGTCGTTCGCGTTACGTACAGCAACATCAAGACCACGACTTTGAACGTTCAAACGGTTCGAGATTTGTAGACCCGCAGCGTCATCT
>NZ_MAKD01000023.1:0-41317 GCF_001691235.1 Vibrio sp. ZF57 | reverse complement strand
GTTAACATTACAGTTAACCGCCGCCAACTCAGTCAAGCTGTTCCAACCGTTTTTAGTGTTACCGTGACCCACGTATCTCACGTAGCGCGCTTGTACTGCTGGCTCGAATTGGAAACGCTCTAGGCCGATCGCTTTACCTGAGCTCAGTTGGTTTTCAAGTACGGTTGTCCAGGTTTCACCATCGACACTTACTTGAATATCAAATTTAGACTGACGCTCATTACCTTTACTGAAAGCGGCCTGAACTGCGTCAAACTCTTGTACAGAGCCGTAGTCTAGCATTGCCCACTCGCCGTCACCCGCTGAAGACCAACGCGTTGTAAGATCTTGGTCAAGAAGAAAATCTGGGCCGTTACCATCGTGGCTGCTTGCAGTAGCTGCAACTGGCATCAGTAGAGCTTCACCCGTTTCTTTGTTGTTCGGAAACTCAACCGTTGGTGTTGTGCTTGTACAACCCACCGCTAGTAGGACAGAAGAGGCAAGTAAGCTTTTTAGAATCGTTTGTTTCATATTAAACCCATTATTATATTACAAAGGCAGCGCTTGTAAGTGAAATCAAAGTCCGCGAACTCCTGTTATTAAGTGATTTATATTTGGATGTTTGCGAGAACATAAAAATCTTACGTAATCTTATAATACAAATAAAACGTTTCATTGAATAAATGAGACTGGGGACACTTTCTGCTTTATCCATATATTAACTGGATCACATTTCTTATTGATAAAATAGAGAGTAGATAAATTTTGGATCAGCATCTCGTCTAAGCGACGATAATTTTTGGTGGCTATTCACCGGGAAGTTGATCTCGTTATTTAAATTAAAGTCACCTAACCCATTACATTTGAGCACAAAAAAAGACCACATTGTTAACAACTGATGTGGTCTTTTAATTACGGTTTTTATTTGTTAAACCAGCGCGAGTGTTAAAGCAGCGCGAGCTTAATAATGGGCCGCTCTCACAGAGCTAAAACTCACATCAAATATCTCACCGGCGTACTCGCTGTCTGGCTTAAATTGTGGGTAGATACCCGCTTTGAAGTAGAAAGCGATGTCGTTAGAGGCCCAATCTTGAGTTAAAGAAACGGTTTTGCCATCTTTATCTTGGTAATCCTCTCCCCAACCGATTGAGTGCGAAACCGTGTTGGTGCCATCTAAATCGTGGGTCGCAAGGTAAATACCATCTTGGTCGGCACGAATCGTATAGCGCCACTCTTCACTGGCGGTGTAAGTTCCAAGCTCAACGCTGAATGGCTCACAGTGGCCGCAACTTTGATTGTTGCGTTCAAAATCGTCATTCAGTATCACTCGTACCGGCTTACCCTCACCTTCCCAAAGCAATTTGACCAATGCTTGATTGATCTTCCAGCCATGGATCTGACCGAGCACTACTTTTGGGTCTTGGCCGTTGATGTTCGGGTAATCTTCAATTCGCAAGCTTGCCGTTAACTCGTGACTGGTTGTGTTGGTTCTGGTGTCGTCCAAATACCAACTGGTATCTTCATCACTGGTGCTACAATCCGGTTGAACACTGCTTTGATATAACTCCCTGAGCTCAGAGCGAATATAGCTAGAGTTTTGGGTAGAGGTGCCGTATCCCATATCCGCTCTAAAGTGCATTCTTCCTTCATCAGTATTGAAGTAAGAAAGATCAATATCACTGTCGTACACATCGCTGTCATTTGAAAGAAGATCTTTACTCGATTCACAACGTTCTGGTTCTAACTCAGCAGCACTGTCACCACCGCTTCCATACCAATCATTCTTACTCGGTGGAATAGTCAGCTTCCAATCATTAATGTCCCAATCGTTTGATCCATCGATTTGAGTCGTGGTGTATCTCAACGCCTGATAGTAAGCAATCGCTTCACCATTCTCAAATTGGTTATAGATACCCGCTTTGAAGTAGCTCAATAAATGCTGCCAGTAAGCGATGTCTTGATTCACTTTTACTTCATCATTCACTTTGAGCGACAGTGTGTTCTCATAAACAGAAAGATCAAATTTGGTAAAACTGTCCAATTCCGCCTCACCTAAATCGTAGCGATTGTATGACGTGGCATAACAATCCGAAGAGTCAGCAGCGCTGCTACAATCAATGGCATTGTTTTTCATGACTGCCCAGTAGTGACCTGTGAGGCCATCTCGTTCTTGCTCCCAAACCACACGCAATAGCGGATGAGGGATATAACCCGTACCACTCTCATCAGTCCCCTTATTGTGTATCTGCAGCAACGTCACTTCATCATGATCAGCGGGAGAACTCGCCATGGCATGCTCAATATCAGGCAAACTTATTTCCGCATACAGACTGCGCCTTACGCCCGCTTCGTTGATATCGAAGTTTTCTCCCTCACGAACCTCAGAACGCATCTTGTAGTTCGTCATTTTGAAGATAAGATTTTCCGTCTCTTCATCAGCATAAAAATAATCACTGACATAACCATCGAAGTTACCATCTTTGACTTCAGAGGTTTTATTGCCCTCCTCTCCATTAGGATCAGAGACCTGAAGATCTGAGCTGGAAAGGATGTTTTGATACTTGGTAATATCATAGGGAGCAACAACACCAGCGGGCATTCCTGGGTTATTTGTATCGGAAGGATCACTGCTGTCACTGGAGCTGCTTCCACCGCAGCCATACGTAAGCGAAGCGAGTACTACGACGAAGATTGGCTTATTCACATTTATCTCACTTATCCATAAGAATAGAGTGACAATGTATATTTGTACTATTTTATGTCAATTATATATTTATCAGAATGTGAGATGCGGCAAATGAAGTGGGATGAATGAGTATTGCGTAGAGTTAGACTCAAGAAAAACGCAGAAAGGCCACTCTAAACTCGCAAGCTATTGAGTGGCTCTCAGATCAACAACTAAACTTAGTATGTTGATTTTTAAATATAAATATTAGAAAAGTTAAACCTTAAAGCTGCTCATCAAGTCACTAACGCTGCCGTTAAGTGTTTTGATTTCTGCTGATTCAATCAACTGATCTTGGCTTAGCTTATTAAGCTCCTCAACAAAGCTTTCAATCTTATGCATGTTCTTAGCAATGCTCTGAATAAGGGCGTTCTGCTCAACAGACGAACCCGAAATATCGTTATTAAAACGACTTACCGTTTCCATCTGTTCCGTTAGCTTGGCCAACATATTTACCGCTTGAACCACTTGGGCACGCGTCATTTCACAGTTACTTTTGGTCAACTCAATCGATTTAACCAAACCATCTGATTTAGACTGCAAGCCAGACAGCGCTTCATCAATTTCAGAAGTACTGATTTGAGTTCGGTTGGCTAACGCACGGACTTCATCAGCAACCACCGCGAAACCTCGGCCATGCTCACCCGCTCTCGCCGCTTCAATTGACGCATTCAATGCCAGCAAATTAGTTTGTTCCGCAATTCCTCCAATCACAGACACGATAGACTGGATGCTCTGCGTTTCATTCGCCATTGAGCGAATATCATCAGAGGTGGTGCAGACTTGCTTCTCAAGATCACTGATATAGGTTTCCGTCACGGTGTTAATTTGTTTCGTCTCATCACTGAACACAGCGGCCTCTCTTGCTGCTTCTGCCGCCGACTGAGAACTCTTCTCGACTTCGTTTGATGCTTCAGATAAGCCGTTAATTGCAGAGACCACTTGAACCGTTTCATCAGTGTGAACTTTCAGTACATCGCTGGTTTCTTTACAACCTTCACGAATACTCAGTACCTTAGTATCGAGATCCGAGTTCTTAAATTTGACGTCCTTAACCATCTCTTGCAGACCAATGATGAACAAGTTGATGTCTTTGGCGATATGCCCTAAGTCATCATTCCCCTTCTCAACAAGCCTTTGAGTCAGGTCTCCGTTACCTTGAGATAGATCGTGGACGATTTTTCTCAGTGACACGATTGGGCGGTAGAAGCGATTCAGCAGTAAAATCATCAATATCACCGAGCCAAGCACACATGCCACGATAAGGATACGCGCACTCGACATCACGCCATTCAACTGATTGAGCGCGAGTTCAGGATCGATACTAGATATCATGTACCATTCTTTCTGGCTGCCAATATCCACTTTCTTGGCCATCAAAATTCTCTGGTTGCCATCAATCACACCTTCAATGAATTGGTCAGGTAGTTCAATAGCTTCATTGAGTTTCATTAAGGCGTCAGCAGAAGATATATTGCTCTGTGGAAGCACGTTTTCTATTGTGGATGCAATTACCATCCCTCTCTCATCCACGATGATACCTTTGGCTTCGTAGATGCTATCTAGCTGTTTGAGCTGAGTTTCCAAATCATCAAATCGAATGTCTGCCATGATGACGCGATCTTGATAGGTGTAAGTCACACCAATCATAGGTACTTGAGTACTCTTGGTGAAAAACAGATCACTAAAAGATAAACCTGATTTCAATTTCGCTTGTTGATACCAAGGACGAGTCGTTGGGTTGTATTTTTCTTTGATTCCAACACCGTTTGGGAAAGACTCTGAAGGACGAGAAGTGTAAGAACGACCATCATCAAAACCCACTACAATCTTGTCAATACCACCGAGCTTAGCGGCAAAATGCATCAGCGCTTCGTTTGGTACTTGGTATGGGGGTTTCATGAACTCTTGTGCAACGGAATTGACCGTATCGATGGTGCGCTGGACGGTGCTTTCAATCTGATTAATTTCTATCGTTAACGAGTGATCAATCTCGTTATAAATCGTTTGGTTTACTTGATCAGTCGCCAAGTTAAGCGTGAACCAGTTCGTAAATGCCAAGGCACTGGAACTGACGATCGCCACCATTAAAATCAATTTTCCTTTAAACCCTAGAGACAATTTTGAATTCATAAAACTCATAATCCATATCAACCTATGTCTATTATTTTTATCCGAATGAAATGGTCATTTTTTAGATATTCGAAGATACGGGAAGCAAAACTTGTTCATGCCGTTCCATCGTCACAACCATCAATTTAATTAATATTGTATGTTTAATTGACTGCACTTTCTGTGAGCAATCTTGACATATCAAAACTGGTTAAAATCACCCTGTGACATAGGTATCATTTATGAGTTTGAACTTTTAACATGATTAGAAAGGAATAATTAACCAATTAAAAATGATCAACTTTCAGATGATTACCTCACAACTTCGCCGATAATGCCTCCACTCAAATTATTCATATCACTTTCGGTCACCTGACTAGGAAAGTGAGCCTTAGGTCACATTTTCACTAACCAACCATTCACTCAAGGCATTCAATCTTAAAATTTATTTGTAATACAATAAGCCTTAAGTTATGGTGTATTTGAATCATAACTTAAGTTCTTTCTGGATGCTTTTGTTCAGTTCAAAGTGATAATTGAAGCAGCCGCTTTAAGGTCATTGAACTCGTTTAACGTAGAAACTGTCGGGGGATCTCGTTATTCGTTTTTTCACTTTCTATTGATCATTTGTTTTTCCAGACGGCTCGTCCGAACATGCCCATACAGTCACCAGCTGTGTGGGTTTTTTTTACTTTCTTTTCAGACCCGATATACGAGCGGTGTTAAGCCATCGCCAACAATCAGTTAAGTGCACTGGTTTAAGCTTGCGAGGAAAAGTGAGTGAGTTGGTGCTAGAAGGCTTTGAATTTACAAATAGATATAGATATAGATATAGATATAGATATAGATATAGATATAGATATAGAAACAAAAATAGGAATTGAGGCAGTAACAAAGTTGAACAGAGTTTTGAGTAGGTGTAGCTGAGGAAGTAGAAGTAGAAGAGTTTAACGAGGGAACAAAGGGTTGGGTATGGCAGATAAAAACGAACCTCGCTGAGGTATCGCCGCCTAAAAAGACAGGCAATACCCTAGCGAGGTCGTACGTCGATTACTTCTCTAGTTTAGCGAAGTAGTCGAAGATTACTGGTACGTCGTTGTTACCCATTCCTGCGTCAACAGCAGCTTGTAGGCTAGTTGCAGTACCTTGAGCAATTAGAGACTCAGTACCTAGCTCTTCACAAAGAGCAAGGAAGTAACCAAGATCTTTGTTAGCGTTAGCAACAGAGAAACCTAGCTTCTCTTCGCCGTCTACTGCGTAGAACTTACAGAATTGCATGAATGGTGAGTTAGATGGACCTGCAGACATGATGTCAAACAGTTGTTGGCCATCAACACCAGCGCGTTGAGCAACAGCGAAAGCTTGAGACATAGTCGCAACAGTCGTCATACCCATGAAGTTGTTTACAAGCTTAGTAACGTGACCAGAACCTAGAGCACCTAGGTGGAATACGTTTTCGCCTTGCTCTTCAAGAACAGGTTTAACTTTGTTGAAAGTTTCCATGTCGCCAGCAGCCATGATGTTCAGAAGACCATCTTTAGCGTGTGCCGGAGTACGGCCTAGAGGTGCGTCGATCATGCCCGCGCCTTTTTCAGCTAGAGCTGCGCCGATTTTCTTAGTAGAAGCAGGGATAGAAGTACCGAAGTCTACTAATACTGCGCCTTCTTTGATGCCAGCTAGAACGCCGTCTTCGCCGTAAACGATTTTTTCAACAACAGCAGAAGTTGTAAGACAAAACTGAACGATATCACTTGCAGCCGCTAGTTCTTTAGCAGAAGTGAATGCAGTTGCGTTGCCGCGATCTGTAACGCGAGCAACAGCTTCAGCGCTTAGATCCATTACGTTTACGTGGTAGCCGCGCTTTTGCAGGTTTTCAACCATGTTGCCGCCCATAAGACCTAGGCCAATGAAACCGATTACAGGTTTAGTCATGTTCAAACTCCAAATATAGTATTGTATGATTATATGCTCATTATAATAACTACGTCTTTCTCGTTACGCAATAGTTTTAGGGTAATCCTTCAATGCTTAGACGCAAGTTGTGACGGGGGTTCACTTTACGAGAAAATATGGGGCACGCTTTGTACTTACAGGAACTATTTGCCAGTTTAAAAACCGTCTATTGATGAAATAACATACGTTAAATGTCATACGATTAGTAAGCACAAGCTACGCCTTTACCTATGTATAGTTCACGACTCCCCTACTCAGCCAGTGATTAGACTGTTCACGCAGAAGTAAGTCATATCAGTTTTTACGAAAAAGGGGTTGGCGCCCTATTCTTTTAACAGAACGATAAATATAGGTCTCGTATACTACTCCTGCACCTTTCATTAAGAATAGTGGCTAAGTACATACACAGTCTTTGTGTATATCAACTTCCAGGTTTAGCCCTCGATCTACTGACTTGGCATCGAGAAGCGATTGATTTCTCAGCCAATTAGTTTCGTTTCAACCTGATGGGGTTCCCAACTTTGCCAACTAATACAATTTAACTGAGTATCCAACTTGCTAGCTAACAAAACAAAAAAACTCCGAGCTTTCACTCGGAGTTTTTAGTATCTAGCTTCTGTTGCTTCAGCGAATTACAGTTCGATTGAAACCGTTTCACCATCAACATTTAGCATTAGCGTGTTGCCTTCAAGCTTGTGAGACACTTCAACTTGCTCGCCTTCGTTCTTATTAGGAACAAGAAGCGTAAGGATGTTGTGCTCTTTTGATGGCTTGAATTCCACTTCAACGTGACGGTGGATTTCAAGATCTTTGAACTCGTATGGGTCAACTTCGCCAAAACCTTCAACATTCTTAACTGACGTGATGTTATCAGCAGACTCGTTGATGAAGTTTACGTCTAGGTGCGCAACTTCGCCACGGATAGTGAAAGACTTGTCTGCCACGTCGTTTGCGAAAGTTGTATGCATTAGCCAAGTCATGTCTTTCTCTTCAGAAAGCGTTGCCTTGTCTTGCATTACGAATACTTTACCTTGAACAAACCAGACCTTACGCTTGTAAGATTCAATTTCAGGAACGAAGTACTTGTAAGACGCTGTCGCATCACCTTCAACCATCTTCACATCAGATTCAGTGTCGAAATCAGAGATGTTGCCGCCCGCTTCGATACAGAAGCGATCTTGATGGTTTTCGTAGCCTGTATTCTTGTTCTCGCCATACTGACCTTTACCGCCAAATAGTGGAAGGTTCTTAGAGAACGTTTGACGACGCCATTTCGTGTGCATATCAACACCGAAACCACCGTAGTAGCCAGTGATTGACGCTAGCGTTTCACCGAATGCATGCAACGTGAATGCGTTTTGGTCACCGTGAGAGTGGCTGATTGAGCCAAACGGAGAACATTTGAATACCATGTGAATATGGTTATCACGCTCAGTCATCTTGTTGTGGAATGCAGCCCAACCCGTGATTGGGAATACTTTCAACAGTGGGTCATTCGATGGTGCTTTCTCTTCAGGTGCATCCCAAAGGAAGTTAAAGCGAAGATCATCGTAACCGAAGTCCCACCAACCGAAGTTGTAGAATTTGGTGTGTGCTTCAGTATCACGGCCTTTCAGTTGGTTGTAGTACCAAACATACTCAGGCTTCTGGTTAACACCTGCGTAATGCTTGATGTTGTAAGCCAGTTTTAGACCTGGGAAATCACCGATTGAAGACTGGTCACAGAAGCTCGCGCGCTTAGAGTGAACAGGCATGCAGTAAAGCGGGAAATCACCTGTGTTTTCGTAGAATGTTTTGTTGAACATGTCTACGCCACAGTATGCTTTCAATAGGTCGAATGCTTCGCCTAGGAATGCCGTTTGCGTGTTCCAGTAGTCAGGACCTTCAGCCCAACCGCCGTCTACACCGCCCCATGGTGGGTAGTGTACTGCGTAGTATTCTAGTGCGTATGCAATGTACTCGCCTGCTTTCGGGTGATCGTGGTAAAGCGCGATACACGTTGGGATGATAGCAGAAGAGATAGAACGAACACCGTGGCTGTTCAGTGGGTTGTTCAATAGATCAACCGTCACTTTCAGGTGGTGCATGATTTCGTCTAGACGCTCAATCAAAGCATCTTGAACTTGCTGACGTTCTTCATCTGTGAAGTAGCCGTGTAGCCAGTCGTAACCCCAAGCCATAGCCGCGATAACACGGAAAGCCGCTTCATCGTTATAGCCACGAGAAGTCACGCCTTCTGGATCGTACGTAGACAGTTTTAGAGTCCAAGCTTTTGCTTTAGCAATTAGCGCTTCGTCTTCTTTCACAACACCAGCAATTGCTAGGTTACGTGTCGCATTTAGTGCCATTTGGCAATCAACGTACATTTGACGCCAGTAAGGACGCCATAGAGAAGCTTTGCCTACCGTGTCAGCTGGGTACGCTTGAGGCTCTTCGAAAGGAGCAGTCTCAAGGAACTTAACTGTCGAGTTATTGTAGAAATCATCAAACATGCAGTGAGCTTCATCAGCTTTCACTTTCGCTTTGAATTCTTCTAACTGATCTGCTTGAACAAGAAGACGTGGACGTGCTTCGCTCAAGTTGTCTAGGAATGATAGGTCGAAGTCACGTTTCTGTACTTCGATAGGGAGTAGGTCTACAAGATTACCTGCTGAAGTATCATTCTCCAGCTTCATCTTCCTGATTGCATCAAGAGATTTTTGGTCGCTCATTCTAACTCACTTATTTTTCAAGTTGATTGAAAGGAATTAGCAATAATATACGTCTTATTGTAGGACAATTAAATCTATTTCGGTTCGATTGAACCATTTTGTACAGTTTTCGTGATTTAGGTCAGATATCTTCCACCTGACCGTTTTTCCGTTTCGCAGAGCAAAAAAAATGCGACGCCCTTTCGAGTCGTCGCATTCTATTATAATCGTTTTCTATGTATTAGCTTTCAGTTACTGCTTTCGCTTGCTTGCCGCCGTCATCGACCGCTTTAACCAATAGCACACCAACACCACCAACAATCACACCACAAAGTATGAAGACTAGACGTCCCCACATTGGGTTAGTGAGTAGAGCCATTAGCATGATACCGACACCCGCTACCGCAATCAGTTTACCAAGCATTTCACGCTGTTTGTTATCCAGTACTTTCTGTTCTGCTGACTCCGCAACTAATGGAGTAGACAGGTTACCGAAGAACTTATCAACGTCTGCTTGACGCTTCTCAGTTAATGGCTTGTAGAACAGAGTTGATAGGATGAAGAAACCACCTGTCAGCGTAATGTGAGCAATCAGACCGATAGCAACCTTAACATCAGACCATTCACGGCTTGTTAGCTCTTCTAGACCGAAGATTGAAGACACCATTTCAGCGTTAACAACGAAACCCACGTAGTAAGAAACAAAACCACCAACCACTAGCGTACCCCAACCAGCCCAGTCCGGAGTCTTCTTAATAAAGAAGCCAAGGAATGCAGGAATTGTCATTGGGAAGCCGATCAGTGCGCCTACATACATCATGGTATCGAACAGGCTCAAACCTTTAAGCGAGTTGATGAACTGTGCAATAAGGATGATAGCAAAACCAAACACGGCAGAAGTAATCTTAGAAACCGTTACTAGTTCTTTTTCGCTAGCCGTACCTTTACGAACGATTGGTTCATAGAAGTTCTTAACAAAGATACCCGAGTTACGGTTTAGACCAGAATCCATTGAAGACATTGTCGCTGCAAACATCGCCGCAACTAGAAGGCCAACCATACCTGCTGGCATGTACTCTTGTACGAAGTATAGGTAGGCAAAGTCACCCGCTTTCTTACCTGCATCTGGGTAAGCTGCTGCTAGGTCGACACCTTGACCTGCAATGTACCAAGAAGGCATGAACCAGATAAATACACCACAAAGCATTAGCACACACGCTAGTAGCGCCGCTTTCTTCGCGTTCTTTGAGTCTTTAGCCGCTAGGTAACGGTAAGAGTTAAGCATGTTGTTAGTAATAGAGAACTGCTTCACGAAGATGAAGAATGCCCAAATGCTGAAGATGCTTAAGTAGTTAATGTTGTTACCAGAAAGGAAAGAACCGCCTTCCGCTACAGGGAAGTTATTCACGATTTCACCAACACCGCCACCTTGAACAACAGCAACAACAGCACATGTCACGGTTACTGCCATGATGATAACCATCTGCATAAAGTCAGATGCAATTACCGCCCATGAACCACCCGTTACAGACATTGCCAATACAACCAAACCGGTAATCCAGATAGTTGCTGTCATGTCGAAACCGAAGATACCAGAAGCGATGATTGCTAGTGCGTTTAACCATACACCGGCAGAAACAACACTGTTTGGCATTGAAGACCAAGTGAACACTTGTTCGTTAGTCGCACCGAAACGCATACGAATTGCTTCGATTACCGTTACTACACGTAGTTGACGGAACTTTGGAGCAAAATATGCGAAGTTCATGAAGTAACCAAATGCGTTGGCTACGAAGATGACCGCTACTGCAAAACCATCGTTATACGCTTTACCTGCCGCACCGGTGAATGTCCATGCACTAAACTGGGTCATAAAGGCGGTTGCACCAACCATCCACCACAACATGTTACCGCCCCCGCGGAAGTAGTCACTGGTGGTACTTGTAAATGTTCTAAACATCCAACCTATCGCAATCAAGAATAGGAAATAAATGCCGACAATAATCGTGTTGAGTTCCATCGTGTATCCTTTGTCCGTTGTATTTTGTTACGATGACTATAGGAAATCTCAAACTTTATTTGTAGTACAATAATCCAAATAAGTGATGGCGATCTTATTTTGATTGATTAAGTTAATTATATATATGACATAGGATGGAATATGGCCAATCCATCAAGGCAATTACTGTTGTTTGAGGTAAAAACTCAAAAAACAAGGCCAAAGAACATCACACCCATTAAAATCAAATACTTATGAGAAAGTGAGACTTTGCACACTTATTAACAAATACAACCAAACACATATAAATATAAAATCCTCAAAAATAATAAAAGCCAAATCAGAGCTAAATCACCCTCATTTATCACACAATAAACCAGCGTTTTTTATCTATTGAGAGTGGATAATTTCATTAGAATTCTACTTAAATTAATCAATATAGAAGAGGCATATCCAGTTCAAACGATGGTAGATTCAAAATATACAAAAATGAAAAATCATGGATGACGCATAATTATTTGGGGGTCGAGAGTGTCTAAAAACGAATATCGAGCGTAATATTATTTTTATTATGATGGTAAAGAGAACGACCGCTAGGCGTATACAAGAAGGAACTGGCTTAAGAAGGAGTTAAGCGAGGATGAACCAAAACAGTGCCACACATGGTGCAACACGCTTTCTAAAAACAAAAAAGCATGCACTTGGCATACCTTTTTGATTGGCTTTGATGAACCTATAAATGGTTCATCGGGACGTTTAAGTGGTTCACATAATAGTTGAAACGCGCGTTTAGCTTAACGGTGGTTAGCGTCTTGCAGGTGAGCCGCTGACATGTTCGCATATAACTCGTAGTGTTATAGGACGCTCGATTATCAAGCCAAAATTTTCTCCCATATGAATTAACAGAACGGCGAGCATATGGTGGTGAATTTATATCTAGGAAATCAGCCAAAATAAAACTGGATCTGTGTCCATTTACACCCAGCTCAAAAAAAGACCAGAATCACACTATTTCCGCCAGAATATGGTCAAAACAAGATCGAAGTCTTGTTAGAAGACTTTCACTTGTGATCGCTCCCCGCTTCCAAGTCATCGTTAATTGAAGAATTATTGTCATACAATATTCTATATTCATCTACCAAACGTAAGGACATGTGGAATGCGATCAATGAAAGATATCACTCAAGACGCTATCGATATCGTTAAACCCTCTATCGACAAGCTGTTTGAAAGAACGAATAGAAAAGAACTGCATATTGTCGTTATGAATCCACACCTCAAGCCTTGGGAAGCCTCTTTTGAAGACGCCATTCTATATGAAGAGTCGTTAGGAGCTCCTGACAACTGGACAATCAAGTTTGATCACCTTGCCCGTAAGAAAGCACAACAAGCGTGGCGAGAATCGACAAGCAATCTAACACTGCACTCCCAACACCCATCTTCACTACGTGACGAAGACTTACTGTTTTATGGTTCGTTTGTTTACGGAAACGTGGTTGTTGCCTGCAGTGGTGTACAACAATGGTATGACATGCTGATCAGTGGCTGGATAGCGGTAGCTATTGAACAGTTAGCAATGCACGAATACCAAACAGAAAAAGCAGAAAACCCTACAAAAACATATCGCTAATAATTAGAAACAGAAGGTACTTATTATGAGTAAACTATTAAAATCCATTATGCTAGCAGCCGGTATACTTGTTTCTGCAACGTCAATTGCAGCTGACTATCCAAGCAAAAACATTCGCTTAGTTGTGCCATTTGGCGCGGGCGGCGGCACCGATGCCGTTGGTCGTACTCTTGCAAATAGCGCGAAAGACATTCTTGGGCAAAATATTTCAATCGTGAACCGTACTGGTGGCGCAGGCGCAGTTGGGATGAGCTTTGGTGCTCAGCAGCGTGCGGATGGTTACACATTAACAGTAGTAACACGTGAAATCGCTTCACTTCCTCAAATGGGTTTGATGCGTCATACCGCTGACGACTTTAAACTCATTCGTTTAGTTAACTTAGATCCTGCGGTCGTATTGGTTGCAGCAGATAGCCCATACAACACGATTAACGACCTGATTAAGGAAGCCAAAGAAAAACCAGGCAGCGTAAAATTCGCTTCAACCGCTGCGCCAAACTTCTACCTAATGTCTCTTGAAAAAGATCAAGGCATTAAATTAAACGCTATCCCTTACAACGGTGCATCAGAAGCAATTCCTGCTGTACTAGGCCATCACACAGACGTCACTATGGTTACTCCTGGTGAAGCTATCGCTCAACTTCGTTCAGGCCAACTAAAAGCATTAGGTGTCATGTCTGAAGAACGTATTCAGTACATTCCAGATGTTCCTACTTTGAAAGAGCAAGGCATTGATGTAGTAACAGGTACATGGCGCGGTATTGGTGCTCCAAAAGATACACCTGATGCAGTAATCGAGAAGTTGGGGGCTGCATTTGATGAAGCAATGGCAAGTGAAGAGTTCAAAACTTTCATGGCGAAAGGTGCAATGACGATTCACAATCTTGATGAAAAAGCCTTCACTGAGTTTGTTGCAGAAGATACAAAATCATTGACTCAATTAATTCAATAACCTTTGTTCAGAGGCACAGCTTTTATCAGTTGTGCCTCTGTTACTAGTTTGTACCTTTCCCTTGCTTTACTTTTTAGGGGTAAACTCCATGTCTAACTCTCACTCTTACTTAAACCGAAACGTCGTTTTCCCTTCTATCATCATTATCCTTAGCGCAATCGCGTTCGCGCTGATCACTCAATTTGATCGTCCGATGTACCAAGATGCAAGTGTCGATGCAAAATTCTTCCCGATGATGATTGTGATTGCCCAAATTGCTATCTGTATTGTTCTCATCGTTCAACACAAATTAAAAGGTGCCTCTGAACAACAAGAAGCGATGATAAGCAAGATGTCGATTTTCGGCGTTGCTTTTCTTATTGGCTACGCATTACTCATCAGTGTAGTTGGCTACCTTTATGCTAGTTTGATTGCATTTATGTTCTACCTCGTTTACTTCAAAGTGAAGAAGCCAATCTATTACGTTGTCGCCGTTGTCTTTGTGTTCGCGGTTTACTATCTATTTGGCGAGGTGTTCTACATCGCGCTTCCTGAAGCAACGTGGTCTTAGGAGGTCATATGTTTGAATATCTAATCGATGGTCTCGCAACTGCAGTTAGCTTTGCAGTGCTTCCTGTCCTTGTTTTTGGCGTACTGGGCGGCGTTATTTTAGGCGCACTACCCGGACTTACAGCGACAATGGGCGTGGCAATTCTCCTTCCATTTACCTTTGGCATGGAACCGACTTCAGCCCTTGTGATGTTAATTGGTGTATACATTGGTGGGATTTACGGTGGCTCAATTGCCGCAATTTTACTTAAAACCCCAGGAACACCGGCTTCTGCAGCAAGTGTACTCGACGGTCACACTATGGCTGTTAGAGGACAAGCAGCAAGAGCATTAAGTATTTCTGCTGTTGCATCATTTATTGGCGGGCTGTTAAGTACTATCGTCCTCATCGCGATTGCGCCTAAATTAGCGACCTTTGCACTGCGTTTTAATGCGCCAGAATATTTTGCACTCGCTCTGTTTGGTTTAACGATTATTGCGAGTGTTTCTTCGAACAACATTTTTAAAGGGTTACTTGCGGGAACCATTGGATTATTGGTTTCAACTGTTGGACTCGACCCAATCAGCAGTGTGCCAAGATTTACTTTTGACATCATGGATCTTTACAGCGGAATCAATGTCATCCCTGTCTTAATTGGTTTATTCGCTCTATCTGAGGCATTAAACCAACTAGAGAAGCTGTTCTCTGAAAAGAAAGTCGTTGCACCGAAATTTGACCACAAACTATTAAGTAAAAGTGATCTCAAAGAAATGCTACCAACGGCCATAAAAAGTGGTTTGATGGGAACAACTATCGGCTCGGTACCGGGTGCTGGTGCTGATATATCTGCATTTGTTTGTTACAACGAAGCAAAACGTTCGTCTAAGAACCCAGAAGAGTTTGGTAAAGGCTCGGTTCGTGGCCTTGCAGCCGCTGAATCTGGAAACAACGGCGTAACGGGTGGCTCGCTAGTTCCGTTATTAACACTAGGTGTTCCTGGAGATGCCGTGGCAGCGGTTCTTCTTGGTGCACTTATAGTACAAGGACTCACACCAGGCCCACTGCTATTCGCCCAAAACCCCGAAGTGGTTTATGGCGTGTTCAGCTCAATGTTGGTCGCTAACCTTGTGATGTTAGTGATTGGTTTACTGGGTATTCGCTTCTTCTGTCGAATCATTGAAGTACCGAAGATCATCATGATTCCAATCATTGTCTTCCTTTCAATTGTCGGCGCTTACGCAATTAACAACTCGATGTTTGATGTGGGTATTGCAATCGGTTTCGGTCTACTTGGCTTTATCTTAACTAAACTGGATATCCCTTCTTCACCGATTCTGCTTGCGATCATCTTAGGGCCAATGGCAGAAACAAACCTTAGAAAATCACTGCTGATGTACGATGGCAGTTGGTCTTTCCTTTATGAGCGTCCTATTGCTCTCGCGTTTATCGTGTTAGCTGTATTCTCGGTTTATTCAACGTTAAAAATGAAGAAAAATCAGAAACAAAAGCAAACTTACGAACATCATGATTAGCCGCTTGTTTAAGCTAGAATATTGAAACAACTCAAAGCCAGAGACAACAGTCTCTGGCTTTTTTCATACATGAAAGCAGCCAATTTTCGTAAACGGTAGACAACAAAAAAGGTATGCACTTGGCATACCCTTTTAAGTCGTTTATCCGAGCGTAATGCTGTTCATCTCTATATGAGGTGACTCATCTACCTACGCTCTAGATTATTTCTATTACGCCGTCGCCAGACGGTGGTTGGCATCTTGCAAGTGTGCAGCAGACACAACTCGTGCCTTATCACTATCACCAGCCATGATTGCTTCATAGATTCTACGGTGTTCATTGATACACGTGCTTCCTTCTTCAGAAGAGTGCACGATGAAGTTCACGAACATCGTAGTCAAGATATTGCCGAATGGCAGGTAGAAGTCATTACCTGTCGCATTAAAGATCAAGCTATGAAAACGAGTATCAATATCTGTCCAACGCTCTTGATCAAATACTTCAGCCTCATCCACTTCTACCATTTTTTGGAAGATTTCTGAAAGTTCAATGCGTTGTTCAGCCGTTGCAAATTTAGCCGCCAGTGCGCACGCTTCAGGTTCAATCGCACGGCGAAGGCCTAAAAACTGAGAACAGAATTGATCTATGTCGGTTAGACCATCCATCCATTCAATCAGCTGAGGATCAAGAAAGTTCCAATATGCGCGGTCGACTACACGAGTACCGATTTTCGGGCGGGACTCTAACAAACCTTTAGAAGTTAATAGTTTAACTGCTTCACGTAGTGCCGTTCGGCTAATACCAAACTGTTCACATAACGCCATTTCACCAGGAATAATAGAACCTTGCGGCAGATCGCCAGACAAGATTCCACGAGCGATTTCACGCGCTACTTGCACGTGCAGGCTACGCTTCGAGCCCGAAATTGAATTAAAAGTGCTAACCATAAGTTCACTTATTTTATATGTTATGTTTATGTATTATTTAAGGATTACTATAACAGTATTTCAACCTACAGCCAATTGAGTAAAATCCAAACGAATCACAACCTGCAAATTTTTATAATCAGAGATTTAAAAAACATCCTGTGAGAAACGTTATCTTAAATCACTCATAAATCCGTACTCAAAACTAACCCTCTTTGTATCGGTATGAAAACCACCAGCACAGCCTCGAAAAACCATGGGAAAAAGGTACACCTTTAGAAGCGCAATTCATTAACCGCCAGAGATTATTAAATGAGATCCCCTTCCCAAATTACATCAGCCTCTGTCCTACACGCATAAAAAAACCGAGCAACTCACAACGAGTTACTCGGTTTGACTTATTTCCGATATTCTTTGTCATCGACATTAATTTCGTTCAGTTACTTAGATGCGAACACCCTTACAATCGAACATGATGTGACGCTTCGTTCCCGCAAAGCACCACATCAGCACACACCATCGTTAAACGGTATGTGTGTTGATCATTTACAGTTGAGCAAATGACCCTTCCCACGAGTATGTCTCACCCGCGAACTCAACAGTGTGAGTTGCTTGCTGCGTGTCTTCAGCTTGGTTTGAGATACCGTAGTGGTAAGTGTTGCCAGAAGTAGTCTGAATGCGAACAACAGTCCCGACACTGTTATGGCCCACAACAGATACTGATTTAACTAGACCACGAGCGCCTACAGAGGCTTCGATAGACTCGTTAAAGTAACCATGCGTTTCTAGTACAGAAGCAAACACGTGGTTTTGACCAGACTGACGTAAGATGAACGCAGGCTCACTCTTAAGGTTGAAGTCTGGATCGTTAGCACCAGTGCGAGCAAAAATCACTTCGCTGCCCGCATTCGCGCTGGTTACTAGGCTGTAGTAGCTGCTGTCATGTAGCCAGCTTACTAGAGAACCTTCTTCGTTCACTTTGCCTGAAGCCACGTTCCATAAGTGCTGGTAACCGTTGTCTTCACCTAGCGGCTTAAGCGTTTTTTCCATGTTGTAATCGAAGTCAGTACGGATGATCTGACCAGAGTGGTGAACGGGTAGGTCGTACTGGTGTTCAGCGTCAGCTTCGATGCGGTATACGTCGATAACAAGTGGCTTTTCGAACTCAGGAAGTTCAGCAAGAATCACGCTGCGTTGCATGTCTACGCCAGTGTAGTACTCAGAAATGGTGCCGCTCATGCCTTGTAGAGACTGGTCGTCTGCTACGAAGAAGTGCTTCTGACCAAACTTAGACTCAGCCAGTGCTGTGTTGAAGTTGTTCTGCGTTTTCTGATCAACCGTTACTGTGTTGTGAGCAACCGTCTGCTTACAGTAAGACTTGTTCTCTGGGATGTAACGACCGCCAAACTTAGGCTCCACGTTTACCCAACGACCGAAGCCGTAATCGTGCAGCACTTCGTGGCCACGGTTGAATACGCTTAGGTGCAAGCCATCGTAGTGACCATGGTCTAGCGCAGAATGGTACTGGTGGTCTGAACCGTGCTGACCAAACCAGATCAACGCCATTGTGTCGTCGTCTTGCACATCACGGTGACGAAGGATGCTTACGCCGCCTTTTTCGCCTTCAGGCCCGTCTGTTACAAACAGGCTACCCCAGTTGAATGGTTTGATGTCGTCTGCTGCATCAACCGCGTCAGACAGTGTTTTACCAGAAGCATGAACCCAAACATTTTTTTGGTGATCAGCCATACCAAGCAGAGTTTCAGTCTGCTCGTAACGGTGGTAACACACAGACGTCGCCATGATAACCCCTTCATCGTTGATAGAAATCGTCTTCGATGAATCGTTCAGAGCAGGCAATGTGCCGTCTGGGAATGCAGTTTTGAATACTGAGTAAGACGTTGTCTTGATCACTGAATCGTTAAATTCGTAAATACCGATTTCTGGCTGACGACGTTCAATCGCTTCTGCGAACAGGTAGATTGGACGCAGAGAGAAACGGTGATAGTAAGGACCTTCCATGTAGTAGCCGTCTGGCGAGAACAGTTGGTCAAGTTGCGCTAGGAAACCGCCGCTTACTTTGTCCAATTTCAGGCCGTAAAGTGCTTTATCTACAGACTCTTGATCGTTGATCGCGTAACCACAGATACCTACCGCCGCCACTGCCCATAAGCCGTGGTTGTGTACGATATCGAAGTCGTGTGCGTAAGTAACAACGAACATTTCGATCATTTGCTTCAGAAGATCGTCTTCGATAAGACGCTTCTGCTCTTCAGAGATAGTGTGGTAAATGCAGCTGTACGCACAAGAAGCGTAAAGCATCCACATGTTCTCGTTCAACGTTTGGTGGAACAGCTTACCCGGAGGGTTAGTGTCACGGCTTACGTTGCTTTCCAATGTTGGGTATACCGTCGCGTACGCAGTTAGCATATCAACGATGTAATCACGGTACTTTGTTTCCTCTGTGATCAGGAACAAACGACCCGCTAGATCCATATGGATGTAGTTTTGCTTGTGACGATTGTGCTCGTAACCGCCACCTTCACCGTGACCTGGTACTTCGATGCCAACTTCTGCCATGTACGCGTCAGTTTGTTTAATGTCACGAGTCAGTGCGTTACCTAAAAGGCTATCCTTGCCAAGTTCTTTACGAAGCTCTGCTGCTTCATCAAAGTTAAGTAAAAGTGGTTGATAGCTCATTATTATTTCCCCTGCTCTGCTGTGCTTGCTAATTCTGGGTTTAAAATTATTTCTACTGAGTAGAAGCCTGTCCAGCTGTATACTTTGCCGTTCAGTTCTACTTTGTGTTCAGTGCTGTCAGTCGCGCCAAGTTGGTTGCTGATCATCACTGTCACGTTTGATTTCTCTGTCGTAATTTCTACTACTGAACCGATATTGGTGTGAGCCACTACTTTGATGTCTTTCACAACGCCGCGAGCATTGACTGATTGCTCGAACTCTTCGTTGAAGTAACCGTGCGTTTCAAGAACAGAAGCGAACAGTGTTGTTTCGCCCTTGCTACGTAGAATGAAAGCAGGCTCTGAGCGTAGGTTGAAGCTTGGGTCGTTAGCGCCAGTGCGAGTAAAGATCACTTCAGCATTGTCGTTAGACGTTGCACCTAGCCAAGTGTAGTACGTGTTGTTTTGTAGCCAGCTTACAAGTGCTGTGCCCTTCACTTCACCGCTTGCCACGTTCCATAGGTGTTGGTAACCGAAATCGTCACCTAGAGTGTTTAGCTCTTTGTTTGCTTGGTATTCAAAGTTAGTGCGAACAATCTGACCTTGATATTGGTGTGAGTAGTCGTATTGATGCTCGCCTTCACCGCCTTTTAAAGAATCTAAGCGGTATAGGTCTAACAATAACGGAGATTCTAATTCTTCAAGATTTAGCATGAACACGCTGCGTTGCATGTCAAAGCCTTGGTAATGATCGTTAGCAAATGCACTCATGCCGTTGATTTGCTCGTCTTCTACTTTGAAGAAGTGTGGTAAGCCGTGTACTGCGTCTGCACGTTCAACATCAAAGTTGTTCTGACATTTTTCATCAATCGTAACTGCATTGTGAGCAATCGTTTGACGAGCGTAAGATTTGTTTTCGTCTAGGTAACGGCCGCCGAATTTTGGCTCAACGTTCACCCAACGACAGAAGCCATATTCACGCAGTACTTCTTGACCACGGTTGAAGAAAGAAATACCCAGCGTATCAAAGTTGCCGTGACCCATGCCGTGTTGGCCGTAGTTCATAACAAGTTGAGAAACGTCGCCTTTCTTATCCTGCATACGGATAAAGCCTTGCGCGCCGTTGTGACCTTGAGGGCCTTCGTTCAATTCAACACTTGGCCAGAAAGGCATGCCGATTTCTTTCTCAGCAGACGCTGCTTCGTAGGCTTTAGATAGCTCAAGACCACATGGATGCATCCAAACTGCGTCTTGAATCTTCGCCATACCAAGAATGTTTTGGTCTACGCCGTTTTCAGAAGAGTAATGCTTGCTGTAAACACTTACTGCAACCTGAACACCCATGTCTGTGATACCCATAGTACGAGAAGCATCATTCAGAGCCGGGAACTCACCGTTCGGGTAAGCCGTCGCCAGCATGGCTTGAACGGTGTTACCAATCACGCCGCCTTTGTAGTTGTAAATATCAACTTCAGGCATATGACGGTGGATCACTTCAGCGAACACACACGTTGGGCGAATCGCGTAGCGGTGGTAGTAAGGACCTTCCATGTAGTAGCCAGAAGGTGCAAACAGCTGAGAAACTTGCGCTAGGAAGCCGCCAGTGTCGTTACGGTCAATGCCGTACACCGACATTTCAAGGTATTCACGCTTGCCAAGAGCAAGACCACAAATACCGACAGCCGCTACTGCCCAAATACCGTGATTGTGAATTCGGTCGAAGTCGTGTGCGTATTTAACCGTGAACATTTCTAACATTGGTTCAAAAATGCGAGACTCAATATTGTCGCGTTGTTCTTGTGTCAGGGTTGAAGCAACACAAGAGTAAGCTAAGCTTGAGAACATTAACCAGCAGTGTTCGTTCAGGATTTGGTGGAACAAACGACCTGTAGGGTTAGTGTTTTTCTGTACGTGGTAATCAAACGTTAGGTATTTATCTGCGTACTCTTCTAGTAATTCTGTAACAAAGTCAGCGTACTTTTGCTCTTTAGTGATCAAGAACATGCGACCAGCTAGATTCATGTACGTGTAATTTTGCTTATGGCGGTTATGTTCGTAACCCCCAGCTTCACCATGACCTGGGACATCAATAGGTAAACGCATGAATGCTTCTAGATCTTTCGCGTTCGCTGCAATGGTTTTGCCCATTAAGCTAGAACGGCCCACTTCAAGATGAAGCTGCTCGATTTCTGCTTCAGTCAACAATACTGGTTTAGTCGTCATATTCTTTGTCACCCTCAATAAAGAGTTTATCTGCTTAAACTTTGATTAAATTTTCAAACTCCATATAAAGTAATACAATATGAGCTTTAATTATACCTATTCGTCGCTAAATGATGAGTAGAGTCACATAATTAGCCATAAGTCATTGATGTAGCTGGCTAATGGTAAATATTAGCCATTTATTAAGTTGTTGATTTATTTACGCTATATAAAGTATCGCTTGATCAATATCACACAAATTTAGATATATTGTATTACAATTAGGCTCATTCCCTTATGATGGATGCAAGTTAAGTAACACTTAAAAGATTTAAACAGATTAGGAGATACACAATGAACTCTTTCTTTATCCTAGATGAAAACCCATGGGAAGAACTTGGTGGCGGCATTAAGCGTAAAATCGTTGCTTACACTGACGATCTAATGGCAGTACACCTATGTTTTGATAAGGGCGCGATTGGCCACCCTCATACTCACGAAATCCATGACCAAATCGGTTACGTAGTTCGTGGTAGCTTCGAAGCTGAGATTGAAGGCGAAAAGAAAGTCCTTAAAGAAGGCGATGCTTACTTCGCTCGTAAACACATGATGCACGGTGCAGTTGCACTAGAGCAAGACAGCATCCTTCTTGATATCTTCAACCCTGCGCGTGAAGATTTCCTAAAATAATAAACAGCGCAACCTCAGTTGCTAAGGTAAGCATATGAAATCATTAAACATCGCGGTCATTGGCGAGTGCATGGTTGAGCTACAAAAGAAACAAGACGGGCTTAAGCAAAGTTTCGGTGGCGATACACTAAATACTGCACTTTACTTGTCTCGCTTAACAAAAGAGCAAGATATCAACACGAGCTACGTAACAGCGCTAGGCACTGACCCATTCAGTACCGACATGTTAGAAAAGTGGCAAGCGGAAGGTATCGACACTAGCTTAATTGCTCAGCTTGATCACAAACAACCAGGGCTTTACTACATCGAGACCGATGAAACTGGTGAACGCAGTTTCCACTACTGGCGTAATGATGCTGCAGCAAAGTTCATGTTTGACCAGGAAGACACGCCTGCTCTACTTGATAAGTTATTCTCTTTTGATGCGGTTTACCTAAGTGGTATTACGCTTGCTATCTTGACAGAGAATGGACGCACGCAGCTATTCAACTTCTTAGACAAATTTAAAGCGCAAGGCGGCCAAGTATTCTTCGACAATAACTTCCGTCCAAAACTTTGGGAAAGTCAACAAGAAGCGATTTCTTGGTACTTGAAGATGCTTAAGTACACTGACACGGCTCTACTGACGTTCGATGACGAGCAAGAGTTGTACGGCGACGAAAGCATTGAACAGTGTATTGCACGTACGTCTGAATCTGGTGTGAAAGAGATCATCATTAAACGTGGTGCTAAAGACTGCTTAGTAGTTGAAAGCCAAAGCGCTCAGTACGTTGCTCCAAATCCAGTAGACAACATTGTTGATACAACAGCGGCTGGCGATTCGTTCAGCGCGGGCTTCCTAGCTAAGCGCTTAAGCGGTGGCAATGCACGTGATGCAGCGTTAGCAGGTCACATTGTGGCAGGGACTGTGATTCAGCATCCAGGTGCTATCATTCCTCTAGAAGCGACGCCTGATCTGTCTCTATAATTACGCACTTTAACTATTAATCAAGGGTTTGCTTAGTTGAAAGCAAGCCCACATTTAACGTGAGAAAGAATTCATGACGACATTAAATGAACAACTAGCAAACCTAAAAGTAATTCCTGTAATCGCTATCAACCGTGCTGAAGACGCTATCCCTCTAGGTAAAGCACTTGTTGAAAACGGCATGCCATGTGCAGAAATCACGCTACGTACAGAATGTGCAATCGAAGCGATTCGCATCATGCGTAAAGAATTCCCAGACATGTTAATTGGTTCAGGTACTGTACTGACTAACGAGCAAGTTGACGCATCTATCGAAGCTGGCGTTGATTTCATCGTAAGCCCAGGTTTCAACCCGCGCACTGTTCAATACTGTATCGATAAAGGCGTTGCAATCGTACCGGGTGTTAACAACCCAAGCCTAGTGGAACAAGCAATGGAAATGGGCCTTCGCACGTTGAAGTTCTTCCCTGCTGAGCCTTCTGGCGGTACTGGCATGCTTAAAGCACTAACAGCGGTTTACCCTGTTAAATTTATGCCTACTGGTGGTGTAAGCTTGAAGAATGTAGATGAATACCTATCGATCCCTTCTGTACTTGCGTGTGGCGGTACTTGGATGGTTCCAACTAACCTTATCGACGAAGGTAAGTGGGAAGAACTAGGCAAGCTTGTTCGTGACGCAGTTGATCACGTTAACGCTTAATCTGTTTTAGATTGAGTGATGAAGCCTCACCTCGGTGGGGCTTTTTGTTATCTGTCATTTATTGCGCTGACTAACCGTAAACACGCTCAATCAACGTTCTGTTTCCCCTATACCCTATCGCCTTTCTCCCTATGGGCTCGTAAAGATCCGTGACTAAGACAGGCAAGAACGAGTAATGTAAGGCTTTCAATCTACGTCAGTATGCATCTAGCGAAGCGTTACTGGTGCCCCCTATCGCCTATCCAGTTTCTTATCCAGCCCCTTATCCAGCAATGTTCCTTTTCGATACGTCATCAAACATCTCTCGTGGCATCTAATGAAGGTCACAATAGACAAAGTGAGCCGCAAAATGTGTCCCGTCCGTCCAGTTTAACGCCCACTCAGTGACAAAAATTCCAAATATGCACCTCTATGGCACGAAAAAATGAATAAATAGCATAGAAAGGCTACAGAGCCGCAGACAAATACAAAATAGCGAAGTGAAAACAATGAGCTACACTTGAAATCCCAATACAGAATTTTTCAGTATAGAGTTCCAAATTAACGTGAATGTCGTCGCACAACACACCAATTTGTAGCACATTTGTTACGGTTATAATTAAAATCTTATAGATACGGCAAAGTAAGCGCTTTTGTTTATATTGTAATACATATAAACATTTAACCCTCAATTTATTTTAGATCTCAAACAAAATACACTCACATTTAAATTCAATTAAAACAAATACTTATATAACCACGTGTTAGAGGCCGAAAAATCAATGCGACCTAGATCATACTAAAGACATATTGTAGTACAAATAAACCTTGGAACGCGTTAATCTAAGCCCAGTTAATTATGATATTTAAAAGGCTGAAAAGATGACTATTGATACTTTTGTTGTTCTCGCCTACTTCTTCTTTTTAATCGCGATTGGTTGGATGTTCCGTAAGTTCACCACCTCTACAAGTGATTACTTCAGAGGGGGCGGCAAAATGTTGTGGTGGATGGTTGGTGCAACTGCCTTCATGACACAATTTTCAGCATGGACGTTTACAGGTGCCGCAGGACGCGCATTCAATGACGGTTTCGTTATTGTAATCCTATTCTTAGCCAATGCTTTTGGCTACTTCATGAACTATATGTACTTCGCTCCAAAGTTCCGCCAACTTCGTGTGGTAACGGCGATCGAAGCTATTCGTCAGCGCTTTGGTAAAACGTCTGAACAGTTCTTCACATGGGCAGGTATGCCGGACAGCCTTATCTCTGCAGGTATCTGGCTAAACGGTCTAGCTATCTTTGTAGCAGCGGTATTCAACATCCCAATGGAAGCTACCATTGTGGTAACGGGTATGGTTCTAGTATTGATGGCAGTAACCGGCGGCTCTTGGGCGGTTGTTGCTTCTGACTTCATGCAAATGCTTGTAATCATGGCCGTGACAATCACTTGTGCGGTAGCAGCTTACTTCCACGGTGGCGGCTTAACTAACATTGTTGCTAACTTCGACGGCGACTTCATGTTAGGTAACAACCTAAACTACATGAGCATCTTCATCCTTTGGGTTGTATTCATCTTCGTGAAGCAGTTCGGTGTAATGAACAACAGCATCAACGCATACCGTTACCTATGTGCAAAAGACAGTGAAAACGCACGTAAAGCGGCAGGCCTAGCATGTATCCTTATGGTTGTTGGTCCACTAATTTGGTTCCTACCACCTTGGTACGTTAGTGCATTCATGCCTGAGTTCGCTGAGCAATACACATCAATGGGCGACAAAGCCGGTGATGCTGCTTACCTAGCATTCGTACAAAACGTAATGCCAGCAGGTATGGTTGGTCTTCTTATGTCAGCAATGTTCGCTGCAACGATGTCTTCTATGGATTCAGGTTTGAACCGTAACGCTGGTATCTTTGTAATGAACTTCTACAGCCCGATTCTTCGTAAAAATGCGACTCAGAAAGAGCTGGTTATTGTAAGTAAGATAACGACTATCATGATGGGTATTTTCATCATTGCGATTGGTCTATTCATTAACTCTCTGCGTCACTTAAGCTTGTTCGATATCGTAATGAACGTAGGTGCGTTGATTGGCTTCCCAATGCTTATCCCTGTCCTACTAGGTATGTGGATTCGTAAGACACCTGACTGGGCTGGTTGGTCTACTCTAGTGGTTGGTGGTTTCGTTTCTTACATCTTCGGTATCTCTCTGCAAGCAGAAGACATCGAGAACCTATTTGGTCTAGAAACAGCGCTTACAGGCCGTGAATGGAGCGACTTGAAAGTAGGTCTTAGCTTAGCTGCTCACGTAGTGTTCACAGGTGGTTACTTCATCATGACTTCTCGCTTCTACAAAGGCCTATCGCCAGAGCGTGAGAAAGAAGTTGACCAACTATTCACTAACTGGAACACGCCGCTTGTAGCGGAAGGTGAAGAGCAACAAAACCTAGATACTAAACAGCGTTCAATGCTTGGTAAGCTTATCAGCACAGCAGGTTTCGGTATCCTAGCAATGGCTCTGATTCCAAACGAACCAACAGGACGCTTGTTGTTCCTACTATGTGGTTCAATGGTACTAACCGTTGGTATCCTATTGGTTAACGCATCTAAAGCTCCGGCTAAGATGAACAACGAGTCAGTTGCTAAATAGCTAAATAAGCAGCTAACAAGTTAAACCAAAATGAAGCCCATGTTATTCGATAACATGGGCTTTTTGTTTGTCTTCGGTTTATCAAAACGGAATATGAAACGCACCTCGATCAATGCTCACAAACCATAGAAATACCTATCTCCTGCCCTCGTTTCATCTTCTTTTCCAACCTTTCCAATGGTTTGATCTCTTTCTCTGATTGTTTCTGTTACTTTGAATGACAACACAAACACAACAGACAATTACAATGAAAAAAACATCACTATTACTTGCTTCCATTGCTCTGGCACTTTCTGGTGTCGCACACGCTGACCAGCTAGAAGACATTCAAAAATCAGGTACTCTGCGTGTGGGCACCACAGGTGACTACAAGCCTTTCTCTTACTTCGATGGTAAAAGCTACTCTGGCTACGATATCGACGTTGCACAGCACATCGCGGAACAATTAGGCGTTGAATTGAAGATTGTTCGTACCACATGGAAAGATCTACTGGCCGATCTAGACGACGATAAGTACGACATCGCAATGGGCGGCATTACACGTAAAATGCAGCGTCAGTTAAACGCGGAACAAACTCAAGGCTACATGACCTTTGGTAAGTGTTTCTTGGTTGCAAAAGGCACCGCAGAACAGTACGACAGCATTGAGAAAGTGAACCTCTCTTCTGTTCGTGTGGGCGTGAACATTGGCGGTACTAACGAGATCTTTGCCGACGCGAACTTGCAGAATGCAAGCTTCACACGCTACGAGAACAATCTCGACGTACCGAAAGCAGTAGCAGAAGGCAAAGTTGATGTGATGGTAACAGAAACGCCTGAAGGTCTATTCTATCAAGTAACTGATGAACGTCTTGAAGCGGCACGCTGCGAAACTCCATTCACCAACAGTCAGTTCGGCTATCTGATTCCTAAAGGTGAACAACGTTTGTTGAACACGGTGAACTTCATTATGGATGAGATGAAATTGAAAGGTGTTGAAGAAGAGTTCCTGATCCACAACTCCCTTAAGTAACTCTTTTCAATTTATACCGTAACAAAAAAGAGGCCAGCAATGCTGGCCTCTTTCGTTATGGTTTAATGGTTCGCTTTTAGTTTAATCGTTAGATTCTAATAGCTAGCCTCCAATTTAGCGTTAACCGTGAGTGATGACATTTTGTTGCACTAACGCATCCAAAATATCCGAAGGCATGGTGCTACTTAAGGTTAGCTGTGGCGCAAGGTCTTCAACCACAATCACCTGTTCCGTAGTACCTAAGCCATCCGGGTTGATCGTAAGCTCAATATCATCCCCGTCCACTTTCGCGTCTATCTGTTGTAGCAACGCGGTCATGTCTGGAGATGTATTTTTAAGCTCCGGCAACACTTCTCTCAAGTCAATACTGTCCCCTTCCGACAAATCAAAGTCGGTAATCGTATCTTCAACACCATCTTCGATGTTAAGCCATACGAACGAGTCCATACCATCACCACCAGTCAGAATGTCTGAGCCTCCGCCGCCAATCAGGGTGTCGTTACCGTCACCGCCAACAAGCGTATCGTCACCTGCGCCACCTTCAAGTCGATCATTCCCTGAACCACCCGTTAAGTCAGTCGCATTAGCACCAGCCAGTAACTGAACATCATCGGTTTCCGAAGCCAAGTTAATATCAACTGCGTTAGACACAATGTTCAAGTTAAGGTCAATCGATGCAGAGGTTGCTGTATCGTTGTTGTCAGTCTCTTCAGAAACCGCCTCGACTTTCAGTGTGTAGTTACCTGGAGTTTGAGAAAGCCCAACCGCTTGCAAGCTTTCAATTGCATCTGCCGTTGCTACCCAAACACCACCGCCAAGATCCGTCACAGAACCCGCAGCACTGGTGATTTGAGCGCCAGCAGGTACATCACTGATATGCAGCGTTAGCTCTTCTGTAATGTCCGTTAAGGCTGCGATAATCCCAACTAAAGGAATGCCACTCGCACTCACAGACTGACTCGCAGTAATGTTTCTCACGTAGTTAGTCGCACTATCGATAGACAGGGTTGGTGCATTCGCCACTGGCGTCACCGCGATGTTGTAAACCACAGGTGCTGTCTCTATCGCAATACCTGAAGGGTTGCCGCTGTCTTTGGCAACAACTTCTAATCCAATGCTATTGGTTGGAGACAGGCTCGCATCAAGGAAAACACCATTTGGACTGGTTGGCGTATCAATCAACGCATTCAGGTCACTCAATGTCCCCACTAAGATGACTGAACCCGTGTTGTTGCCGTTAACAACAACCGTCGTCACTGCTGGAAGTGATACATTCAATGTACCGTAATCCACCGTCAGCGTGACGGTCATCAGATCATCAGAAAATGTATCTACATAATCAGGGTCACTGACATTGATACCACTCAACAGTTGACCAGCATCCTCGTCAATAACCGTAGTGACACTGTCACCATTAACGACCGGTGTATCGTTCACTCCATCGACAATCGCGGTGATCTCCGCTGTATCCGTTAGGAAGTCATTAGCGCCGTTGGTTGTACCATCATCCTCTACGGTATAGGTAAACTTAACGTTGCCGTTGTATTCATCAGCTGCCGTAAATACCCAGTATGGGCCAGTGATCGTAGCATCATCAGCACCACCTACGTTCTCGAAGCGTTGTAGTTGACCTTGGCCTTCATCGAGCGCCAGATTAGTCACGGTAATCGTGTCGTTTTCCGGATCGCTCGTCGCAGCAATTAAATCGCCCTCTTTGATGATCAACTGACCTTCTTCAAGGATGTTGCCTAAGTCGATGTCCGTTGCTACAGGAGCGTCATTCACTTCCGTTACTTCAAGACTAATTTCAGCACTGTCGGTTAGGAAGTCATCCGCGCCATTAGTTGTACCGTCATCAGTAATTGAGTAATTGAATTTAACGTCACCGTTAAAGTCGTTGTCCGCTACAAATAGCCAGAATGGTCCGGTAATCGCCGCGTCATCGGCGCCACCTGCATTTTCAAAGCGGGTTAGTTGGCCTTGTCCCTGAGTCAGAGTTACACCAGTTACTGTTAAGTTGTGGTTTTCTGGGTCAGAGCTTGCTGCAATTAAATCCCCTTCAACAATGACGATTTGACCATCTTCTGCAATCGAACCTAAATCAACGTCTGTCGCGACAGGTGCATCATTCACTTCCGTTACGATGAGGCTAATTTCAGCGCTATCGGTCAAGAAATCATCCACACCATTGGTTGTGCCATCATCGATAATGGAATAGTTGAATTTCACATCACCGTTGAAATCATTATCTGCAACGAACAGCCAGAATGGTCCGGTAATCGCCGCGTTATCGGCGCCACCTGCGTTTTCAAAGCGCGTTAATTGGCCTTGTCCTTGAGTCAGGGTTACACCCGTAACCGTCAGGTTATGGTTTTCAATGTCAGAACTTACTGAAATCAAGTCTCCTTCCACAATCACTATTTGACCATCTTCAGCAATCGAACCTAAATCAACATCAGTTGCCACAGGAGCGTCATTCACTTCCGTTACTTTAATGGTGAAAGTAGTTTGGTTGGTCTGTGCTGTATTCGGATCACCCGCATCAATCAAGCCATTATTACCGCCGTCATCGAGTGTTGCATTAATCGTGACTAAACCACTCTGGTTGAGATAGTTCTGGTCTGGGTCTGGTTTGAAAGTCACGGCTCCATTAGTCAATGCGGTATTGATGTCGGCTTCTTTACCGGTAATCACCAATGAGCCACCAGGTTGCAATACAAACGTCACGTCAGGTGAGCTCGTAAACTCAAACACACCTTGCGCTCCCGGAAGTGTTTGATCGACTTGCAACGTAAGAACATACGGAGCGTCTGGATTATCAAAGTTAGCATCAACGTCGTAGATACTAAAGTTGTCGATAGCAACACTAATGTCTTCCGATGTTTCAATATTCGTTACGTTCACAAAGATCGGTTGATCGTTAATAGGATCAATCACCAGATCAACATCGAAGCTGGTTGGCGTCCCCAAATATTCGGTGTTATCAGCGTCAGTATCCACAGAGCGAACGGTAATCTGCAGCGGGCCATTAATGCCTAATACATTACCCGTATCGCTATTGTGTTCACCTGAATTGAATACGATCTTATCGAGCGACTGTGCAGGAACATCAAGTGTCCAAAGCTGCGTAACTGGATCATAACTAGCCAAGGTTGTGCCGTCTGGATAATAGATAGAGGCATCTTGAGGAACGCCCGCAACTTCTACTCGAAGTGTCTCTGGTGCATTCTCGGTATAAGTGCCGTTGCCCGTTGCAGATAGCTCTTTATCCAAAATCGTCGCATTGATTTCGATATCAATGTTTTGACCTTCGTTACCTGTCACAGAATCTGTTGGATTAGTATCAACATCATCACCCACAGGTACCACATGCAGCTTAAAGCTTGGCAGATTTGATGCTGCAGTAGGCACACCCAACAAAGATTCTTGAGTAAATACGGCAACACCAAATTCAGCCGTACCACTGAAGTCCTTAGGCGGTAAAATCGAAATCTCACTCAAGTCGAACGATAACCCTGATGCTTGAGGTAGTTGAACACTCCACTCACCACCACCATTATTCTTCACCGTGTATGCCGAACCAGCATCTGCACGCATCTGGAAGCCATCAGGTACATCTGTAAACTTAATCGACACAAACTGTTCTGAGCCATCAAGGTCAGTCAGTGCAATCGATACAGGCCCTGTGCCCGACAAAGAAATCAGCTGGTCCTCAGTACCCGTAATCTCGATAACATCAGGATCGCTACCCGGGCCAGTGACAGACACGTCATCCACCACAGGAACGACTTCAAAACTGACATTGGTAGAGAAAGTATCGGTATCAGTCGCGCTGCCAGTTGGCGAAGCTGCATCATTGTATGTAGCAGTATCGGTAATCGTCCCGCTGACATTCACTTGCACCTGATTTACGTCATTATCTATTGGGTAATTTAACGCCGGTCGGAATAGTACATTATCCAACGCGCCTGCATTAATCTCAGCTTCATTAAAGGTCACCGATGTGCCAAGCGATACCCCTGCGCTGGTATAGAAAGCCCCAACACTCGTGTCATTTAACGTCAGTGTGATAGAGGTGAATTTTTCGTCACCACCTTCAACTCCGCTTACTTGGTCATCAATGGTCGAGCTGAAATCAAGTTGGATATAGGTATCTTCGTAGCCGACTGGATCTTGCCCTGCTTGACCGTCGGTATCGACAGGGTTAAACGAATCGTCAAGCGAACCAACGACAGTAACGTCAATATCTGGGTTACCTTCAACATCAGGAGCAACTTTAATGACTACTTCTGTCACTAGAGTTTTCTCATCCCCCGACAATACGTCTTTAGTTACTATCGTCAACGGCAACCTAAAGTCGCCGGAGTAGTCGGCTGGTAAGTTAAGCAGTAGTCCAGAGAGGTCGGTCGAGACCCCTTGATCGACGGTAGTCTGGAATACATATTTGCCATTAACAAAGTCTAGGTCGCTGCTTCCCGATAAACTAATTGGGAAGGTGACTTCGTTCACCGCTCCTGGATTAATGGTCACACTGTCATCAATAATGATGGTCACTTGATCAGTTGAGTCATCTTCGCCCGAGAAAGTAATTAAACCATTCAATGCCGTACCTAGATCTAACTGGGTGTCCTCAATCGCATCAACAACACTGTCTGGTGTTATATCAATATCGGCTGCAACCTTAGTACTCCCAGCCACCACTTGAGGGAATGACAGAGTGACTTCTCCGTCCCTACGAGCGGCCGTAGATGACTCAACCTCAGCACCATCACCTCGGTCTATTACCGTGCTAAAGATATCCATCTTGATGTCATTGAACCCTCCTGCCCCGCTGTTTCCTGAAGGAAGAACAAGGCCGTTCGATGCACTGATGCTAAATATGTCTTCATTCGTTACAACCCAGCGCCCATTGCCTTCATAAGCAGCGCCAATAACGAGCAGTTGATTGAGTACAGCATCTGATAGCTCCGAACCGTCCACGTTTGTTAATTCAATAACTAACTGGTCAACTTCTTCGATAGCGGACGAAGCATCTGTTTCTTGATATCGAATGACGAACTCATCCGTAACCGATGTATTATCGCTGTTGGTTGTGAACTTAAGCACGCCAGTGTTTGCATCAGCAACTACGGTTGCTAGTGCTCCAGTACCCAGCACATCATCGACGATAAGCTTGTTGCTAGCGTCTTTCGGCTCAACGACTGGACGTACGATAACATCAATCGAGCCCGTGATTGTCGCGGTAGCGATGCCCTGACCAGGATCAGTCGCATCAACATACTCATGATCTCGCTCTTCGATCATGACAACCGTATTAAGCGTAAAGTCGGTGCTCGAGTCTTGTTCAGGTGTGATCTGAATAAAATTATTGTTCAGTGCAATTTGAGTAAACTCTTCTGCCGTCTGTCCACTCTTCGGCGTAATGGTTAAAGTGCCTGCTGAAGCATCGTAAACCCAAGTTACATCGCCATTAACCACAACACTTTCAACATCTGTCGGAATGGCACTGATCACAATAGAAGTGAAATGCTCATCATCATCAATATAATCAGTACCCTCTGGGTGCCAATCAATACTGATCGCCGTATCTTCATCGCCATTAGTGACTGTGCTGTACGTCGCTGAGGTATCGATTCTAGGTTCGACCAACACTCGCACTTCTTGGTCAAACGTAAGCGTATGACCGTCATTCTCAGTCACGATCACTTTACCCTGAATGTGAATGTTCTCTGTTGAAGAATCGACAGGTCTGATGCGGATTCCTGAGGTTTTAACTGCGTCAGTGATGTTCGCTTCGTAGATAGGTTTAGAAAGATCGGGGCTACCACCCGGACCGGTTTCGTAACCGACAAAGTTAAGGTCAATAATGGTACCGTCACCGTCTTCCAGAATAACGCCATCAGGAATACCCGAGAGGATAACGGTTATGGATTCTGAACCATCGTCAGGTAATGGGGTTTGATCTACTGCTGCAGGATCAGGTCTTCTCTCTCCCGACAACACGGTGAAATCAAGCTCGGCGTAGCTGTCTCCATTCTGGCTCTCTTGGATCGTGGTTTGAACACCAGGTGTTGTGCCATCGGTGATTGCTGTCCAAGCCGAACCGTTTGTACCGCCATAAGGAATATCTGCAACCCCTTTAACCTCAACGTTAACCGTTTTAGTTCCTAGGATTTCTTCATCAACTTGTGCACCAGTAGAGAGGTTCGCAGTGTCTTTAACCACACCGGTTACATCAAAAGTAAAATCGACATTGCTGTGTTTAGTCGGAACAATCTCTACGTTGGCGAGATCGGAATACGCCACTTCCTGATAATCAATACCGTTAATGGTGATTGTAGGAACTGGGGTCGTAGTTCCAAGGAAATAAAGCACCGCCCCTTCGGTAATATTACTGATACGAACAAATAGCTCTTCTGAACCATCAGTGTCCACTGAGCCGTTCATTGTGATGACTTCGTCTAGCGTGAAGGCATCTTTGTTGTCCAGAGGACCTAGGTAGTCTGGGTCATCAATATTGTCTTCGTTAATACGAATCCTGTTAACACTGAATGAACCAGGATCCGCGTCGGCAGTCACAGCAATGATAATATTTTGCTCAACAGAGCGAGCGGTCGTTTTGTCTAACCCGCCGTTCGCTGAGTCATCGTATGGGTTAAGCGTCTCTTCCGTAATTGCCGTCGCTTTGAACTCAATTTGTCCAGAGAAGTTGTCGATTGGGTTAACGACTGTGCTATTGATATCAGCAGATGCGATGATATAAACACCATTAACAGGCGTTAACACATTGCCATTTTGATCAAGTAACTCAAACTTCCCATCACCCTGAATCGCTTCAAGTTCATAGGTAATCGTCTCAGTATTACTGTTATCTTGCGATTCAGCATTCAGCTGCAACGTAACATTGTCTTCATCTTCATTCACTTGATACTGATAAGTACTGTTGGCGTCATCCCACGTTGCAATATCCGCTACCGCTTCAATCTCGATTCTGAAGTTTGAGTTAACGGTGTGATCCGTATTGCCATTTTTCTCAATTTCTAGCTCATAACGAACGCGCCCACCAGTTTCATCCGAACTAGCGTGTTGGTCCGGAACAAAGAACAAGTTGTCTATCGTCGCAATAGTTTGTCTTGGCTCATTCGGATTTGGAGCAAAGCTTTGTTCGAGTTGAGGAGGACCAAATATAATGCTCCCATTTGACTCAGGCACTAATTCAATGTAGTCAGCACCATCAAAGTAATAAAAAGTACCTTGATGACTATCACCTCCGTTCGGGCTTTTAATCGTCAACTGGCCAATAGATTCAGCGTTATCTTGGTCATACAGACTAACTTGCAGCGCAACTTGAGCTGGCGCATTAGGCAAACCATTTTGGTTATCTTGAATATTCTCAAGAGCCGGCTCATCGCCTGTTGCATAAGGTATGGTTGAGTCTCTACCCGCATCCTCGAAGGTCGTCACTTTCAGAGCGATTCTTGTAGAGTCCCTATCAGTAATCGTTATATCTAACGGTGTTTCAGAGGTATCTAAATCGCCATCCGTCGCAATCACATTAATCGAAAAATCGATGGTGTCTAGGCCGTCATGATCGAGATAGCCGTTAGCTCTAAATTCAACCTCGCCATTTGAGTTGATACGCAAACGCCCTAGCTCACGGGTGTCCACGCCACCACTACCATCGTCGGTTTGTTCGTACACTCGTACTTGTTGACTACCGCTATTTAAATCGAAACTGCTGCTGTACGGCCCGCTGTTTCCTGTACGGAAAACAATATCTGCACCATTACTGGTAATGCCCTCAATTCGACTCAGTACCGCGCCATCCGCGCCGACATCCGTCGCATTAGCAAACATGTCAACTTTGGAATTACCATAGCCCTGGCCTTCAATTCGTGTGATCGATTGAGTTGTCACCAATGGAACATCATCAGTCACCGTGATTTTCAAATCGATCGCGTTTGATTGGTCTTGATCAAAATCTTCTGCAACAACAGAAAAGTTAAGGTCAATTGCGTTTTCATTCGCGCCATCAGGGTGCTTAAGTGGTTTAAACAATTCAAACTGATAGCTGTTATCCGAGGTATCGAAAATAATCTCAAACACAGCTTCATTACTCGTTGCAGTTTGAGCAACGTAAGTAAATGTTGTGCCGCTTTGTGAAACAGCAAGCCACTCTAAACTTTCTCCGTTGGAGGTTAAGCCAGTCAGAACCAAATCTTCATCAACCAGTTCATACTTCACAACACCATCCGCGCCTTCATCGACAGTGAACAGGCCATTAATAATGGTGTCTTCAAATTGATCGGAACCAATACCAGTAAGATCGTCTTCATCGACAACCGTTTCACCCGTCGGCGCACTCATTACTGGCGCATCGTCTAGCACCTCGATTGGCAATACATATTGGTTAGAATCATCGCCGTCACCATCAACCGCAACGACATCAAATGGAATCGTTAAGGTATTGGAATTCGGGCTTGTTGGATGGTTTAGAGGACCTAGCAACGTAAACGTATAAGAGCCGTCATTCGCTAGCGCGAGCGTGAAGATAGGAGTTCCACTTGTCGTCGTACCTTGATAGGTCGTTGTGTTGGCGGCACCTGTGACTTCTGTAATAGAAATCGCTTCAGTTCCAGAGGTCAATGTCGCTTCAAGCGCAGAGATATTACGCAGTTCGTAAACCTCTACTTGGTCTGCACCTTCTGTGGTAACAAATGCACCTGTTGCTTGAGAAATCGCAGAGCCGAGATCATCTTCATCAACCACAAATGTGCTGGTCGCTGTCGTATCGGTAATGACAGGCACATCATCGGTGATAGTAACGGTCAAAGGTTTCATCACAGAGTCGGTATTGTCTTGGTCGACCGCGATCACTGGCAGAGTGAATACTTGATCGTTGTTGCCTTGCACAGGCAGATGATCGAGCTCTTCCAACAAAGTGAAGGTGTATTCGCCTAGCACTACACTATTAAAAGTGATGGTAAAGATATCCGTTTGAACACCCCCACTCTCAACGAAACCAATATAGGTTCCGCTGTTGGCTGGATCTTCTTTAAGCTGAACCACTAGGCCATCCGATTTCAAATCACCAGACGTGTTGAACTGAGTGGTATCAATACGGAAATAGCTCACATCATCACTTCCCGCTGTGAAAGCAATGGTTTCAGTTTGGCTCACAGGTAAGCTCGGAGATGAACCATCCACGAGATTCGCTTCTTCCAATGCAACCGTTGGTACAGTATCAATTACCGGTGGAGCACCATCTGAAATCGTCAATGTCACGGTCGAAGTAACAATATCACCGTCTTTATCTTCTGATGTCACGGTAATCGTCTTAACGATATCACCACCAGAATGATTCAGGTTTCGATTAGGCTCAAAGCGCACATCACCTTCAAGCGTGATAAACAACGAACCTTCCGTAAATACAAACTCTTGCTCACCAGTGTTGGTTTGCACCAGAGACTCTTCAGGCTGACTACCATAAGTAAATTTGGTTATGGTGGCGCCATCAGCACTTTGCGCAGGCATCACATCAAATGTCGTTGTGGTAGGTGTGCCCGTGCTTGGTTCAGTGATGCTAAGCGCACCAGACGTCATTAACTGGACATCATCGGTGATGGTTACTGAAAGCGGTTTAGACGCTGAAATATCGCCATCGGTGTCTTGCGCGTAAACAGAAAGATCAAAACTCAGATCGTTGCTTCCTAAGCCATCAACGTGATCCAAACGCTCAAGCAGCGTAAAGGTATACTGGCTAGGATTAGTATCATCAAAATCTAGGGTGAATATGATTTTCTCACCACCCGAACCATCCGTCGTAAACGCAATGTAGTCGCCAGAACCCGCAGGCTCCTCACGTAAACTCAATTCAAGGCCATCAGACTTCAACACGCCGTTGGTATTGAACAGCCCAGCTTCAACGACTATTTTTCCAATGTCATCACTGCTCGCTAGCGAGGTGATAGTCTGAGTCACACTGACAGGCGTTCCGCTAGGTGTCGAACCATCCGCAAGTAAGCTTTCCGACAAGCTGACACTTGGCACAACGTTGATTGTTGGTCCATCGCCATCAACAATCGTAAGCGTGACTGTTGATGAAAAGGTATCTTTATCAAAGTCAGAAGACGTAAACACAATCGACTTAACAATGTCGCCCGCAGAATGATCTAGATTTCGGTTTGGTTCGAACCTTACATCACCGCTTAGCGTGACAAACAGTGAGCCTTCAGTGAAGGTAAACTCTTGCTCGCCATTGTTAGTTTGATCCAAGGTGATCGCTGAACCACCACCAAAAGTAAACTGAGTAATGGTCGCCCCATCAGCACTTGGTGTAGGCATTACATCAACAGTAGCAGTGGTTGGTGTGCCAGTATTTGGTTCTGTGATGCTTAACGTGCCATCTTGCATCTGTTGAATGTCATCTTGTATCGTTACCATGACATCGCGTTTAACCGAATCATCACCATCGGTATCAACGGCGTAAACAGGCAGGTTGAAGTTGAGGCTGTTATTAAGATCACCATCAAGGTGATCTAACGCCTCAATCAAAGTGAAGGTGAACTGCCCTTTATTAACGCTATCAAAATCAATGGTGAATACATTAGTTACGTTACCGGCCCCGTCATCAGTAAACCCGATGTAGTCGCCAGGTGAAGCAGGATCTTCTTTTAACTGAACAACAAGACCATTTGATTTGAGTAGGTCGCCAGGATTGAACTCGTTGGTTGCAATTCTAAAGTGGCTTAAATCATCACTACCCACGGTATAAGTGATCGTTTGTGTCGAGCTAACCGCTGAACCACTCGGCATAGAGCCATCAGCAAGACCAACTTCCGATAGGTTAATATCTGGCACTACGTCGATAACCGGATCAATTCCGTCTTTGATCGTCAACGTGACATCCGCGGTATCGGTATCGTTATCAAAATCACTGGTCGTCACGACTATCGTTCTCACGATATCGCCAGATGAATGGTCTAGATTTCTACTTGGTTCAAAGCGCACCTCACCTTCAATCGTGATGTACAGTAAGCCATCGGTTACGGTAAAAACTTGTTCTGTAGACACAGTTGGGTCTAACGTAACAGCCGTGCCACCATCGTAGATAAACTGAGTCACTTTCGCGCCATCAGCACTCTGTGTCGGCATAACGTCGATTGTTGGCGTGGTTGGCGTACCTGCTGCTATATCAGCAAGTGAAGGCTCAGTGATACTTAACGCCCCATCTTGAACGCCTTGTACATCATCGGTGATCACCACGGTCATTGGCGACATTGCAGAATCATCACCATCGGTATCAACCGCTAAAACAGGGACATCGAAACTTAGAGTATTGTTTTGTAATCCATCTGTATGGTCTAACGCTTCAAGCAGTGTGAACGTATATTGCCCTAGATTGGTTGTCGAGAAACTGATCGTGAAGACGTTGGTTTCGACGTTAGAACCGTCCTTGACGAAGCCAATGTAATTACCAGAATTCGCTGGCTGCTCTTTAATCTCAACCTCTAATCCATTCGACTTCAAAGCCCCCGAAGTATTGAACTGAGCAGGGTCAATTCTGAAATAACTAACATCGTCACTACCCTCTGAGTAGGTAATAACTTGAGTCATCGCCACTGGATTGCCGGTTGGCGAAGAACCATCAGCGAGATCCACTTCTGAGAGCGTAATTCCAGGGACCAAATCGATCGTTGGAAGATCACCATCGGTAATCTTCAATGTCACGGTAGATGAGACGATATCACCATCAAGGTCAGTAGATGTAACAACAATCGTCTTAGTAATATCACCACTCGTGTGATCTTGATTTCGCACAGGCTCGAATCGTATCTCACCTCCTGTGGTAATAAATACAGAACCTTCAGTGAACACAAACTCTTGCTCGCCATTCACATTGAGATCAAGGCTTTCTGCACTGTTTCCATCAAACACAAATGAAGTGATTTTTGCTCCATCTGCGCTCTGATTTGGCATCACGTCCAGAGTATTCGATGTTTCGACGACTCCAGCAGGCTCACGACTGGTTATTGTGCCGCCTTGCATCAACTGCACATCATCACCAATAGTCACGCCAAGCTGAGAGACTAACGAATCGTCGCCGTCACTATCCACCGCATACACAGGCAGATCAAAACTCAGGTCGTTGTTGACACGTGCATCTTGATGATCCAAGGCTTCGATTAAGGTAAAGGTGTATTCACCTAAGGTTGTCCCAGAAAAACTCAACGTAAATACTGTGGTTACCGCATTCGACGAGCTGGTTGTAAATCCGATGTAGTTGCCCGACCCTTGCGGATCTTCACGTAATTCAACAGCTAAACCATTCGATGTGAGTGCATCATTGGTATTGAACTCTGTTGGTTCAAGGCGGAAGCGGACCACATCATCACTTTGATTAGTGAAGGTGATGGTTTCGGTTTGACTTACCGCACTGCCACTTGGGGCTGAACCATCCGTCAGGTTCGTTTCAGATAAGCTAACCGTTGGAATAACATCAATGGTTGGAATATCACCATCGGTGATCGTTAACGTAACGGTTGACGTGACTGAGTCTTTGTCGAAATCGCTTGAGGTCACCACTATCGACTTAACAATATCGCCGGCCGTATGGTCAAGATCTCGATTAGGCTCAAAGCGAACTTCACCTTCGAGGGTAATGTACAGTTTGCCTTCTGCGAAGATAAACTGCTGTTCGCCTGCAATATTTTGATCGAGGGTGTTTACGACGCCATCATAAGTGAACTGAGTGATGGTCGCGCCGTCAGCACTTTGGTTTGGCATGACATCAAAAGTAGCCGTGGTCGGTGTACCAGCCGCTAAATCAGCGACGGTCGGCTCGGTAATATTGAGCGCACCACCTTGCATGATTTGAACATCATCATCAATCGTTACATTAAGCTGCGATACCAGTGAATCATCACCATCACTGTCTACCGCATAAACAGGCAGATCAAAGCTCAGATCATTGTTCGCTAGGCCAGCAACATGGTCTAGCGCTTCAAGTAGAGTGAAAGTGTATTCACCTAACGTGGCTGAAGAGAAGCTAATGGTAAACACGGGGACTTCAGCGCTCGAACCGTTGGTAATAAAGCCTATGTAAGTGCCCGGATTAGCAGAATCTTCTTTTATCTCGACCGCAAACCCATTCGATTTCAGTACACCACCGACATTAAACTCAGTTGGTTCAATGCGGAAACTCGTCACATCATCACTTTGGTTAGTGAAAGTAATCGTCTCGGTTTGACTTACTGCGCTACCGCTCGGGCTAGAGCCATCGCTAAGGTTAGTTTCAGATAGAGTAACGCTTGGCACGGCATCGATGGTTGGGATATCACCATCGGTAATCGTCAGCGTAACCGTTGCTGTCACGGGATCGTTATCGAAGTCACTTGAAGTCACCACAATCGACTTCACGATGTCTTCGCTCG
>NZ_MAKD01000022.1:0-261 GCF_001691235.1 Vibrio sp. ZF57 | reverse complement strand
ATGCCCCATTGTGTGTTCACTTCGATGAGTGAACTACATCGGCAATCTATTTTTACAATACATAAACTAATGGTTAGGAAAAGGCCCGACACATTTTCTTTCTTCACTCTAGGTAGTCAGCATATTTAGATAGTATGGACAATAGGATAGAGTCAGACCATACTCCAGTCAAAAAGCTCATCGAAGCGATTCAAGATCTTTAAAGGTTACGGAGACTGAATAAGAGTCAATTTGATTGTTGGTTACTCTGTGACCGGGGGG
>NZ_MAKD01000021.1:0-3361 GCF_001691235.1 Vibrio sp. ZF57 | reverse complement strand
AACTCTTTCGAGTTGGCCCTTTCCAAACGTTTGGTGGAGCTGGCGGGAGTCGCCTTCAATTGCCTTAAAAAACAGTGACTTCAATAGGTTAGGGTGTTTGTGATTCTTGAGATTAACCCTTTAGTACCTCATCTTAGTACCATATAAGGCCAGTTTCAAGATGGAAGTTTATTACCCTAAATTAAGGACGCCAGTTCAGCTCCCTGTTTGGGAGTTGAACTCGTGTCTTGTTTTTAGAGTTAGTTGAGCTACTTTTTATGGGCTTTCCCAATAGGGGGAGCGGTTTATCATGATATCCAACTTTCTGTTCTCTTAGAAAATATTGAAAAGCTCCGCGTGTGCCAGTGATTGCGAACAGTACCCTCCAAATCAGAATGAAATTTAGTATCACAAAATAATCTTAATCGACAACGTTTTATTTGCATGGTTTATCAAAAAATCATTTAGAAACAAATATTTGCAAATTTATTTTTGTGTCACTGTGTAACTATAAATTAATATACACCCAATGTTTAATTCTAATAGTTGGTATCAAATTATTAGGTGTCCGCAACATACATTGAAAGGTAAAAAATGAAAAAGTACATCCTCTTATTATTAAGCTGTATAGTCATTTCTGGCTGCGACGACGATGATAAGGAAAAAACACTTTCAGAATCAGAAATCTCAGCACTTGTTGAGTGCACTAACCTAGCAGAAGGCTATCCTTGTACTAGAAACGTATATGGCTCTTGGGGTTATCTTATTTCAGATGAATATAGAGAATTTTGCAGCTCCAAGTTTTGTTTTGCTGATGGCAGTGCATCACCAGAATACCCTGCTCTAACTAGGTTTAGAGATACTGGTGAGCTTATACCTGTTTATTATTTAGACGCAAAAGACCCTCGCTTTGAGTACGCCTTAAACAAAGCTGAAGAGATCATTGGGTATCAAATATTTGATAGAAAAGGAATTGTCTCACTTGAAATAGAAAGAGATGATCCATTTTTTGAGATCGACTACTCAGATATGCCTACAGATTGGGGATTCATTTGGAGCCAAGGAACAGTATTAGGAAGCTGTAGTGCGGGGACAGTTTCAAACGCGCCATACAGTAACAGCCTTGCTTCTTATGCTGTAGGCAACGATTATGGTATAGATAAAACCAAGTGGAATGGGGGGTATGCATGGATAAGTATTGATAGTGAATCCCCTGCTGATCCGGGTTGTACGACAATCGCGAGTAATGACGTGAGTTTACATGAGCTTGCGCATGCTCTGGGAATGGGTAATCACTTTGACGGGTTCGGAAACGGCCCTGCGTTTGATAAAAATGCAGAGCGAGTTTTACGCACTATGTACAGTAAGCAAAATCCCGCTGGCCAACCATTTGATTCGTTGAATATTGAACCATAGTTATAAACAACTATTTTGTTTAAGTAACAACGCTAATTAGGGAAGGCTATTGTCGACCGAAAGGTCACAGCAGCCTCCTTTCTAAAGCCACTCACACTTTGTCATCTTAGCTTGGGATGTGTTTTCTTAGCTGATACCTGTATGTTCTTATCTAACAGCTCAAAAATAGCCTCTGAATTAAGCATGTTGGAGAGTTCTTCCTCTACAGTGAGTTGATAGTCATAGATTAGCTGCGCTCTAGTCGGTTCCTCTAACTTACACTCAGTTAACTGGATTCAGCTCCCTGTTTGGGAGTTGAACCGAAGTTTGAACTTTACATTTACACCTTCTTTTTCTTCTGTCGAGCAACACGCTCAGCCATTGCCACTTGAAATTTTTTGGTTTTCTCGACTCTTGCTATAAGAGTGCGTTTATAAGCTTTAATTTTCCCTGCATCTTGTTCTTTTCCTTCAAGGAAGTTTTTTATCATAGAGTCAGTCCAGTTGTGGCACTGCTTTAATCCAGTTTTTGAAATCCATGTTTTGTGCCAGATTTGGCTAAGGTGTTCACGCTGTTGGCGACCATAGTCACGTCGTTCTGATTCCGAGTAGCGGTGCCACTTTCCGTTGTAATAAGGCATATCGTTAAATAATCTCGTTTTTAATTTTATTTATATTTTCTATTTGTGCGGGTGAGGTGCTTTTGGCTTTCAGTTCCTCATATGTTTTCAGTAACCTATTTTTCTGTCGCTTCAATTGTCTATCGTCACGCGCTTCTTTTGCTTTTAACCACTTATCGAACTGTGTTTGCATCTTCTTTAGTAGCTTTTCTATTTCTAAAGCTTCGGTAGCTTTTTGGTGCTGGTATTGCCATGTTGAGAGTCTGCGACCTTTTTCTTTTTCGATAGGATCATAGGTGCGATGATCGATGCCAACATGCTTAAGCACTGATTGATTGAATGCTTGCTTTATTAGTCTTGTCGCTTGCTTTTTTTGTAACTCTGTCAGTATTCTGCCACCAGCAACCTTGCCAATGATGAGGTGCACATGGTCGCCACTGCCTTTGATGCCCGCCTGAGCTTGTTGATGCAGTACGGCTCGAATTTGTTGTCTGTATTGAGCGAACTCAGATTTATTCAGTTTGCAGAGCTTCGCCAACGCTAAGCTGCAATCTTTAATAACTGATTGCCATTGTTGAGTAGTAGGGCGGTATCCTTTGGGTAGAGTAAGACAGTATTCGACCGCGTAGCTCGAAAGTGGGCGACCGCCACGGCGGTTATATATTTTTTGATTAAGTCGAAATTCTTCGCCAACTAGCGCTATACGGTTAGATGTTTCCGCGCAACCAAAAATAGAAACGATACGTTGGGTATGTTTATGGTTGGCGTGCGCTAGGCTTTGCAGGTAGCGTTCGCGCATCATGACGCCATCAGTAGCAAAGCGAACGGGTTGGGTAATTACAGTCCAGTTTTTTAGCATGTTGGATGTTTATTTAAATGTTAGACTTTTGCCTTAACTTGTACAAACTACTGGACTGTAACCATTACTATTCAGTAGTGGTTCCAGTTAGGACAACGGCTTCGCATTGTCACTGGCAAGAAGGGAGACCCTTCTTAACTACCCCTTTAAAGAGGCGTCTATCTTTGACTCCATTTCAAGATCTTCAGCAAGATTTTGGATCTCGCTGTGACCAATTACGTTTCTCAGAAAGACCAGATATTCATCTCCACTGCAACTGTTCACTTTATTTCGGAAAATATCACGAGAACCTTGAATACCGTTGTGCGCGGTAAGATTGTAATTATCACATAGGCTTTCTAGCATCTTACCCAATGAGCTTTGAGCTTCTTGAATGATAGCTTCTAGTTGCTCTTTGGTGCTAAATGTTTCAGCTACATCGTAATACCACGCTTCGTACTCGCCATTGTCGTTCTCTTTGTAGTGGTACGCTGAATTTGGTCACTTAGTTAGAGGTGATATCATCACCT
>NZ_MAKD01000020.1:0-1230 GCF_001691235.1 Vibrio sp. ZF57 | reverse complement strand
GGCACTAACGACGCCGCTACTGTCAGCAGTGCGACCGTCGCTATCGATGAAACCGACAAAGCAGTAACGACTTCAGGAACATTAACCAGCACCGATGTCGATAATCCGGATAATGCGTTCACTCCAGACTCCATTGCAGGCACAAATGGCGACCTCAACATTGATGCCAATGGTCACTGGGTATTCACCGCTAACAGCGCATTTAATCAATTAAACATCGGCGATAAAGTCGAAGAAACCTTCACTGTATCGTCTGTTGATGGCACACCTTCGACCATTAAAGTCGCGATTAACGGCACTAATGACGCAGCTACTGTCAGCAGTGCGACCGTTGCTATCGATGAAACCGACAAAGCAGTAACGACTTCAGGAACATTAACCAGCAACGATGTCGATAATCCAGATAATACCTTCACACCCGATTCCATTTCCGGTACCAACGGTGACCTGACTATTGATGCCAATGGTCATTGGGTATTCACCGCCAACAGCGCGTTTAATCAACTGAACGTCGGCGATAAAGTCGAAGAAACCTTTACCGTCACTTCCGTTGATGGCACCCCTTCGACCATTAAAGTCACGATTAACGGTACTAACGATGCAGCGACAGTCAGTACCGCAACAGTCAGTGTGGATGAAACGGACAGCGCTATAACAACTTCTGGAACCCTCACCAGTACTGACGTGGATAACCCAGACAACACGTTTACGCCGGATTCTATTTCAGGCACCAACGGTGACCTGACTATTGATGCCAATGGTCATTGGTTGTTCACCGCCAACAGTGCGTTTGATCAATTGAACGTCGGCGATAAAGTCGAAGAAACCTTCACTGTCTCGTCTATTGATGGCACACCTTCGACCATTAAAGTCACGATTAACGGCACTAACGACGCCGCTACTGTCAGCAGTGCGACCGTCGCCATCGATGAAACCGACAGAGCGGTAACCACCTCAGGCACCCTAACCAGTATCGACGTGGATAACCCAGACAATGCGTTCACACCCGATTCCATTTCCGGTACCAACGGTGATCTCACCATTGATGCCAATGGTCATTGGGTATTCACAGCTAACAGCGCGTTTAATCAATTGAATGTCGGCGATAAAGTCGAAGAGACCTTCACTGTCTCGTCTATTGATGGCACAGCGTCAACGATCAAAGTCACGATTAATGGCACTAACGATGCAGCGACAGTCAGTACCGCAACAGTCAGTGTGGATGAGACT
>NZ_MAKD01000019.1:0-163209 GCF_001691235.1 Vibrio sp. ZF57 | reverse complement strand
ATCACTTACTACCGTTTTTGTTTTTAGTTCCCGCTAATCCGCGATGAACCTTTTAATAAGCGTTCATTGTGGTTGCAACATGTTAACGAGTCAGGTTTAATGCATTGAGTACCGTTTAAGTTGTAAAAGGAATTACAATGACTCAACCAACGATCCCAGTGATCATCTCGTCCCTGCTTGCTTTATCATCTGCTTCGAGCTTTGCTGCCACTGTTCCTGCTGATACACCATTAGCTGAGGAACAACATTTTGTACGTGGCAACGGTGCAGAGCCCAATACACTAGATCCTAGCTTCGTAAACTCAGGCATGCCCGGTGACATTATCGTCAATGATATGTTTGAAGGCTTTGTGATTGAGAACAGTGACGGGCAGATCATCCCAGGGCAAGCCAAAGAGTGGTCTATCAGCAAAGACGGTAAAACCGTGACGTTTGTGTTGAAAGAGAGCCTCAAGTGGTCGAATGGCGAACCAGTCACAGCATCCGATTTTGTCTTTGGTTGGCAGCGAGCTGTGTCTCCTAAAACAGGTAACAACACGGGTTTTGTTTTTTCGACGGCTAACATCGTGAACGCTAGCGAGATTCTATCAGGAGACAAAGCTCCCTCTGAGCTTGGCATAAAAGCATTAGATGAGCGCACGGTTGAGATTTCACTTTCAAAACCTACGCCCTACTTTATGAGTCTAATGAGCATCAAGACCTTTTTCCCTCTACCCGCTAAGTTGATTCAAGAGAAAGGCGACCAATGGACTCGCGCAGAAAATATCGCGACCAACGGTGCTTACACTTTGAGTAAATGGGTACCCAACGAATACGTTGAAGTCGAGAGAAACCCAAATTATTGGGATAACACGTCGACAGTCATCAACAAGGTGACCTATTTAGGCTTATCGTCTCAAAATGCTGAGCTGATTCGTTACCAAGCTGGTGAAATTGATATGACCAATCGTGTCCAGCTTGAGTACTACCAGAAATTAATCCAAAAAAGCCCTGAACAGATCAAAGCGCAAGCTCTATTGGGCTCTTACGTTTATTCATTCAATACACGTCAAGCACCGTTTGATGACGTAAGAGTACGCCAAGCACTCAGCATGGCCGTCAATCGTGAGATTCTGGTCGAGAAAGTTACAGGTCAAGGTGAGCCTGAAGCCTACAGCGTGACACCTAATAATATCCCGAACTACACGGCGCCTAAGTCTTTATTCGAAGCGCTTGATAGCTCACAACGCCAAGCAAAGGCCAAACAGCTACTCGAAGAAGCTGGGTACAACGAAGAGAACCCACTTACATTCACACTCACCTATAACACCAGCGAGAACCACAAAAAGATCGCCATCGCGATTGCATCGATGTGGAAACCACTTGGCGTGAAGGTCGAACTCGAGAATATGGAGTGGAAGGCGTATGTAGCAGCTAAAGGAGCGGGAGATTATCAGCTTGCTCGCTCATGGGCATTTGGTGACTACCCAGAGCCCTCAGCGCTACTAGAAGCCTTCACATGTGGCCACACAGCTAACGAGAGTGGTTTCTGTAACACTGATTTTGATGAGCTGTTACAGAAAGCGAGCAAAACGGAAGATCAGGCTAATCGCTTCGCTTTATACCAGCATGCTGAGTCACTACTTAACGAATCAGCAGCAGTTATGCCTTTATATCACTATAATCACACTCGATTAGTGCGAAATACACTCAAAGGCTTCCCTAACAACAATCCGAAAGGAAATATCTACGCGAAGGATCTATACTTCATAAAAGAGTAAAAGTGAGCTGAAGAATAAATAGTTTTAACTACCGCTTTAGTGGTAATTGCGATAAAGTCACTTTAACTAAACCAAACAAGCAACGGTTAGTTGGCAAACAATAAAAGGTACCGACATGAGTACCTAAAGGCTTAGAAACACCTAGCATTACGCTAGGTGTTTTTTTTGCAATCTACCCTTTCTTTTAGCTTACTCTCGATTGTCTTTCCGTGTTTATCTCTCACCTTGAAACTCAATAACCATCAATATTCATCGGTTCGTCATCCGTTTGAAAGAAATAGTCTTAACCGTGAGATTATCCGCTTTAATTTCTATCATCTTATGTATATTGTTATTAGCAAGTAACAAGCATGTTATGCAGCATAATAATGAAGGAAGATAGATGAGCAGTAACAATAGCCGACAAGATGGTAAACGAGACGTTACTCTGCGTTTTTTAGCTGAACCCGGGGATGTGAACTTTGGTGGTAAAGTTCATGGTGGCGCAGCAATGAAATGGATCGATTTAGCTGCCTATGCTTGTTCTGCTGGGTGGAGTGGCAAATATTGCATTACGGCCTACGCTGGCGGTATTCGATTTGTTGCCCCAATTCATGTAGGCAACCTTGTGGAAGTAAGTGCAAAGGTCATTTACACAGGTTCATCTTCAATGCATATCGCTATCGACGTGCAAGCAAGCGACCCTAAAGAGCTCAATAACCGCCTAACAACTCACTGTATCGTTATTATGGTCGCTGTCGATGAGAATGGTAATCCGACTAAAGTGCCAGAGTGGATACCAGAGACGCCAGAAGACATCGAATTACGAGATTCGGCTATTCGCCTAATGAACATGCGAAAACAGATTGGTGAAGAGATGGAAGCTCACGTGAAGTACCTTAAGTAAGGTCCACCAGCTGCCCTCCCCCTACAAAACCTTATTACAATGCCAAGCGCCTGCTTGGCATTGATCTATTTGATACCTTCGTGCTCTACACAGCCAAATCCGCTGCACACCCAATACAGACGATAAGAGCGTGATACCCAGCCAAAGGTTGAAATGAATCGGCACTTGTTCACTGATTTATTTTGACTGTAATAAAGTCGTCATTTTGCTCTGATTAAATACCGTCAATCATAATAGATGCATTTGAATTTCTTGGAGCCACTCTTGAGCGTCATACGCCCCACTCTTAGCGAGTCTACACTGAACAATTTAAAGGCTGTTGAGTACCAATGGGTTAGAACTTTGTACGTCGAAGGCTACGACAGCAATGAAATCAACCACTATATCCAAACGTGTTTCGGTGGAGATCCGACATTTGCCGATCTATTTCGTCGCGTGGCACTCGATCAAGAAAGCATCTATGTGCTATTGCAACACTTAGGTTGTGCTCCTTCTAGTAAAGAGTTCTAACTTCTAAGTCCCACCAAAAACCAGAAGCATAAATAAACCTACCTCCATAACCCTCATGAATGTCACTTGAATATTCTGTAACTACCTCTCGCTTACCCATACATTTTCAGTGCAATTTCAGGTTTTGTTGCATACAAATCATTGAAGTATCACGCATTGGAATATTCACAACATATCAATAGTACAACAGCCACTTATACTGAGTGTCTGATTTGTGAGACTAGTTCATTTCTACAAGTAACCAAAATGAAGTGGTCGGTATTTAGGAGAGAAGTAACTCGAAACTTTGGGTTTTAAAGTAGATATGAGCGCGATAGTTAACGAGTAACGCTGACACAAAAAACAAAAAGTAGCAGGCATAAAAAAACCCAAGTAAATACCTGGGTTAGAGTTACAAAAACCACTAATCATTAATAGCGTAAGGAACCTGATTAGTAGCCAGCTATGCGTAACCTGAGGGTTATTTTTATTACTGATCGGCGGCCAAACCAAATGATGTAATAAAAATGCCAATATAGAGCGACCTAACGGTCGCTCTTTTTCTTTCTTATAGAGTACAGCTTATCCTTTTACACCACCTGCCGTCAAACCGCCAACTAACCAACGTTGAGCAAGTAAGAACACGATAGTAATCGGAAGTGCTGATAGTACAGCCGCTGCCGCAAAGTCACCCCATAGGTAGTTCTGAGGGTATAGGTACTGCTGCATACCTACTGCTAGCGTGTAAGAGTTCACATCTGTAAGTAGGATAGACGCTACTGGCACCTCACCCACTGTCGCGATGAAAGATAGGATAAACACAACCGCTAGGATTGGTACAGACAGCGGTAGTAGAACCAGTCTGAATGCTTGCCAAGGCGTTGCACCATCAAGGGCTGCTGCCTCTTCCAGAGAGTTATCAATCGTTTCAAAGTAACCCTTAATCGTCCATACGTGCAGTGCAATACCACCAAGGTAAGAGAAGATTAGACCACCGTGTGTGTTCAAGCCTAAGAACGGAATGTATTGACCAAGTTTGTCAAACAGCGCGTAGATTGCTACTAGAGCCAATACTGCTGGGAACATTTGGAAAATCATCATCGCTTTCAGGATTGTGTTCTTACCTTTAAAGCGCATACGAGCGAACGCGTAAGCCGATGTCGTAGACAGTGTCACAATCAGAATCGATGTGATACCTGCAACCTTCACTGAGTTCCATAACCAAGTTAGCACAGGGAACGGAGGTGACGTTACCGAGCCATCTGCGTTCGTTACTGACATACCCAATGCTAACTTCCAGTGTTCCAATGATGGGTTATCTGGAATCAAACTACCGGTTGCGAAGTTACCTTCACGGAACGAGATCGCGATGATCATCAGTAGTGGGAAGATAATCATTGCCAAGAAGCACCACAACACTGCATGCGTTGCCCACACTCGGTATTTAAGGCCTTTACCTTGTACCATAGCCATTGTCGTGCTCCTTAATCTTGAGACAGTTTAGTGAAACGAAGGTTTAGTAACGCTAGTGCACCAACCAATAGGAAGATAAGCGTTGCGATAGCACTTGCTAGACCGAAGTCTTGACCGCCGCCGCCTTCGAATGCAATTCGGTACGTGTAGCTTACAAGCAAGTCTGTGTAACCCGCTGGCTCAGAAGTACCAATCATGTTCGGGCCACCGTTCGTCAATAGTTGAATCATTACGAAGTTGTTGAAGTTAAAGGCAAACGCTGCAATCAATAGCGGTGTAAGCGGTTTAATCATCAATGGGAACGTAATGCGCTTGAAGTTATCAAGGAAGTTCGCACCATCGATTGCTGACGCTTCGTATAAATCATCAGGAATCGCTTTAAGCAGACCCATACATAGAATCATCATGTAAGGGAAACCTAGCCATGTGTTAACCATCAACACCATGGTTTTCGCTAAGATAGGGTCTGAGAACCAGTTCGGGCTTAAGCCGAAGATATTCTCGAGCACCATGTTGATCTCACCAAAGCTTTGGTTGAATAGACCCTTAAAGATAAGAATCGAGATAAACGCGGGTACGGCGTAAGGCAGAATCAGTAGAACACGATAAATAGAACGACCTTTCAACTCTTCCCATTGCACGATGTTAGCCAATACAAGGCCGATAACTAGCGTGAACGCTACGGTACATACCGAGAAGATAACCGTCCAAATAAAGATGCTGATAAACGGTTCTTTAATGCCGTCATCTTTCCATACACGCTCAAAGTTATGCGTACCAATGCTAACCACGAAACCTGGAGAGATGGTATTACCCATAAACTCACCATTTGCATCAACAGGCTGGTAGAAACCCACATCCATATTTGGCTTGAGAACTTCACCCGTTTCATTGTTGATTAACGTTTCTTCATCGTCTTGTAGCGTGTAAAGCGGAGCAACAGAAGCAAACTTACGTAAGCCACTCATGCGGATGTCACCACCGTCAGGTAGATTGAAATCAACACCACTGATTGCTGCTCGGTTTTGAATGATCGCTTTGATCTTCTCTTTTTCACCTTGCGCAGACTCAATAACAGATAGGTCCATCTCTGTTTCTGTCATATTGTCTAGAGAAAATACGTCAGTCGCTAACAGTTGATCGCCATCTTTTACAACGATCTGGTGACCGTCATCTGTCTTGTACAAAGTAAATGGGTAGCTCTCACCGCTTTGGAAAGAACGGTCTAAAAGAACGGTTTGAGTACGCTCTAGAGAAAGTTGGTTTTTCGCGCTGTAGTTAGTAAACGCAAGCCCTACGGTGTATGCCAATGGGAAAAGAATGAACAAGATCATTCCGGCAATACCTGGGTAAATATAACGGTGGGCGTAAGTTTTTTTACTACCAAAAATGTAAAGTGCCAAAGCCGTTAAGATCACTGTAAGCAGCGCAAAAGCGAGCTCACCGCGAGAATACATTAGAATTGTAGCGTAGCCGTTTATTAAGCCAACGCTACCAAGCAACCCCCATTTAATGAAGACGCTTTTACTGCCTGGAAGGCTTGATGGTGCTGGGATAGCATCTGTACCTTGAACTGACTGCATAGAGGAACCTGCTAGCGATATAGATAAAAAATAGAAAAGTAAGGAGAGGTTACCCTCTCCTTAAAAGGTAGTGCCTGGGTGTTACTTAACCATACGACCTTCAGCAGCTTTTAGTGCTTGGTCTACTGATTGACGGCCGTCAACTACGTTGCCGATCGCTTCTTCCATGCTGTACCAGAATGTTGTGAACTGAGGGATGTTAGGCATGATTTCACCGTTCATCGCGTTGTCCATTGTTGCTGCAATACGAGTATCGCTGTCTAGTTGACGTTGGAAAGAGTTAAGAGCAACAGCGCCTAGTGGCTTGTCGTCGTTCAGGCTCTTCATACCTTCATCTGTTAGTAGGTAGTTTTCCATGAACTCAACAGCTAGATCGCGGTTTGGAGACGCAGTGCTGATACCACCCGCCCATACACCAACGAAAGGTTTAGACGCTTTACCGTTGAACTTAGGTAGTGTTGTTACGCCGTAATCTACGCCAGCTTTCTTGATGTTTTCCCAACCCCAAGGGCCGTTGATTGTCATTGCAACGTTACCCGCAACAAATTCAGACTCAGCAACTGAGTAATCCATGTCTGCAGAGATAACCTTGTCTTGTACCATCTTCTCGATGAAACCTAGAGACTTCTGAACACCATCAGTCGCTACGCCCGCATCTTTAATGTCGTAACCTTCTGCAGTCTGTTTGAATGCGTAACCGCCGTCAGCTGCAAGTAGAGGCCATGTGAAGTAAGCGCCGCCACGTAGAGGCCACATGATTGCTTTCTTGCCGTCTTTTTTAAGTTCAGCATCAAGTGCTGGGATTTCTTCCCAAGACTTAGGTGGGTTAGGAACAAGCGCTTTGTTGTAAATTAGCGAAACTGACTCAACAGCAACAGGGTATGCGATTGTTTTACCTTCGTATGAAACAGCGTCCCATGCGAAGTCTACGATACCTTCTTTAGTTTCTTTAGAAGGTTTGATATCAACAAGAAGTCCCGCTTCTGCATAGCCGCCAAAACGGTCATGTGCGTAGAAGATCATGTCTGGGCCATCGCCAGCTGCAGCTACTTGAGGGAATTTCTCTTCTAGCTTGTCAGGGAAAGCGACGGTTACTTTAACACCAGTATCTTCTTCGAAGCGTTTACCTACTTCAGCCATGCCTTCATAAGCTTTGTCACCACCTACCCAGATTGTTAGTTGTCCTTCTTCGATAGCAGCATTTGCACCAAAAGAACCCAGAGCAACTATTGTACCTAGAGCTACAGCGCTTAGAGCGTTTTTCATGTGAATATCCTTTTTATATTTATACGTAGGGCACATCTACCAAGACGAGCCAGTTTTCGGAGGTTATGATCTGAGAAAACAGACCCTAGCTCATCATCCTAGCCACTACGCCCTAGCTATTATGGCTTAAATTCGTGATCACCATCCGGTCAGATTAGAGACTGCAATCACAAAACGCATACTCATCGTGATCAACATCACCGTTACGCGGTGGATTTATTTGAACTGGATCGCCAATTATTAATAACCCCATTTATCTACTCCTCCCCTCCTACTCCCCCTAGTTAATTTTCCATTAGGAGGATGTACCCTTACGCCAATTCACCGAAACTGCATTCATCCAAGAGTGGATAGTAAGAACCCTTTACCGGCAAGTGTTATGCGTTGACGCATTATTCATTTAGTTGGCTTCACTGCCCGCTGGTGTCTTATATTAGCATCGAGCTAAATCTGTGATTGAATCACGGGGGAGGTTTAGCTGGATGTGGGGGAAATGAGCATCAGTTTGGCTATGACGGGTGGGCTTGGTTAAAGAAGCCAAGTCTCACCCACTTTTTTCTTACTCACTCAATACTTACCAATTCCTACAGTTACTGCTGACCCAAAAATTTCTTATAATGATAAGCAGTAAAACTTAAAATTTGATCGATCGAGGACAAGCTAGATGGCGAGTGTCACGTTAAAAAACGTTTATAAATCATATGGTGATGTACAGATTTCTAAGGACGTAACCTTAGACATCAACGAAGGTGAATTCGTAGTATTCGTTGGACCATCAGGTTGTGGTAAATCGACGCTATTACGTTGTATCGCAGGTCTAGAAGACATTACGTCTGGTGATTTGTACATTGGCGACCAACGCATGAATGACGTTGAACCGTCAAAGCGTGGCGTAGGTATGGTATTCCAGTCTTATGCGCTTTACCCTCACCTTAACCTATACGACAACATGTCTTTCGGTCTTAAGCTAGCAAACGCAAATAAAGCTGAGATCGACAAACGCGTTGAACATGCGGCAGAAATCCTTCAGCTTGGTCACCTTCTTGAGCGCCAACCTAAAGCGCTTTCTGGTGGTCAACGTCAACGTGTTGCGATTGGTCGTACTCTGGTTTCTCAACCAAACGTATTCCTACTTGATGAGCCTTTATCAAACCTAGATGCCGCGCTACGTGTTCAAATGCGTTCGCAAATCACCAAGCTACAGCGTCAACTGGGTTGTACCATGATCTACGTTACCCACGACCAAGTGGAAGCGATGACAATGGCGGATAAGATCGTTGTTCTTGATGGTGGTTATGTATCTCAAGTCGGTAAGCCGCTTGACCTTTACCACTACCCTCAAAACCGTTTCGTTGCTGGCTTTATTGGCTCACCGAAGATGAACTTCATGTCGGTACACATTGAACAAGCTGAAGCAGAACGCGTATTGGTACAACTTTCTAATGGCATGACTTTCTGGATCCCTGTTGATGGTACGACTGTCAATGCTGGCGATCGTATGTCTCTGGGTATTCGCCCTGAACACTTGATGTCTGCTGAATCAGGTGACGCGACGATTGAAGCTGACGTGATGATGGTAGAGAAACTAGGTAACGAAACTCAGGTTTACCTAAACCTTGAAAGTGCCGATGCTGATGTTATCTATCGCCAGCCAGACACGTTGAAAATCGAATCAGGTGACAAGTTGGCGATTGGTATTCCAGCGCACCGTTGTCACCTGTTCCACAGCGATGGCCGCGCATGTCGTCGTTTGTACAAAGAATACGGCACAGACTAATCGCTTAGCCTTTTAGGATATAACTTGCCCATATCAAATCCCTCTTACTCAGTAAGGGGGATTTTTTTATGTGCTGGATATTTTTATGTGTTGGATACGAGTTTCACTTACATTGAATAGTTCATGAGTCAGCCACTCGGTCTTTCGCTAGCGGCAATAAAAAAGGTCTAGCAAGCGCTAGACCTTTATCTGTTAGTTAGGCTATGAACCCAACCGCTAATATCACTTCTTTCAGACATGAAACCTGTCTAAATCAACTTAGTGAATTGGCGTATCATTCTGTTTGTTGAACTGGCCAAAATGCTTCTCTAACACTTCAGGAGTCAGTTTGCCTTCCGCTTCTAGTCGCTTGAACTCAGCAACAATTGCTTTTTGCTCTTCAAGTGATGGCAGTTTCACCTCAGGCTCATCGCCCATCTCTTGAGTCATCTGCTCTAGTTCTTTTTCAAAATCGCTCATGATACTTACCTAAATATTAAACCTAACCAGATTTTACTCATTTACGCCCTATGATGCTAGGGCGATTGAGTGCAAAGCCCGAAACCAGATCAAGCGAACGTCAGTTAGAAGAAAACAAGCCCGTAAATAAAAAGAGCTGAATTCACGATGAAATGAATCCAGCTCTTCGTCTATATCCCTTTCTAAGCCATGTTACAGCTTGAAAGAATTAAAGCTTAAATAAACCAACCATCTTATCTAGACGAGACGATAGATCACGAAGCTCTTGGCTCGCTTCAGCAAGTTGCTCAGCCGTGCTCGTTGTCACTTCGTTGATTGCGTTAATCTCTTCAATGTTCTGGTTGATGGTGTGAACTACGGTTGATTGCTCTTCCGTTGCCGTTGCCACTTGAGTGTTACGGTCTGTGATATCAACGATACGGTCTGAAATGCCACTCAGCACGTCTACCGCTTCATCCGAAGCCGATACACCTTCAAGGGTAATCACCTTACCCGCACTCATTGCCGTTACCGCATCTTTAGCATCGCTTTGCAGTTGGTTGATCATCTTTTGAATCTCTTCCGTTGAATCTGCGGTACGGCTTGCTAGGTTACGTACTTCATCCGCTACAACCGCAAAACCACGACCTTGCTCACCAGCACGGGCGGCTTCAATTGCAGCGTTTAATGCGAGTAAGTTAGTTTGCTCTGAAATATCACGAATAACACCCAGAATAGAACCGATGTCTTGAGTTGTAGAAGCCAGTTGCTCTACTACCTGACCCGTGCTTTCGATATCTTGCGCTAAACGGCTGATCGCGTCTTTTGCTTTGTTCACCACAGAGCGGCCTACTTCCGTATTGCCTGAAGCTTGAGTTGCCGTTTCTGCTGCGGTTGCCGCGTTCGATGCAATCTCGCTGATGGTCATACCCATTTGGTTAATTGCAGCCACCACTTGAAGCGTTTGGTCGCGCTGTTCTTGGCTGTTGTCGTGGGTGATGTGGGCTTTGCTAGAAACACTCTCTGCCGCCACTTGAAGCGCTTGGCTTGTCGAACACACCTCTTTCATCGACTCGTGAATCTTTTCAATGAATCCGTTGAAGCCTTTTGAAAGCTGTGCAATTTCATCGTTGCCTTTCACTTCGATACGCTGTGCAAGGTCACCGTCGCCTTCACCTAAGTCGCCGAAACGCTTAGCCAAAAGCTTGATCGGTTGAGTAATGCTGTTCGCCAGAACTACGCCCATTAGGATAAAGACTAACGCCACAACCGCAGTCATGATCAGCATCTTCTGCGCAGTCGCATCAAGCTCAGCAAACACTTCACCGGTTGGTACCACACCAATAACGAACCAGTCCATTGAAGACACATACAAGCTCGCCACGAACAGCTCTTGGCCTTGGCTTTCTGTAGTAATCAGGTTGAAGCCCGACTTGTTCAGTAGTTGGCTTGCTTGAGGACCGTAAAGTTGTTGAAGTGAAGAGTCACTGCGAGAACGCTCGCGATGAATTTGAACATCACCTTGGCTATCGGTTAAGAAGACAAAACCGGTATTTTCAATCTTGAAACCGTTCAGCAGGTTAACCATGTCATCCATCGACTTTGATAGACCAGACATAGCCAAACCAGAAGGCTGTTGGTAGTTAGCAAACATCTTCACTTCGCCATTGGCTTCTTGGAACATGCTCACCATGGTCGGCTGTCCAGATTGCGTAAAGCCAAAGAACCAACCATCTTGCTGTTGGTTTAACTGACGTAGGAAGCCATTTTGGTTCCAGTAGTAAGCAGTTTGACGGTTCGCCACTGAGGCATCGTTCAACTGATACTGGTTACGAACATTGTTCAGCTGTTTCACCAGTTTATTTTCTAGTGCGGGATCGCGATCGGTCGATTCGATAGCATCAGAAATAAATTCATTTGAAGCAATTTGCTCCGCCGCTAGTAATAGCTGAGAGACTTCTCGGTCAATTTCACCATTGATTCGCTCTAGCATTCCTGGAAGTTCAATATCGATCAATCGATGACTTAATACATCTCTTGCTTGTTGTTGTGCCATTGCGCCGACAATCACTGTCGATGCAAGAACCGCAAAGGTAATTCCAAGTACAACTTTTTGCTTGATACTCAGAGAGTTAGTTTTAAACATATTTGGACCTTTAAAAAGAATCGCTCGTTATTGGTATACCCTGAACAGGACTTTTTTAGTGCACTCCAACAAGCAATGCACAATCTGAGTGATGTATCGGCCACAACCAATAAAACTAGAGACTTTCTTCTCAAAAAACTGCAAATATGATGTAACAATTAGAAATATTCACCTTGAGCATGAATTAACTAAGCAAATACCGCATTGTCGAGAGTCAATTTTAGTTCTCACCCCCTGAGACCCAACCGAACTCAAACCACTCCCCACCGCCGAGCTTTTGTATATAAAAACCAATTGATATAGTAATAATCACAACCTAACGATTTTTTTAGCTAACCACTTGTAAATATTTCCAATTTTGAAAAAATAAATTACGCAAATGTACTGGAACTTTTTCCTCGAAATCAGTGACCAATACTCAAAATAAAAATCAAATGGATACCCAGAGAGTCCAAAATGCACAAAACAAATTTCGAAGTCCTTCAAAACTATCTAGAGTCTCAAATCATTGGTCAAAAAGAGCTCGTTAAGCAACTGATGATCGCCCTTTTAGCAGATGGTCATATCCTCGTTGAAGGACCTCCCGGCTTAGCAAAAACTCGCGCAGTAAAATCATTGGCTGATTGTGTTGAGGGTCACTTCCACCGCATTCAATTCACTCCCGATCTGTTACCTGCTGATTTGACGGGTACCGACATCTTCCGTCCTGAGACTGGGGAGTTCACTTTCCAATCAGGCCCGATTTTCAACTCGCTGATTCTAGCGGATGAGATCAACCGAGCTCCGGCGAAAGTTCAAGCGGCAATGCTGGAAGCAATGGCAGAGAAACAAGTAACTGCCGGTCGAAAAACCTATGCGCTGCCTGAGTTGTTCTTGGTAATGGCAACACAGAACCCAATTGAACAAGAAGGGACTTACCCGCTACCGGAAGCTCAGTTAGACCGATTCTTGCTTCACCTAGAGGTTGAATACCCAGATATGGAAAGCGAGCTTGAGATCTTACGACTCAACCGTGGTGAGGCTCAAGGTAACGAATCAGCTCAGCCACAACAGATATCTCAGCAAACGATCTTTGAAGCGCGCCAAGAAGTGCTCAACATTCACATGGCAGACACCATTGAGCAGTACATCATCAGACTGGTTATGGCGACTCGCCAACCTAAGCAATACAGTGACCAACTTGATCAATGGTTAGACATGGGTGTCAGCCCGCGTGCAACCATTGCGTTAGACCGTTGTGCCCGCGCTCACGCTTGGCTTGCAGGACGAGATTACGTCACGCCACAAGACGTTCAAGCGATGGCATTCCCTGTGTTACGCCACCGTCTACTGCGCAGCTACCACGCACAAGCTGAAGGTGTCACCGCAAACCAAGTGATCGCACACCTTATTTCATTGGTTGGCAGCGCATAGGGATACGCGCATGAATAATCAACTACCCAACCATAGTGACGGTGTCACGTTAAACCTGGACGAACTTCTGCAATACAAAGCGCAGTCTGTTCGCTGGTTGCCTCCCGCCAAGAGCCTTTGGTCACAGCTTAACGGCCAACACGAGAGCAACCGTAAAGGTCGCGGGATGAATTTCTCTGAAGTTCGTCAATATCAAGCGGGAGATGACATTCGCAGCATTGATTGGCGTGTAACAGCCAGAACGGGCAAAGCGCATACCAAACTTTTCTCTGAAGAACGAGAACAGCCTGTCATTTTATTCTTGGATCTATCAAGCAGTATGATTTTCGGCTCAACCTTGTTGCTGAAATCGGTTCAACTTGCACACTTTGCTAGCCAACTGTGCTGGCTTACTGTGGCTCAAAAAGATCGAATTGGCGCGGTGATCGATACTGGCAAAGAGGTCATTGAGATTAAGCCAAGTGCAAGCAACCATGCTCCACTGCGTATTTTGCAAAAAGTCATAGAAATCAATAATACGGCACTGACTAATCACGACAATCATAATGACACGACCTTAGAGCATGGACTGAAATCTCTTCACCAGCTTTGCCCTAAAGGAAGCGATATTATTATGCTCAGTGACTTTGTGCGTTACCAAGAAAGTGACTACTCACTTATCAGTCAAATTCGCCGACACAACAGAGTACGTCTTGTGCATTTCTACGACCCGCTAGAGCAAGGTGAAACCACCTATAAAGGCTCTAAACAGGTCACCGATGGCAGCAAAACTCAATGGTTTAATTTCTCTTCTAATAAAGAAAAGCAAAAGCTTAACCATGCTTTTTCGCTTAAGAAACAGCAGCTGCAACAGATGGGGTTATCTCTCGCGATACCTTATAGCTCGCTGTCGAGTGCGCAGTCACTCATGAGCCAGATATCAGGAGCTCAGTCATGAAACAGCCCTTAGATTTAAGTCCGGTGATTGCGCCAGACGCCCCGACTTGGTGGCCTTTGGCGTGGGGTTGGTGGGCAGTCATTATCACAGCCATTTTCCTGATTGCCTTGGTGTTTTTCATTCTAAAACGTAGAAAAAACAATCAACAGGCGAAACAAGAAGCGCTGTCTTACTTTAGTAATAGTCAGTCTCAAGATGGCTTGTCTCCGAGCAAAGCTCAAGACATCGTTCGTCAAGCAGCACTGAGCTATTTCCCTCGTGAAAAAATTGCAGGTTTGTCTGGTGATGATTGGTTGAAGTTCTTAGATGCGCAATTGGCGAAGCCGTTATTTGTAGCAAAACAATCCCAGTGGCAACAAGCGCTCTATCAAGATGTAGCCCTTATGAACGACGAACAGAAAAAGGCTCAACAACAATTAGTTAATGATTGCGAAACTTGGCTTCGTAAAGCCCTTCCTCCTAAGCGAGGTCTTTATGAGTGATTTTCTAAGCCCTATGTTTCTAAGCGGGGACTTGCTAAATATCGAGTTCGTTTGGTGGTGGATGTTCTTCATCGCGCCACTGCCGTTGCTCGTTTACTTGTTCTCACCAAAGTCAGAATCAAGCCATGTCCTAAGACTTCCATTTCTGCCAGAAGACAGTAATACCAAAACACCGAGCAGTCGCTTACCAAAGGCGTTGTCCGTGATTATCTGGCTTCTGCTGGTTACGGCGAGCGCGCGCCCTGTATGGTATGGCGAACCGGTAGAGTTTCAACCGAAACATCGTGATTTGATGTTGGTTGTCGACCTCTCCTACTCGATGAGCCAAGAAGACATGCAGTTCAATGGCGAATACATCGACCGCTTGTCGGCGGTGAAACGCGTGTTGAGTGACTTTATTGAGCGTCGTAAAGGTGACCGAGTCGGATTGGTACTATTTGCTGATCACGCCTACTTGCAGACCCCGCTTACGCTAGATAGAGATACGCTTTCACAACAGCTCAATCAAGCGGTGTTAAAACTGATTGGTACTCAAACCGCGATTGGTGATGGTATTGGTCTTGCCACCAAAACCTTTGTCGATAGCGATGCGCCCCAACGTGTAATGATTCTACTCAGCGACGGCAGTAATACCGCCGGGGTATTAGACCCATTAGAAGCGGCGGATATTGCAAAGAAATACGACGCAACGATTTACACCGTGGGTGTCGGTGCAGGCGAGATGATGGTCAAAGAGTTCTTCATGACGCGCAAAGTCAATACTGCTCAAGACTTGGATGAACGTACACTAATAGAAATTGCCAAACGCACCGGCGGTCAGTACTTCCGAGCGCGTGACAGCAAAGAGTTAGCGACGATTTACGACACCATTAACCAGTTAGAGCCCGTGACGAACGCCACTAAGATCTGGCGACCGCAACAAGAGTGGTTTGTATGGCCACTGTCGGCGGCAATGTTCTTCGCATTTATGCTGTTAGCCATTAGGAGAAACAATGTCTAACTTTACTTTTATCTACCCATATTGGTTCTTGGCGCTTGCCGTGCTGCCCGCTATTTGGTGGCTGAGCAAGACACAGTCCAAACAAGGATTACTCGCGTCACACATCGCCCGTTACTTGGCGCCAGAATCAAGCAAGCCATCGAAAAATCGCAGTACTTACTTCGGTATTTGGTGGCTGGTCGGCGTTATTGCGTTAGCTGGGCCAAGCTTCGAGAAAAACGAACAACCAAGCTTTGAAAAAACGCAGGCACGAGTTGTGATCATGGATATGTCGATGTCTATGTATGCCACCGACATTAAGCCGAATCGCTTAACTCAAGCGCGATACAAGGCTCTGGATCTGCTTTCATTGTGGAAAGAAGGGCTAACAGGCATGGTGGCGTATGCTGGGGATGCTTACACCATTAGCCCGCTAACGTCAGACATCAACACCATCAAAAACCTAGTGCCTAACCTATCGCCAGATATCATGCCTTATCAAGGTGGTGATGCCGCATCAGCCGTTAAGCTTGCGATTGATATGATGACTCGCGCGAAGATCTACCAAGGTGATTTAGTATTGATTGCTGATGACATCGATGACCAAGAGAAGAAGCAGATCGACTCCCTACTCTCTGGCAACGATTGGACATTGTCGATTCTAGCTGTAGGGAGTGAAAACGGTGCGCCAATCTCGTTACCTACGGGGTCGATGCTGCAAAGCGACTCAGGACAAACCGTGGTGGCAAGAACCAACTTGAAGAACATGCGCGAGCTTACACGCAGCTATGGTGGCACGTTCACTGAAGTTCAATTTGATAACTCAGATGTTGAACACATCGCGAGCTACCTCGACCGCGTTGCAACAACATCGGAAGTAACCAAGACCAAGAACTCACTCAACACCAGAGTGAACAACGGTTTCTGGTTACTGCCTTTGCTATTACTTCCGGCACTTGGATTATTCAGGAAAGGGGTTATTTGGTGTGCCTTAGCTGGAGTTATCTCTTTTAGCCAACCAAATACTGCGTTTGCGAACCCGTGGAAAACCAATGATCAAGTAGGCTATCAGCTGTATCAGGACGAGGACTTCCAACAAGCTGCTGAACAGTTCACCCAACAAGAGTGGAAAGGCATTGCTCAATACAAAGCCGGTGATTTCGAAGCCGCAGAGCAGACGCTGCAAGAGCTTTCTAGTGAAGATGCTCGCTACAACCTTGCTAACGCTCAAGCCCAACAAGGTAAGTACGACCAAGCGATCCAAGAGTATCAACGTATTCTTGAAAGCAACCCTGAACATGCTTATGCGAAGAAGAACCTAGAGATTGTCGAACAGGCTCAGAAGCAACAGCAACAGCAACAGCAACAGCAACAGCAACAGCAACAGCAAGGCGATTCTGACTCCAAAGACCAGAATGACCAAAAGGTCAGCAAGGTCAGCAAGGTCAGCAAGGTCAGCAAGGTCAGCAAGGTCAGCAAAATGATTCTTCGCAAAGCTCTCAGGATCAACAACAAAGCTCCAGTGGCAAGTCGCAAGATCAAAGCAGTAACCAAGATCAACGCGGTAGCCAAGACCAAAACTCATCTCAAGGCCAACCTGAAAATCACTCTGACTCTGAAAAGTCTAAACAAGACGACAAGCAAGCCACGCAACAAAGTAACAGTGATCAGCCGAAACAGAGTGACCAAGAAGGCGCTACACCTCAAAGTGCTAGCGCACAACAAGCTTCAAAAGAAGATGGTGAGCAAAGTAGTCAGCAAGCTGTAGCACAAACCTCAGATCAACCTCTGTCGAGCGACCCTGACATGCGAAAACTTGAGCAAGTAGAAAGCGCCCGTGACCCGAGCCAACTGCTTAAAGCGCAAATGATTTTACAAGCACGACAAAAAAGTGCTCCTAACAACCAGAACAAAAAGTGGTAACCATGCGATTTTTAAACAAGCCATTTTTATCCGTACTCCTAACATTGTTGTTGGGAGCTTTCTCGTCCTTCTCAGTATTGGCTGCAAACGCCGTGGCGAGCGTTTCACATAACAGTGTCACCAAAGATGAAGTGTTCCTTCTTAGAGTTGCAACCGATGAAAAGGTCTCCTCTGATGCTCTAGATCTAACAGCGCTCCAGCAGGATTTCTATGTTGGCACACCAAACTTTGGGTCGTCGATGCGAATCGTCAATGGCAGCCGTTCGGTATCAAGTGAATGGAACATTAGCCTTGCTCCACTGCGTTTGGGTAAGTTGCAAATCCCGAGTTTTGATATTGAAGGGGCAAAAACCAAGCCTATCACCATCAATGTTGCAATTAACAAAGCCGCTCCAACTCAACATGATATGGCAGAGTTCCAGCTTAATCTCAGCAAGAACTCGCTGTACCCAGAAGAAGTGGCTGAGCTTGATGTAAAACTCATCATCAAAGCTGACCCAAGAAGGCTGCAAGATCCTAAAATAGCGCCACCGAGCTCGCCGGGCTTAGATGTGGAACCTATTGGTGAATCGAAGCAATTTCAAGATGTTCTCAATGGACAAGAGGTGACGGTAGTTCAACAGTCTTTCCGTATCTCTTCACAAAAGGCCGGACAGTTTAAGCTGAATGGACCGAAGCTGAATGGAGCCGTTGTTTACTCAACCAACAACTCCAGTACAACGCGTCTGTTCCAGCTCGACACGCCCGTTGAAATCTTAGATGTAACTGTGAAGGACGTACCAAAAGGCTACCAAGGTGAGTGGTTACCAACATCAAACTTCAAACTGATTCAACAATGGTCAGATAGCCAAGGCAATCAACTGGGAAATAGTAATGGTTTAGAAGGCGACAACCAAACCATTGAAATGGAAGCGGGTGATTCGTTAACTCGTACCATCACGATGACGGCTAGCAACTTAACGCAACACCAGTTGCCAAAACTGAATATCACCTACCCTAATTCGGTACGTGTTTATGAAGAGAAGCCGCAATTTGGCACAACTCAGTCAGGTGATTCTGTCGTTGTTTACAAGCAAGTCTTGATTCCGAAAGAGGCAGGAAACATCTCGCTTCCTGATGTGTCTCAAGCTTGGTTTAACACCGATTTGCAATCAGAACAAACAAGCAAAGCGCAGGGGCTAGAGTTAGCGGTAAAAGCAAGTGATCGCGCAACGTCAAGCACTCCACCAGTAACTGCTACGCCCGCCCAACAAGTAAACCCGACGGTTGTTACTGTGGATAGCCCTGGGATCTGGCCATATCTCACCGCCCTATTTGCAGCTTTGTGGCTAATCAGCTCAGCATTGGCATTCTACTTCTGGTCACGCCGCGGTGTAACGACAAAACCAACACACACTGTTGAACGTCAATCAGATACCGCAGAAGCGCTTATTGAAGCTCTAAGAACGAAAGATGCCGTGATGACCAGAACCTTATTTGAGCAATGGAAATATGAAAATACAGATCTAAGTGATGAGACGTTACAAACCGTTGAAGCCGAACTCACCAAGCTAAACCAAAGCCTTTATGGTGAAGCCGGTTCACCAGCCCAAACATGGAGCCCAGAGCTGGCAATCAAAACGGTGAAGAAGCCCAAGAGAGTTGCGAGTAAAAAGCATAATAGTTCGCTAGAAAATCTTTAGTCGACGCTGTTCATCAAGAACAGTAAAACACAAAGGCCGTTGATCATCTTGAGATCAACGGCCTTTATTTTAAGAAAGAGAGGCTGTGACTTTTTTACGTTTTAAGGCAGAAACAATTCGATTTCGCCCCGAGTCTTTGGCTTGATACAAGGCTTTATCTGCCTTGCCATACAACAAATCAAAATCGAACTGATGCTGGTCAGACGTTATCGAGGCATAGCCAACGGATGCCGTTAAATATGGGCTGGTACTACTTTCACAATGCAGGATTTTTGCCTCTTCAATGCATTTTCTAATCGACTCTGCACGTTGCTTTGTCTCTGAGTGATTCGTGCCAATCATCAACAACATAAACTCCTCTCCGCCAATCCGGCAGAAGGTTTCTTTATCATTGTGAACATGGGCATTCAGTATCTCACCTACCGTCCTCAGAGCCGCATCCCCTTCAGTATGACCATAGACACTGTTGTACAAACCAAAGTGGTCGAGGTCGACAAGAATCAAGCCAAATGTAATTTCGTTCTGTAAGGCAAAGGCACCTTGATCGTCACCGTTCAAGTCTTCTAGAACCTGCGACAACATACGGCGGTTTCCAAGGCGCGTAAGAGGATCTAGCTTAGAAATGATATCCAATTGCTCATTCGCCAACTCTAGCTCTTGGGTGCGCTTACTGACCTCTTGCTCAAGCGTTTCATTGAGCTTTTTAAGCTCCTCTTGCGCCATGGTTCTTTGCAACACCTCTGCGAGGCTAGAGGCAAAGATACGAATTACTTCGCGAAGCTGGGAAGTTAAAGGGCTGCGTGTTAACAAGTTATCAGCAGCGATAAACGCAATCGGCTCACCCGTATTGGTGGTGAGCATGGTCATTGCCGTCCAACCGACTCCCACAATATTGAAATCGTGATAGATAGGAACTGATTCTTCAAAGGCAACTTGATTAGGGCAAGCACGAGCTGCGGCTACAATGTCACGTTCCACCAGCTCAGAGCGATAATAGGACTCATCGACAATATCGCCTTTGATGTCAGTGCCCCAAGTACCTTGCATGTAACTGCACTTTTTGTCTGTTAGGAAAACAGCCAGTCGATCGATACCTAGATGTTGAATCGCAAAACTAACCGCGGACTTACAGACTTCACTGACGCTATCGCATCGGGACAGCTCAACCATACTCGAGTGCAACATACGTATGTTCTGCTCTTGGCGCTTGCGAATATAGATTTGAGAAAGCAAAGAGCCAAAAGACTCAAGCATCTGCTTTTGATAGTTAGTAATCGGTGAGCGATGAATGTAGTTATCCATGGCGATCCAGCCGACAGGTTTGTCGCCTTCACGCAAGATAAGCATGCCATTCCACCCCTGCCCGACCACCTTACCTTCTGTATACAGGGGCGCATTATCGATGATGACTAGATTAGTATGGTTATCAGACAGCGCTTCAATGTATTCCGCTTCAAGTTGGTGCAAATCGTATTGAGTGTGGTGTTCACTGTTGGTTTTACCCGCTTCGTCAGTGCCATAAGTGCCGCTGAAACAACGCTTTTTCATATCAAGCAACATGAAGATCGCACGATCAAACCCTAACCTGTCTCGCACAGCCTCAACCGATGCTTTATACAAAGCATCGAGTGACTCAGGGTTAGAAAGCTCAAGCGCGACCTGATGAACCAGCTTCATGTTCTCTACAAACAGCTCACGTAACTTTATCTCATCTAAGTATTGAGCTTCACGTGTGTCTCTGTGTTTGATTTCTAGCGCCGCGTTCTTTTCGGCACGAATACATTGCCAACGGGCAGCCGCGAGCTGTAACACATCAAGATCTTGGTCAAAGGTTTGATTAACCTTCTCAGCATTGCAATTTTGAACAATTAAATAAGTTCTGGAGGCAGGTGCGTTGTCGAGCATCATGATAAACGACTCCCCACCAAGCACTTTCATGTGTTCCCACTTGCAGGTGTTGATAGCCATTGGCAAAACCCCGTCTGCGGTATCAAACTGTGAGACCCACGGCCAAAATGTAGAGGGGTAGCTCGCCAATGAGGTTAGGTCGCCATAAGAAAAAAGCGGTAATGCGTCGCTCTCCGGCGTCGGTTCAGCAAATATTCCTATCCCTTTTGGAGTAAGTACCTTAACCAGATAGTCAAAAAGAGACTCAGCCAACAGACGATGGTCGCGTGTCGCAGATATTTGTTTTGCAAAGGCTTTAACAGGCACAGCTTCCTTCCATTGGCGATTAAGAATAAAGCAAAAATACAGAAGGCTTGATATGCAATCAATGTAAGTAAAAATGAGATGTTAAGCGGGTCGCAGTTTCACCTTTAACATTATCACAAGCATGAGAAGGACGACAAAAATGGGATTCTCTGCCCAAAATCACATCGACATTGGGGATTTTTTAGACACATAAAAAAGCCCCACCTATAGTGGGGCAAAACTTCCATCGCTTATAGTTATAGTGATAATTCTGTTGTTCTATTCGATTATCTAACCTGCGTTTCAGTTAGTGTGTAAAGGTATCTAATCGCTTAAATACCACACGTAAATCGTCGATTAACCGAAGTCACCGTTTACGTAACCTTTAGTACGATCATCTTTTGGTTCACTGAAGATAACGCTGGTTTCGTTATGCTCTACAAGCTCTCCCATTAGGAAGAAAGCCGTGCGGTCTGAGATACGACGCGCTTGCTGCATTGAGTGCGTTACGATAACGATAGTGAAGTCTTTCTTCAGATCTTCCATCAATTCTTCAATCTTGTGTGTCGCGATTGGGTCTAGAGCCGATGTTGGTTCATCCATCAGGATTACATCTGGTTCCATTGCAATGGTACGTGCGATACATAGACGCTGTTGTTGACCACCAGACAGACCAAATGCATGCGCTTTAAGACGGTCTTTTACTTCATCCCACAGTGCAGCACTGCGTAGCGAGCGCTCAACCACTTCATCGATGTGTTTTTTGTCTTTGATACCTTGAGCACGTAGGCCGTATGCCACGTTCTCGTAGATGCTCATTGGGAACGGGTTTGGCTTTTGGAATACCATGCCTACGCGGATACGTAGGTCAGCGACATCGATATTACCGTAGATGTCAGTGCCATCCATATCCAGCTTACCCTTAATCGTAACGCCTTCAATTAGGTCATTCATGCGGTTCAAACAACGCAATAGTGTTGATTTACCACAGCCAGACGGGCCAATCAGAGCAGTAACCTGGCGAGTTGGAATTGGCAGGTTGATAGATTTAAGCGCTTGGTTGTCGCCGTAAAACAGATCTAGGTTCTCAATATCAAATTTATTCATGTTCGTAATCTCTAAATTCTTAAATTCGTGTCTAACTTGATGCTTTCTTTATCACGGGGGCTCGCTTTATTTATGAGCCAGCTAATGAGCTTAGTAAGTTGCCGTGTTGAAGCGTCTCGCAATCAGTTTTGTAACCATGTTGATCAAGAGAACCAGTACGATTAGGACTGTCGCCGTGCCGTAGGCTTGGTTCCACTCATCGATAGTAAATAGCTCTGTTGTCAGCTTATATAGGTGAACCGTTAGTGTACGGCCAGAATCGAATACCGACTCAGGAACACGTGCCACCATACCTGCTGTTAAAAATACAGGTGCTGATTCGCCAATTACACGACCAATACTAAGAATGACCGAAGTTAAGATACCTGGCATTGCGCTTGGTAAGATCAAACGCCAGATAGTGTAGATTTTTGAAGCGCCAAGGCCGTATGAGCCTTCGCGGTAAGTTTGTGGCACTGCCATCAATGCTTCTTCTGTAGTACGAATGATTACAGGAAGAATCAGGATACTTAGCGTTAGTGCACCCGACAGAATCGAGAAGCCAAGACCAAGAATCGAAACAAAGAAGGTCATACCGAACAGACCAAAGATGATCGATGGGATACCAGCTAACGACTCAGTACAGAATCGAATCACTTTCACCAATCGGCTACCTACTTTCGCATATTCAGTTAAGTATATCGCCGTCATGATGCCCAGTGGCGCGGCTACCGCAATCGATGCGATTACCATGTAGATCGTGGCAATGATCATTGGGAAAATACCACGTTCTTCACCAGTACGAGTGTAATCGTCAGTGATGAAGTTCCAATCTACGTATTGCAGACCGTTCGATAGGATGTACCAAATAATCCAGAATAAGAAACCAACGGTTACAGCTGCAGCTGCCCAGATAAAACCTTTTAGGATGTTATCTTTGGTTTGACGTGCTTGTTTTAGTTTTACGCGATCCATATTACTTATCCTCGCCTACTTCGCTTTTTCACGGTTAAGATAAAGTAGAGCACCATTTAACATCATGATGAACACTAGAAGTACAACACCTGTTGCGTACAGTGCGTTAGCGTGAACGCCACTTGCGTAAGACATTTCAATTGCAATGTTTGCTGTTAGCGTACGAGCAGAGTCCAAAATGCCTTCTGGCATTGCTGGCGCGTTACCCATAACCATGATGATTGCCATCGTTTCGCCAAGTGCGCGGCCGATACCCAAAATCACACCAGTCATAATGCCTGAACGTGCAGCAGGAACGAGTAGCTTAAAAATCGTGTAGATTTTCGAAGCACCCAGTGCAAGTGAACCTTCTTTGTATGTACGAGGTACCGCACGAATCGAAGTTTCAGAAACCGTGATAACGGTAGGAAGAATCATGATACCCAGAACAATGATACCCGCCAGGATAGTGTTACCCGCTGGTACTTGGAAAACGTTTTGAATCATTGGAACGATAATTACTAGACCGAAGAAGCCGTAAACTACCGACGGGATACCCGCTAGAAGCTCAACTGCTGGTCGAATAATATCTGCAAGACGCTTTGGAGCAATCTCAGCAATAAAAATAGCGGTTAATACACCAACTGGCACACCAACAACTACAGCTCCAAGTGTCGAAACAATCGATGCAACAATCATGGTTGCAACACCGAATAGAGCTGGAGGTAACCAGTCAACACCCAGAACGATGCCAGAAACACCGGCCTCTTGGAATGCAGGGATACTCTCTGCAACGATAAAGTAAGCGATAACGGCTAGTGATACGATGCCGATTACAGCACTCGATAAGAACAAGCCGTGGAAGATTCTTTCTCTCCAGTCGATGCGCTTCTTAGCACGTAGACTTGGCTTGTTGATTTGAGTCGCTTCAGTATTCATAAGCTTTTCACTATTTGCGATGGTCATATATAAAATCTCAAACTTTGTGGCTCAATAAGAGCTCGAAATAAACAAAGTTGAAAGAAAAGGCTCAGCCTAAAGCAGGCTGAGCAATAATTAAGATTGAGTCAGTTAAGATTAGTTAACTGTGATGTAGCCTTTCTTACCAGCGATAGCTTGAGCTTCATCTGCAACCATCCAATCTAGGAATTGTTGAGTTTCAGCTGTTGGAGCGCCTGCTTTGTAAAGAACTAGGAATGGACGAGCAACTTTGTAAGAACCGTTCTTAACGTTGTCTACAGTCGCAGCAGCGCCGTCGATAGTTAGAGCTTGAACAGATTCGTCAACTGTACCTAGAGAGATAAAGCCGATAGCGTATGGGTTGCTTGCTACAGAAACTTTAAGTGCGCCGTTACCGTTTGCAACTTGTGCACGTTGAGAGATAGCCGATACTTTCTTATCGCCAATCTTCTTCTTAAGCTTCATGATGTCTTCGAATGCACCACGTGTACCTGATGCAGTATCACGAGTGATTGCTACGATTGGTTTATCAGCGCCGCCAACATCTTTCCAGTTAGTGATGTCGCCTTTGTAGATTGAAGTGATTTGCTCAGCAGTAAGAGCAGATACTTCGTTGTTCGGGTTAACAACAACTGCGATACCGTCACGAGCGATAACTAGCTCTTTCAGGTCAGCTGTTTTCTCTTCTTCTTTTAGGTCACGAGAAGAGATACCAAGGTCAGCACTTCCATTTTTTGCTGCTTTGATGCCTGCAGAAGAACCTGGTGCTTGAATTTCGATGAACACTGGTTCGCCTTTATTCATGTAGGTTTCTGCAAAAACTTCAACCAGTGGAGAAGCACTGTTAGAGCCAACTACAGAGATAGTTTCTTTAGCTGAAGCTGTATTCACTGTTAGAGCGCCTAGTAGTGCGATTGCACCGATAACTGTCTTTTTCATCACAAATTTCCTTTAGTGGCGTTATTGCCGTAATGTTTTGCTTGAACGAGGCCTACTTTAGAATCCGAATGTGACAGTTGTGTTTCACTTAATTGAAGCCTATATGACAACTACAAATTAATGGCTAATTTCTCTCCTACTCGATGAATTGATAGTCGCGCCCCCATCAGATGCAGTTAGTGAATGCAGGTCTCACCATCGTTTGAGCACCAAAAAGCTAGATTTCCTTCCCTATTTATATCGAATACTAACCAATATATTTCTCTATTTATCAATCAATTAGCCCTAACACGATGGATAAAAAGATCCACCTTTATCGCCATTTAGAACAATAAACAACCATCTATATCAAATACCTATCGCATATAACGAAATCAAAGCCTTTACTGATTGAATTGTCAGTCTCATTAGTTAGAATCGCCAACTAATTCTAATAATAATAATTCTCATCTTTTTATTTTATTCAAAGAAGGACATTACATGCGCCAACTTCTCAGTGGCTTATCAATCAAAATACAAATTCTTGTACCCGTACTATTTTCCGTTGTCTTACTTTTAGCCGGTGTCATTATCGGTGGTGAAAAACTAGAAAGTGCATTCAAAGATGTGTCAGTAGCAACCGACCAGTTAATCTTACATAAAGAAGAACTTAGCGAAATCGTCGACAACAGCTATGGCATGCGCATCAAAGCGATTTACAGTCTATTCAATGCTGATGACGTAAAAACATTGGTTGAAACACTAAACCAAAAACGCGATCAGAATACTCGCCTACTGAATTCATTAGACACAGTGCCAGGCATGCAAGATGAAGTGGCCGCGATGAACAAAGCGATGAATCACTATGTCGATTTTTCTCGTACCACCATGCTTCCGCTATTAAGAGCGAAACACGGCGATGCATCACTATCTTCAGATTTTGAAAACCGCTACCAGATCGCAATCGACCAATACCGACATGCGGGTAATGAAATGGTGCAAGCGATCAATACTCTGTCTAAAAAGCTGAACTTGCTTGCCACTCAAGAGGTCGACATCAACGGCCAGCAACACGCTAGCACGCTGACTACTGCGACCATTGCACTGTTGGTGATCCTGTCTGTAGCTCTAATTATCAGTTGGACGCTGGCTGGCATCATTGTTAAGCCGATCAGCAATATTCAAGCAACCATGCGCGAAGTGGCAAAAGGTAACTTGTTAGTTAAAGCAGAAGAGTATGGCGACAACGAAATCTCACGCCTAGCGCAAGACGTAAACCAGTCTGTTGAACAGCTGCGTGACACGGTAAGCTCGCTGTCTCGAATCAGTATCGAAGTGGCTTCTGCGTCGACAGAGCTAGCAGCAGTAATGACACAATCGAGCGTTAATTCAGACCAAGAAAAGCAAGAAGTAGAACAAGTTGCTTCTGCTGTAAACCAATTAGAAAGCACAGCAGCACACGTTAATGAGAACGCAGTACAAGCCGACTCAGCGTCTAAGCAAGCTGACGAAATGGCGACACACAGCATGAGCTTGTTTAATGAAAGCAACAAAGCTAACGAACAGATGGCGATTCAGCTAAGCGAAGCTGCAAATGTTGTGGGCACGCTAAAAGAGCACTCTGAACAGATTGGTAAAGTGATTGAGGTGATTCAAAGTATCTCTGAACAAACTAACCTGCTTGCGCTTAACGCAGCAATCGAAGCCGCTCGTGCAGGTGAAAGCGGTCGTGGTTTCGCAGTGGTTGCTGATGAAGTTCGAATGCTAGCGGCACGTACACAAGATTCAACCAAAGAGATCCAAAGCATCATTGAAGGTTTGCAGGTTCAATCCGGTAACGCGAATGAAAGCATGAGCAGCTCACTGGCTATGGTGGAACACAACCAAACTCTTGCAGGTGAAGTAAGCGCGGCGCTTTCAGGCATTGCTAACTCGGTAACGGACATGACTGAGATTAACACTCAGGTTGCCTCTGCCGCTGAAGAGCAAAGCCAAGTAACCTCAGACATCAACCGTAACATCTCAAACATCTACAGCCTAGTAAGCCAAAACGTTACCGGCATTACTCAAGCCGCTGCAGCAAGCCACGAGCTTTCTAACCTAGCAGAACAACAGAAGCAGCAGTTGGATTACTTTAAGGTATAGGCTTCAAGGTACGAAGTTCAAGGCAAACAGATTCAGGCTGTATGCTCTTTAGAACTCGCCGATAAACAAAAAGCCAGCCATCATGGCTGGTTTTTCGCTTTTAGACACTACTGACGAGATTCAGCCGCTCGAATTCTTTCAATCGCTTCTACCCTTCTAAGCTGTTCTGGTAGGAAATGTTCAGTCCTAAGTTGCGCAATCTTCTCTTGTTGTTCGGTTTTTGATAGGAATGAATCTTTCAAGACATCATTTCGTTCTGCGAAGTAGACCTCTAACGAGTCTTCAAAGGCCGCTCTTTGTTTATCAAGTGCTTCAAGTCTCTGGGTTGCTTCTTCACCGACAAGTTCGCTTCTCTTTAAGTATTTACCCTGTTCATCGAGACCTTCAGAGCTAGAGAGCTGTTGGAGTAACACCTGATTCTGGTGACTCGACTGAACATAATCAGGTTGCTCAGATAGATAGGATTCGAGTCTTTGTTGGTATTCTTCATCCTCTAATCCCTCCTGTTTCAGAAGTAACTTTTCTAAGGCGATTTCTCTCATTCTGTTGTCGTGCGTAAACAGAATACTTATCTCGCTCTCACTGAAAAACTGAGCTTGGAGGTCAAGGAGCGCTTGATTGAGTGCACGTAGATCATCAGCGGAAATGGATGTGGTACCGAACTGCACGTCCAACGATGTCAGTGCCGACTTATACTCAAGATATTTGGCAAACAGTGCTTCATCAACCACGGTTGTTGATGATTGTTCGTGGTGTTTCGCCACGTTGTCTCGAATATCTTCAAGGGTTAATTCTGTATTACCTGACACGAAATATTCCATCATGTCTTTTGCTGATGCGTTATCGATGTCGGTATCTTGCTGAGAGGTGACTTTCAATGAGGAGACGCGTTGTTCGTCGTCAGTATGTGTATCTTGATTATTTAGATATAAAAAGACCGCCGCTGTGCTCATCAGGGCTATCGTGGTTATCGACAAAATGGCGGTCTTTTTCATCATACTTCCCTTGTTTTCTTATTAAACGGCTTTGCAGACTACAAGCCAGCCAACTTCAATCGATTGGCATGCTGACGATATAGAGTTACAGGATCTGTCTCAAACAAGTGGTGAATTCCCAATAACCCATTAATCTCATCTAGGTGGTTCATTTTGTAATCATCACCAATCACTTTGCCCAAATGCGCGCTGCATGCTCCTACTAAGCCATCATTAGGTTCGTTGAAGGCTAAGCCTAGGATTGTCATCGCTCCGTCGGTAGGATCAAGAAGGTTGGTAAAAGTGGAAGACCCTGTCCATGAATAGTAATAAACGCCGTTACTTGCTTGCCACTCACCATCGCCACACTCAGACGTCGGAACGCCCTCAGGGTAAAACTGGTTGAAGGCTAGCGAGCCTTCTGTGGTCAATGCTTCAACAGAAGCGAGGCCGTCTTGGTCGAGATCCGTTCCACCAGATAAAAGGTTAATCAGTGTCGTTAATCCACCTGCTAATTTAACCGCGATACCTTCTGTGACAGAGCCTTCAGATACGTTCCCTCGAACGAGATCAGCGACCTTAGAACCTTTATGCACACCGCCAATACTGGTCACTGAAGCAACAAGATCAGGTCGAACTGACGCAACATAACGAGCCGTAGGCCCACCGTGGCTATGACCAACCAGATTCACCATACTTGCTCCTGTTGCAGCTAACAGCGTTTCAACTTGGCTGAGTAACTGTTCACCACGGACCTCTGAACTGTTGGTTGCAGAGACCTGAGCGACATATACGTTCGCGCCATCTTTGGTTAGGGATTCAGGTACGCCATAGAAATAGTCAACGCCCGCTAATGTATCGAAACCAAACAGACCATGTACCAACATAATGGGGTATTTCGTTTCAGTGTATCCCCTGGCTTCTAATGCTGATGCGCTCGTTCCGGCATATACGCCAAAACTGGATAGGCAGGCTATCGTCCAAATTAATATCTTTTTCAATGCTCTTTCCTTAAACAGATTAGACCTCTGATGAGTAAAAGAACCGTAGATGATGATTTTATAAAACAGAAAGTAACGACTTCATATTTGTGATGGCGAACTTGAATTAAACAGGTGCGATGAACATCAGGCAAACAGAATCAGGAGAACAAAACATAAGCAATTGATTAAATTAACATTTAACTAAGGTTGATGAGATTGTTCTTTCAATATCCCGACTCAAATATCAATTCAACATTCTCAATAAACCAAAATTATTCGACAAATAACCGTTTGGAAACAGGTATTTTTCAACCAAAAACTCGTTGATAACTTGAGGCTTATTCCATTAACGACACACCACAACCCTGAATATATTGACGCTAATTATTGATTTTAGATATAGGTCGTACCAGTTATCCACTTATCCACTTATCCACTTATCCACTTATCCACTTATCAAGAAACAAGAAACAAGCAACAAGCAACAAGCAACAGCGTTTCTGTTTGGCTCATCTAAATATAAAAGAGAATACAGTGATGAAAAATACGGCTTTAATACTCACGTTAGCCCTGCCTTTTGGCGCTTATGCCGCTGAAGACTCAATACCAACACCTGAATCGATTACATCTGCACAAGTACTCAGTGCACAAGGCTCAGAGACCTATTCATATGTTAGATGTTGGTATCGAACCGATGCCTCTCATGATTCCCCAGCCACCGACTGGAAGTGGGCAAAGAAAGAGAGTGGTGATTACTACACGATCAACGGATATTGGTGGTCTTCTGTTTCTTTCAAAAACATGTTCTACAGTGATGCGCCTCAATCTGAAATCAAACAGCGTTGCGAACAGACGCTCGACATCCAACATGACGCCGATGACATCACCTACTTTGCCGCAGATAATCGCTTCTCTTACAACCACTCCATCTGGACCAACGATAACGCGTTCCAGGCCAATAGCATCAATCGTATTGTCATCTTTGGTGATAGCCTGTCCGACACTGGTAATCTATTTAATGGCTCACAATGGTTTTTTCCGAACGCAGATTCGTGGTTTTTAGGGCACTTTCGAATGGTTTAGTCTGGACGGAGTATTTAGCAAAAGCGAAAGATGTCCCTCTGTATAACTGGGCTGTGGGTGGCGCCGCAGGTACCAACCAATACGTGGCATTGACTGGTGTTTATGATCAAGTCACCTCTTATCTGACCTACATGAAAGTCGCCAAAAACTATCGTCCGGAAAACTCACTGTTTACTTTAGAGTTTGGCCTCAATGACTTCATGAATTACAACCGAGAAGTCGCCGATGTAAAGGCTGACTTTAGCAGCGCGCTGATCCGCTTAACAGAATCTGGTGCGAACAATATCCTGCTGTTCACCTTACCCGATGCAACCAAAGCCCCTCAATTCAAATACTCTACCGAACAAGAGATAATAAAAGTTCGTGGCAAGATCTTAGAATTCAACCAGTTCATCAAAGCTCAAGCCGAGTATTACCAAGGTATAGGGAAAAACGTGGTGTTGTTCGATGCAAGTGCGTTGTTCGCCAGCATTACCGATAACCCAGAACAACATGGCTTTCGAAACGCGAGTGATGCTTGTCTTAATATCAATCGAAGCTCAGCCGCGGACTATTTAAGAAGCCACAGCTTAACTAATGATTGTGCGACCTATGGTTCAGACAGTTATGTATTCTGGGGCGTGACGCACCCAACCACCGCCACACACAAATACATTGCCGACCATATCCTAGCTTTTTCATTCTCAACATTTGATTTCTAAAGCCTTTAGAGCAACTCCGTAACCTGAGGCAGCACCTCTTAGGCACAAAAGTCAGATACAAAAAAACCGCCTAATATTGGCGGTTTTTATTCATGTCAGTTTTACTAGCAAACGCTTTAAAACTGGCTGGTGATTACTCGTCGTCCACTTTTGGTGCGACTTTCTTCTTAGGGATAAACACGGTATCACCCACGGCCACATTTTGGTGGAAGCTCTTATCGCGCTTAACTGGTTTCTTCGGCGTTTTCTTCGCTTGAGTGTTGGTCTTCTTCTTAGCAGGACCGCCTTTAGCAAACGCAGGTTTACGTGGCTTAATGCCTTTGAATTTACCTTTTAGGCCTTCAAGTACAGAGAAGGTCAAATCTTGTTGAAGGTAAAGTTCAACACGCTTGAAGCTGTCCCAGTCTTTTGGACCAACCAAAGAAATCGCATCGCCTTTGTTACCCGCACGGCCAGTACGACCTACACGGTGCACGTACTCTTCCGTATGCTTAGGCATATCAAAGTTGATAACGTGGCTCACGTTTGGAATATCAATACCACGTGAAGCAACATCGGTAGTTACCAAGATCTTGTAAACCGCACGCTCGAACTGGCTCATAATAGCATTACGTTGCGTTTGGTTTAGGTTACCACTCAGTGCTACCGCTTTAAGCTTCTTCTCGTTCAACTTATCTGTTAAACGGTCAGTATCAGCGCGTGTTGCTGTGAAGATCATTACCTGACGGTATTCAGCTTCTTCCAGTACACGGTCTAAAATCGCTTCTTTGTGATCTAGGTGATCACATAAGTAGAATTTCTGTGTGATATCTAAGTGTTGCTCGTTAGAAACACCAACAGAGATACGCTTAGGTGCGTCTAGCATTTCATTTGCAATGCCATTTACTTCAGCGTGATCTAACGTTGCAGAGAACATCAACGTTTGACGACGACGGTGTTTAGCTGCATTGGCAATGCGACGAAGTTCTGGAGCGAAACCCAGATCAAGCATACGGTCCGCTTCATCAAGGATTAGCGTTTCAACACCATCTAGGAACAATGAACGATGTTCTAGGTGGTCAGCAAGACGGCCTGGAGTCGCAACGATAAAACGAGGGTACTTACGCAGTGCTTTAACTTGGTCGTTAAAGTTCTCACCACCTAAGATAAGCGCCGCTTCATAAGACAGACCACCAAGCATGCTACGCAGTTCGCCGTAAACTTGCTTCGCTAGCTCACGAGTAGGAGCCAAAATTACACCACGAGGATCTTTAGCAGAAAACGCTTTTGTTTTTAATGCTTTATGTATCATTGGCAACACAAACGCCAATGTTTTTCCTGATCCCGTTTTTGATGAAGCCAATAGATCCTTACCAGCAATAGCAACAGGGATCGCTTTTGATTGGATCTCTGTCGCCTTCTTGAAGTCGTAATGTTTTAAGTTCTTCAGTAAGCGGTTATCTAAGCCTAAATCTTTAAAGTGCAAAGGACTCTCCAGTCATGATGGTATTGAATAAAATTAATTTAACGTGACATGATACCGCGAAAGTACTTTATAAGGATAGAGATCACAGTAAATTTATCCCTTTATCTATCTTTAGCTAGAACAACGTATGCATTGCTAGCAAAGGGATAGCTCTCCAAAAACACCTTCAAGTCGTCTCTAAATCCTTCATCTCATAAATGAGACACAACGTGATACTTAGCTAATTAACTCAAAAATTTAGCAATTTCTTTAGTTATTGTTTTTGCAGTTAAAAAATTAGTCGCTACAATCATTAATGAAGCGACTATATGATAAAGAATGTATAGCGCATCTTTTGATGATAAATAAGCAAGGAGTTCTTATGAATAAGACGTTAATCGCAGCTGCAGCATCAGTTTTCATTTTAGCCGGTTGTTCTTCAGAGCCAGAAGAAGCTGCAGTGTCAGAAATGGATCAACTAACTAACCAAGTCGCTCAACTAACAAGCGAAGTTGAAGCACTTAAGAGTGACAAAGCAGCCGCAGAAATGAAGGCTCAAGAAGCAGAAGCAGCCGCAATGGCAGCGAAAGAAGAAGCGGACCGTGCTAACGACCGTATCGACAACATCGCTGAGTCTTACACTAAGTAGTTTGAGATCTAATCGCGATTAAGCTGTAGATTAAATAAGTCGCAAAAAGCAGTATATAGACAGCACCACTTCTTATCGGATGTGGTGCTTTTTTTGGGTGACACTAATGCGAGTAAACAAGATAAAACCGCCCCTTGTTGCAGAAGAGGCAATCGAATTAAAACTCAATCACAGGTGGTGCTATCTCTACAGGTACGCCGTTTTGAGCAAAGATAACCGCTTTCGCCTTTGAATTTGGCAGTTCTGCGTCTTCAAGCCACCATTTTAGTTCCACAGGGATCTGTAATGATTTCTTTGAACCATCACTTCGAGTTAATGGCTCGTGCGCTTCTACAAACACACTTCTATCAGGCTCTAATGACACCTTAATCGGCTCATTGATAATGGTGACCTGTTCACCACGGTTCACTTGCTCAAACAGCCACTCAATGTCTTTAGGTTCCATTCGGATACAACCAGAGCTAACTCGTAAACCTATCCCGAAATCTTTGTTTGTACCATGGATCAAATAGTCGCCAGCGCCATAAGCAAGCCTCAAAGCGTACTCTCCCAATGGATTTTCCGGCCCGGCAGGAACCACTCTCGGTAATTCAATGCCCTTTTCAAGATACTCGTTGCGGATTGAATTTGGTGGCGTCCATGTTGGATTCGGTCTTTTTTGGCTTATCTTGGTGATCATCTCGGGAGTATCACGCCCCACTCGACCGATGCCGACAGGGAAAACATGCACCTGATTTTTCTCAGGCTCAAAGTAATACAACCTTAACTCAGCAAGATTGATGACAATCCCCTTTCTTGGGGTGTCAGGCAAAATCAAGCGGCTTGGAATGCTTAACACATAGCCTTCCGCGGGAAGAAAAGGATCCACCCCTTTGTTGGCTGCCATTAAAGAGAGAAAACCAATATCGTATTGCTTGGCAATGATGGCCAAGGTTTCGCCCGCCGCCACTTCATGCTGCTGGATTCTGCCCACAATGCGGCTTTCCGTTGGTGGCAATTCAAAGGTTGCAGCAGACACCCACGATGAAGCTATCCCGCTGGCAAGCAAAGTAGTTCTTACAACAAGCGACACCGCCCTGTGAAGTCGTGTTTTCATTGACGGCAAAGGCGTCGAGTTAGCGCAATGCGACATACAAATCCTTGGTTTGTCTTTTATCAAAGTTTAGATTATCTCTGATCAAACGTCTCTACAACGTATTGTTGTCTCGAAACTGATAGACAACAAGTTTATGTGTGGGCCTTTTCCTCTCATTCGCTTGCAATTAACCCATACAAAATCGATTGCCTTTACGCTTTCAACAGATTTAGTTATCAATATTAATAAAACTATAATGGCAGACCTGTTTTGTGACTAAAGTCTCATGGATCCACGTTCTAACTCGCTAATATTGCCTCAACAAAACGAATTCAATTCAACAGAATCGGTAATTGATTAAATCCTGTTCCTATAATTACCGTTTAAACTTTGGAGAACGACCATGGCTACACCTCATATTAATGCTCAAGCTGGTGATTTCGCAGAAACAGTACTTATGCCGGGCGACCCGCTTCGCGCAAAATACATTGCAGAAACATTCCTTGATGACGTGAAGCAAGTTTGTGACGTTCGCAACATGTTTGGCTACACAGGCACTTACAAAGGTAAGAAAGTTTCTGTAATGGGCCACGGTATGGGTATCCCATCATGCTGCATCTACGTACACGAGCTAATCGCTGAGTTCGGCGTGAAAAACGTTATTCGTGTAGGTAGCTGTGGCGCGGTACGTGACGACGTTAAACTAATGGACGTTGTTATCGGCATGGGTGCATCTACTGACTCAAAAGTAAACCGCATTCGTTTCAACAACCACGACTTCGCTGCTATAGCTGATTTCGGTCTTCTAGAAGAAGCAGTAAACCAAGCTCGTGCACAAGAAGTTCCAGTTAAAGTTGGTAACGTATTCTCTGCAGACCTTTTCTACACTCCAGAAGCTGACCTTTTCGAAAAAATGGAAAAGCTAGGCATCCTAGGTGTTGATATGGAAGCGGCTGGTATCTACGGCGTTGCTGCAGACCTTGGTGCTAAAGCACTAACTATCCTAACAGTATCTGACCACATCATCCGTGGTGAAAAACTAAGTTCTGAAGAGCGTCAAAAGTCTTTCAACGACATGATGAAAGTTGCTCTAGAGACAGCAATCAACATCTAACGATTTGATAAAAGATACATTGAAAAGCGTTACCCCGCAGCCAGGCTCGCTTGGCTGCTCAAATAATCCCGAGGGGGAGATCGTGTCTAACGACAAGCTGCCAAAAGATGCGGATGGTTTGCAACTCAACTTTTGTAAAACATTGGCGTGTGACAACTTTGGCTTGAGCGATGCAAAACGGTATGTTTTGCAACACGCGAACCCTAAGCGTCCAGCGATGGTTTGTCGTGAATGTGGAGCTTTCCCCCCCTTACTTAACAATCGTGAAGTGTTAAGCGAACTTCATCGCTTAAGACAACTTCACAGCGACGGGCTCCCTGCTTGTCGTAATGATGATTGCGATAACTTCGGCTTATCGGTTCATACCCATAAACATCTTTATCATGCCTTCGGCTACAGTGGCGACAGGCAGCGTTATCGATGCAAAGACTGCCAAACAACCTTCGTTGATAAATGGTCTGGATCCAATAAAAAACTCCAATTTCAAGAGAACCTCATGGGCTTACTGTTCATGGGCTATTCCGTACGTGAAATCTGCCGAAAATTAGAGATCAACCCAAAGACTTTCTATGATCATGTTGACCATATCGCGAGCCGTTGTCGTCGTAAATTAGCGATGATCGATGCACGATGGGTTAACCATGCGAAAGATTACGAGTTCGCATCTCACTACCAGCGTCTGCAACCACAAAGTAACAACGGTGTGGTGTGGATAGCGACGGGCGAGGCGCATTCTGGCTATATACTTTGCCAACACGTTAACTACTCTCAAAATGAAGAACCATCAGGAAACGTCGACCATAACCCTTATGATGATGTGGCACGATTTGTATCCAAAGAGCACTCTTCAGAAGCAAATCTCGAACTGCCTCAGCCCTCTGACAAACTAAAAGAGCGCATTGAACAGCAGTACCAAGTGATTCTTGCGAGAGGTAACGTTGAGGACCCTATGGGTAACCTCACCACATTTAGTTACCCTTCAAAAGGCGCTCTCATTCGACCGCCTTATACCTCTTATGCTCACTTCTTACATGTGTTGGATATGTGTAACGAAGACAAGCATGTCGCCATCTATATGCCACAAGATCCATTACTAAGATCTGCCGCTTTAAGTGTATGTTTGCCGCGCATTCAGAGTCAAAATATTGACCTCATGTATGTCGAAGAAGATTCAGGCTGGCAAGACGACCAAAGTTTTGAAAAGATCGACATCGTTCACATGAGTTGGTGGCGAGATCGCTGGGCTATTGCCAATCAGGGTGATAACCAGAAAGGTATCTGCTACCTAACCGGTAACAATCCAGAACCAAAACAGTGGTTTAACACAGCCTCAATTCAACAAACTAAGTTCTATCAACAGCGCTTTCAGTTGTTATTTGATAGCTTTATTAATGAGCCCAGACGTAAGCTTCGTCCTGGGGGCATTCTTCCATTGCTCGACATATTTAGAGCTTGGCACAATCTGTGCTACCAAGATAAGCAAGGGCTCACGGCAGCACAACGCTTAGGCGTAGCGGAGCTGCCATTAACTCTAAAGCAACTACTTTCATAGCAACAAAGCCTCTAGGTAATTATTCGGGAACTCATTGATTTTAAAGCGACAACATGAGGTAACACCCATAATTAGAAAAGATCGATGTTCCTTTGACGCTCTACGAAAGATAATTGGTGCTTATCTCAAATTACACTCTTATAATGATTGTGTTATCAATATGTTCGATAATCATGGATGTAAGTCTTGGACAAAAATCAGTACCTTCTTGAAACAGAATTAGAAAAACTCAAAACTCGAGTCGACTCTGAGCCATCGGTGATCCTAGAGATTGCCCAACAGTGCCTAGTCCGATCAGAGCAAGTTCTGTTTGAAGAGGGTGCCATCCAGTCATTAATGTTAATGGCAAGATGTAGCTGGAACCTGATGGATTACCAAAAAGGTTTAAAATACATCAAGGAAGCCTACAAGCGCCAAAGCCGATTAGATACCGATCTTTTTCTGCCCGAAATCCTCCATTTACACGCGCTCCAGTTCTGGGGACAAGCCAAGTACTATTCCGCCCAACAGTTCTGGATCAATGCTTTAGAGCAGTCCGCGTTGGTTGATGAAGTCGAAATTCAAATTGAATGCCTCATTGGCCTTGGCAATATTTGGCGGATGACCCACGAATATAAACTTGCACGTTCTACCCACCAGCTTGCCGTTAAAGTTGCTAACAACAGCCGCATTGGTTGGTTAGAGGGTAAAGCCAGAATACTGCTTGCGTGGGATTACTACCTGCTCAACAACTATGTTGAAATGCTGTCGGTATTGGACGGTGCAGAAGAAGCATTAAAAGACCATAAAGATAACACTTGGCATGCAGAGGTATGGGACTTTCGAGGCCTTGCCCTACTTGGTCTTGAACGCTTAGATGACGCGGAGCGCGCCACGGCCAAAGCGCACAATCTGGCAGTTAAACACAACCTAGTTTGGATGAAGGCGCACTCATACATCAGCCGAGCTAGATTGGAGCTCCTGAGAAAAAGACCAGAACAAGCGGCGGAATTACTGAGGCTCGCAGAACAATCCGCAAACGAGTTCGATAATGGCGAGTTGCTGAGCCAAATCTGTTACCAACAATCCTTGGTGGCGGAAGAAAACCAAGACTTCCAAGCCGCGCTCGTCGCCTTTAAAAAGTACCGTCAATATTCTATCGGCATGCTCAAAGAGCAAACGACACGTGTCGGTTTGGACAAAGCACGCAGTTCAAAACGCCAACTTGAACAGAGAGCACGAAAACTGATTAATCGTATTCGCGGTCAGCACGAGTACGATCCTGAAAAGCACCTCTCTTACGTTGTCTCTGAAACCTTTTGGTGGGAAAAGTTGGTGCTGTTCAAGACAGAGCTTAAACGTTCAAACCACAGCATCATTATGTTCCATCATGTCGATACTGATTACTTAGATGTCTGTACCGAGATTGCTCATGCTTTATGTAACCAGAATGACTTCATCGCAAGGCTAAGTTCTGAACGTGTGGCCCTTATGCTTTCCGAAAAAGGCGAAGCCGCAGAGCAAACCTTCCAAACTCTCAGCACCATGCTTGATATCTATCCATGGCATAGAAAAGGACTAAAGGGTTCGAAACCGACCGTCAGCCTCAATGATATTTTGACGTTCCCGTTCACGCTTGAACAATTAGAAGAAGACGATGCTGAGGTAATAGAATAATGGAAACTCTATTAAGCAAGATCACAGACGCCGGTTTAGACCCTTCATCAGTATCAGGTGAAGAAGCGATCATCTTCTGGAACCACATTCGTCAGCACGTTTCGACAACGCAAACAGAGCAAGCGCACTGCTATATCATTAGCTCTGAATACCGTGCCGAGTTACAACAAAATCAAACCAGTATCGAAGAGTTGAGACGAGCACTCGATCTGCTCCACCTTCCTGCCGATATCGAAGATATTCTGACAGTCAAAACCAGTTTAAGTGACCGCTTAGTTGAAACTGGTGATTACACCTCAGCACTCAATGAATTCGTCAGTTCATCGACTATCGCGGTTGAACACGGTCATATCGATGAGTATGTATTAGCTATTTTAGGCATGGGCAACCTGTGTGATTCCTATGGCGATCACAACAGAGCACTTCGTTACTACCAAAAAATCAGCAGCATAGACCATGCGATAAGCAGTCGCTCACTTCGCCTCAAATTCAAGCTGCATATGGTAGCAAGCCTACTTCTACTCAATCGCATTACAGCAGCCAGCGATTTACTGAATGAGTGCGAAGAACTGAGTATTTTGGTCAGTGACAAGTTGCTCACAGCTCAAATACTGCTTTACCAAGCAAAGGTGCTGCGCGCTAAGAAAAAACACCATGAAGCGCTACGCTGTCTGTCTAAGGTTCAATACCCAGCCAACAGCACTCAAGCAAGCTGGCTTGCAACCATGACTCGTCTAGAGCTCGCACATTGCCTAAGTGCAACCGGCAAGCAAGACTACGCGAGCATGATTTTGTCGAGCACAGACAAACGCGTGAAAGCCTACTCGTCGCCAGTACTTGCAAAACGATTCTACGATTCGCTGAGTGATGTGTGTATGAATCAAGGGCGTTTTCAAGAAGCGCTAAGCTATGAGAAAAAAGGCTACCGAATTGAAACCGATCTGATGAAGCAGATCCCGATCAGTGAACTCGGTGCAAGCCAGCTACGCCGCCTGTCCCGTTTTGAATTACAACTCAAACTCATTCTCTCTGAACAAGAGAACAAAGAGTTGAAAGAGACGACTGAACAACACAAGAATGCGGTGGCTCAGCTTCAACAAGACGTATTCACCGATCCATTGACAGGGTTACACAACCGTCGCTGGTTAGATGTGAAATTGAAAGACATGCTGCTGCACGATACCTCTTTCGCCCTGATGGTTATTGATATTGACCACTTCAAGTCTATCAATGATGAACTGAGTCACTTAGTGGGTGATAAAGCGATTGTTAGTGTGTCTCAAGAGCTGCGTTCATACTTTAAGTTTAGAGGCGCATCGTGTGTCAGGTTTGGTGGAGAAGAGTTCCTCGTCATTCTAGAGAACACTGATCTCCCTAAAGCAGAAATGCACTCTGAAAATTATCGAGAGCGCATCTTCCAATTCGGTTGGCATGAGATACTTGGGGAGCGCGGTTTGACCGTGAGTATCGGTATCACTTTACATCGTGACGGAGAGAATACTCAACGTACCTTCTACCGTGCCGATAAAGCGCTATACCGAGCTAAAGCCAACGGCCGTAATCAAGTGTGTACAGAGTAATGGCATGTCACTCTGTAGCTAAGGCCAACAGCTTATTGAAAAAAGAACAGAGAAATACCAGCAAGGGCGGCAAGCGTCCCGATGATACTTTGTTTTGACACTTTCTCCCCTTTCAGCGCATAGATCACCAGAATAAAGACCGGGCTGGTCGCTATCAACGTTTGTGCAATCGCAGGGTTAGCATTTTTCAACGCCACTTGTTGAAGCCATAAAGCGAGAAACGTTCCGACAAAGATTGCCCCTAATAACCACAGTTTATCGAACCTAGTCATTTCCCATAGGTCTCTTTTTATCGATGAATACGGCTTCTTTTCAACAAAAGGGATAATCAGCATCACAGCAAACACGCCAATCGTCAGGCGAATCAGCGCACCTAACAATGGTGGAATATCACCCGCCACTAGCGCGTAGTGAGAGATAACCACACCAGATGCCTGACAGACACTCGCCACAAGCCCATAACCAATGCCACCCCACTGCTCTTGGTCATTCGATTTACCGCTCACCGATTTTGATGGTTGGAAGACAACGAAGGTCACCGCCAATGTTGTAATCACGACACCGAGCCAGCTTTGCACTGTCAATACAGCGCCAAGGAATATTAATGCCAACACACCAGAGAGAGGCGGGGCTAAAGACTCCAGTAACAACGTCTTATTAGCACCGATTCTTTTCAACGCTGCAAAATAGGCGCTATCTCCAATCGCAATGCCAATCACACCTGAAATTGCCAATATCAGAAAATGGTTGGTACTCAGTTCAAACTCCGGCATCGGTATAAGAGGCATCACCAGCAACATCATCCCTGACGCCACTACACCCTTAACAATGTTCAATTGCATCGCAGAGAAGCGATGTCCAAATTGCCCATAGATCCATGTCGCACATGCCCACACAATTGCAGCGCCAATGGCCGCCAATTCACCTATATACATCCGTATTTGTCCCTTGTGGTTATGCCCGTCATTCAGAATCTTAACTGTCATCATTTCAGCTTAAATACCAACCAGAAAGTCGAAATAGCCTCTTCAAACGCGATGAGAATTTATAAGATTCATCAATGCTTTTATTCGCATTAGAAGCGACAACACATTATTTTCAACTCGGTAAATCATTTTTATAACAATTGCTTAGATGATAGCGTAGTATATTTATAACTAATATCTAACATTACAAGGATCTGTTATGTTTTTAGACTACTTTGCACTCGGTCTACTGATTTTCGTAGCATTGGTTATCTTTTACGGCATCATCGTTATTCACGATATTCCCTATGAAATAGCTAAAGAACGCAACCACCCTCATCAAGATGCTATTCATGTCTCAGGCTGGGTTAGCCTATTCACCTTACACGCTATTTGGCCATTCCTTTGGATCTGGGCAACGCTGTGGCGTAAAGATCGTGGTTGGGGCTTCGCTAAATTAGAAGAAGAGCAACACGATATTCATCATCGCGTCGATATTCTCATCGAGCAAGTGAGTACCCTTCAGGAAGAAATCGCCCAGCTCAAGCAAGCTGGTGCTGGGCAAAACAGTTCAGAGAAAGAGACCAACAACGTTCAAGATCAGGAGGCTAAGTAATGGATTTACTGCTGATAATGACCTACGCGGCACTTTGTATCACCATCTTCAAAGTATTTAATATCCCGCTCAATAAATGGACCGTGCCTACCGCCGTTCTTGGTGGTGTCGTCATCATAGGTACTTTGATCCTACTGATGAACTACAACCACCCTTTCACGCAAATTGGTAATCAAGTTTACTCAACAACGCCAGTCGTTTCAGGCGTTAGGGGTAAAGTTATCGAAGTGCCAGTAGAGGCAAACAAACCTCTGAAGGAAGGGGATATTCTTTTCAAAATCGACCCAGTTCCATTCGAAGCTGAAGTTGCAAGATTAGAAGCTAAAGTAAAGGAAGCAAGCCAAGGTGCGCTTGGAATGGAATCTGAAGTGGCTGAAGCTGAGGCTGCAAAAATCAAAGCCATCGCAGAGAGAGATAAAGCCCAACGTGAATTCTCTCGTTACAAGCGCGGTTATGACAGCGGAGCCTTCACTGAGCAACAATTAGATACTCGCAGACAAGCTTACAAGGCATCAGAAGCCGCCGTGAAAGTGGCAGATGCTAATCTAGAACAGGCAAAAATCGCCTTAGACTCTGAAATTGGTGGCGAGAATACAGCCGTTTTAAGCTTACTGGCTGAATTGCGTAAAGCTCAGTTTGATTTAGAGCAAACCGTGGTTCGAGCTCCCACTGACGGATACGTTACGCAGCTAGCATTGCGCCCAGGCGTTATGGCAGTGCCGCTTCCTTTAGCTCCGGTAATGACGTTTGTTCACACAGAAGAACAATTCTATACCGCTGCGTTCAGACAAAACTCCTTACAACGCCTGCAACCGGGTTACGAAGCTGAGTTCTTGTTTAGAGCATTGCCAGGGAAGATATTCAAAGGACGTATTGATGAAGTGATTCCAGCTATTGGTGAGAGCCAATTCCAAGCTAGAGGCGCGCTTCTAGGTACTGATGCGTTGCGTACCAGTGGTCGTGTGTTTGTTAAATTGAGCATCACTGATGATCTGTCTGACTACCATTTACCTATGGGTACCGCGGTTGAAGTTGCCGTTTATTCTGACAGCTTCACTCACGTGTCTATCATGCGTAAGGTCCTTATTCGCATGAAGAGTTGGCAAAACTATCTATACCTAGACCACTAAACGGGCGTAGATATGTGACGAACCCGCTTAACACATTGTTAAGACGAATGAAAAAGCCAGACCCGCTCTGGCTTTTTTGTTGCTTGATTAACCGTAAAATTGCGCTTTTTACACGATATTTAGGTGTTCAGATGGAATTTTAGACATCTAGACACTTACCTTCCCTTATGGAAGGGTTCTACTGTATAATGCGCGCCTTATTTTTTATATTTGCCCAAAAAACGTTCTCATTGAGACGCATATTAATAATGGCGAATATTCGTTCTTTATTAAGCTTTATCTTTCAGTATTCGAGGTTATCTATGAACTTTTCAGCTAAAACAGTGGTCGTTATTGCCATTGGCGCGGCACTGTACGGCATTGGTGGTTTACCTATGTTTGGTGTCCCAGTGTTTGCGAACACGACATTGAAACCAGCGATGGCAGTTCTAGCACTGTTTTCTGTTTTGTTCGGCCCAATTGTTGGCTTCTTAGTTGGCTTTATCGGTCACTGGGTTACGGATCTATTCGCAGGCTGGGGCGTGTGGTTAACTTGGGTTTTAGGCTCAGGTATCGTAGGTATGGTTATCGGCTTATTCCCAATGATGACTAAGAACCGCCTTCAACAAGGTGAACTGCCTATGAAGGACTTCGCGCTGTTTGTGGTACTTGCCCTTGCCGGTAATGTGGTTGGTTACGGCTGCTCTGCATTCCTAGATACCATCCTTTATGCAGAACCGTTTACTAAAGTCTTCACTCAGCTGTCTATCATCGCAGCGGGTAACACCGTTCTGATCGCTGTTGTGGGCTTACTGATCCTAAAATCAGTCGCTAAACGCAACAAACAAAGCCGCAACCTGACTGAGGCATAAGCGATAATGACTATAGCATTTTCGAACTTCTCTTTTAGATATGAGTCGCTGGATAAACCGACGCTAAAAAATATCAATCTAAGGATAGAGAAAGGAGAGAAAATCGTCATTATTGGACCAAGTGGTAGTGGTAAATCTACCCTAGGTCAATGCCTTAACGGTCTGATTCCTCATGCTATCAAAGGTGAGGTGACTGGCTCTCTAGAGATCAACGGTAAGAACATTTCTGATTTTTCTATGCACGACTATACCGAGCAGGTTGGCACAGTATTACAAGATACTGATAGCCAATTTGTCGGTTTGAGTATTGGCGAAGACATCGCATTCGCACTGGAAAATCAGTTAGTGTCGAACATTGATATGTACCCTCTGGTTAAGTCGACAGCAAAAATGGTCGACTTAGCAGATATGCTTGATCGCTCGCCACATGATTTATCCGGCGGCCAGAAACAACGCGTGTCATTAGCGGGCATCTTAGTTGATGACGTTGACATCCTGTTGTTTGATGAACCTTTGGCTAGCCTTGACCCGAAAACGGGTAAAGCGACTATCGAAATCATCGACCAACTTCATAAAGAAACCAACAAGACTATAGTCATCATCGAGCATCGCCTTGAAGATGTACTACATCGCGATATCGATCGAGTGATCTTGATGGAGCGCGGTGAAATTGTCGCGGACATGACACCCGATGAAATCTTAGCTTCTGAACTGCTTGAAACACACGGTATTCGTGAACCACTTTATTTATCTGCTCTGAAGGCAGCGAAAGCACCTTTGACCAGTGAAGATAAGCTATCAAACCTCAAAGCTCTCGATTACAAAAGATTCCGCCCTGCGGTTCAGGCTTGGTTTGCAGAGCGCCCGACTCCAGTTGCCGAGAAGCAGTACCAACCTTTGCTTGAGGTCCACGGCCTGACTTACTCTTACGATGGTGAAAAGAACGCTCTCGAAGATGTCAGCTTTAAGATTGGTAAGGGTGAGTTCGTTTCAATCTTAGGCAAAAACGGTTCAGGCAAATCTACCATCACTAAACTCATCATGGGTGTGATCGATGCCGATTCAGGCTCTTCCTATCTAAATGGTGAAGACCTATCTGAGCTTTCTATCTTTGAAAGAAGCCAGAAAGTCGGTGTCGTGATGCAGAACCCAAATCATATGATCTCTCATCATATGATTTTTGATGAAGTTGCATTCGGTCTGCGTAATCGTGGGGTTGCAGAGCAGGAAATCAAAGAGAAGGTGGAAAACGTTCTTGAGCTGTGTGGCTTGAGCAAGTTCCGCCACTGGCCAATCGAAGCGCTAAGCTACGGTCAGAAAAAACGCGTAACGATCGCTTCGATCTTAGTATTGGAGCCAGAGCTTCTGATCTTGGATGAACCAACAGCGGGTCAAGATTACCGCAACTACACCTCAATGCTGGCGTTTATCCAAAAGCTTAACCGCGAGTTAGGTATCACCGTCGTGATCATTTCACACGACATGCACCTTGTTCTAGAGTACACCACACGCTCAATTGTCATTGCTGACAGCAAGCTGATTGCCAATGCCGCGATGACGGAAGTATTCAGTCAGCCATCGCTGTTAGAACGCGCAAATCTTTGTACCACCAGCATTTATGAACTCGCGACTATGATGAAAATCGACGACACCAACGCATTCATGCAGTACTTCATCGACTACGAGAGAAGCGCTCAATGAACGTATCAAAAGTAAAATTCGGCATCAATTACATTGATACAAAATCACCGCTTCATGCACTTAACGGCATCACCAAATTTGCGCTCTTCTTAGCTTGGGTAACCGTGGTCTTAACTACGTTCGACCTAAGATTGATTGCACTGCTTATTGTGACTGGTTTATACCTGCTAAAGCTGACCAATGTGCCTGTACGCGTATATAAGCCTCTGTTATTGGGTACGGCGAGTGTATTGAGCCTAAATGCTTTGTTCATGTATCTGCTGGCTCCACAGCAAGGTACTGAGCTCATCGGCAGCAAAACCTTATTGCTGACATTGCCGGGTAACTACTCGTTGAGCCAAGAGACTCTGTTTTACTTGGTTACTGTGACGCTCAAATACATGAGCATGTTCCCGATAGCGTTGATTTTTGTCTTCACAACGCATCCGACTGAGTTTGCAGCTAGCCTCAACCGTATCGGTGTTCCTTACAAGATCGCCTATGCGGTCAGCTTAACACTGCGTTACTTGCCAGAAGTTAAGAAAGACTTCATCAATATCATGCATGCTCAACAGGCTCGTGGTGTAGAGCTCTCAAAGAAAGCGCCTCTAATTACTCGAATCAAAAATGTGGCTAAGGTTCTAGGCCCGCTCATTTTCTCTAGCTTGGACCGAGCAGACGAGATCTCTAACGCAATGACGTTACGAGGTTTTGGCCGACACAAAGCTCGCACTTGGTATAGCTATGCACCTTTGAAACGTATCGACTTTGTTTGTTTAGGTGTCATCGCTTTTATCGTGGTGTTAGCCATTGCGAAACGCATTCTAGAGCCGCAGTTATTTTGGTATCCGTTCTAGTCATCTGAATTAGCATTGATAAACAAAGACTTTAAATAACACACCGCTCAATAGGGCGGTGTTTTTGTTTATGCCAAAATCTAATTGATAATTGAACCAATGACACAATACTGACTATATTTAACGATAAATTGACCAGTTATTTACCCTTGGAGTTTGAGATTTAATTCATAGGCTCTTAATATACTCGTTTACAGAATGTTACAATCAGTAGAGATTTGTAATGGCTCGAATTACTCAAGTACAAAAACTAGAAAATCAAAAAAACTACGATGAGATCGTACTAAACCTTTTTCTGGCTGAAGGACATGAAGCACTAACTTATGCAAGGATTGCTCAAGAGATTGGCATTAGTTTAACGACGCTTCAGGGCTATTATCCGTCGACCCGCGCTATTCGTTCAGTACTTCACGAACACATGCTATCGATCGTTATAGACGGTCTAGACTTTTCATCGGAAGCGCTTTTTATCCAATCTTGGCAAGCCGCTCTAGATAATGAGCAGTTTCGATACGTGATTAAATTGATGTTTTTCCATGCTTCGCAAATAAAGAACCCTGAGCAATTTAACCTCAGCTCGAACGGCGAATTTCGTGAAAAGATGTTGGACAGTTTAGGCAACGACTCAGTTCGAATCCTTGAAATGGTAGTCGGACGCTCAATGTTCTATCTCACCAACTTCAAGTAACGCTAACCAGCTTACTGAAATAGAAAAAGGGAACCCTAGGGTAGGGTTCCCTTTTTTAGACTTTCAGAAAAGTGAGCAGCGAAACTTATAGACCTAATTTAGCTTGTAAAAAACGGTCGATAACGGCGGCAAACGCAGCTCAATCGATGTGTCTAGCCCTTCGCTCTCTACAGATTCAATCTCAGCAGTCTGCTTCACTTCAAAACCGCTGCCTGCATAGTCGACAGAGTCTGTATTCAACAACAATGCGTATTCACCTTTTGCAGGAACACCTAAGCGGAAATGCTCGTGAGGCACTGGCGTAAAGTTAGACACTATCAATACTCGCTCACCAGATTCACTGATGCGCTCGTGCGCAAGAATGCTCGCTTCAGCAGAGTCCTGTAGACGCCATTCAAAGCCTTTCGGATCAAAATCAAGATCGTGCATTGCAGCTTCAGAGCGGTACAGATTGTTCAGGTCTTTCGTTAAACGCTGAACACCTTGATGACGCTCGTAATCCAGCAAAAACCATTGCAGCTGGTCGTCATGGTTCCATTCAGCCGTCTGACCAAATTCTGCACCCATGAAGTTCAGCTTCTTACCTGGTTGCGCATACATGTAACCCATATAAGCACGTAGGTTTGCCGTTTGCTGCCATTCATCACCAGGCATCTTGTTGTGGATAGAACCTTTACCGTAAACCACCTCATCGTGAGACAGAGACAATACATAATTCTCACTGTGTGCGTAAACCAGTGGGAAGGTAATCGTATCGTGGTGATATTTACGGTTGATTGGGTCTTCTTGAATGTAAGACAAGCTGTCGTGCATCCAACCCATGTTCCACTTAAAGCCAAAGCCTAAGCCGCCCATAAAAGTCGGTGCTGAAACACCAGGGAAAGCCGTTGATTCTTCAGCAATCGTCATCGCATTCGGAAAGTGTTTATACACTTCTTCGTTCATCCACTTAAGGGTTGCGATAGCGTCGTAGTTTTCGTTGCCGCCATCCGCATTCGGGATCCATTGGTCATGGCTACGCGAATAGTCGAGGTACAACATCGAAGCAACCGCATCAACACGGATGCCATCAATGTGGAATTGCTCGAACCAGTACAGTGCATTAGAAACTAAGAAACGACGAACATGCTCTTTGCCTAAATCGTAAATGTACGAGTTCCAATCTTGATGCCAACCACGACGTGGATCTGGATCATGGAATAATGGCGTACCATCGAAGTTTGCTAGGCCGTGATCATCACTTGGGAAGTGAGCAGGAACCCAGTCCAGAACAACGCCAAGACCCGCTTGGTGACATTGATCGACGAAGTATTTGAAATCATCTGGAGAGCCAAAACGGCTAGTCGGTGCAAATAGACCTACAGGCTGATAGCCCCAAGAACCGTAGAATGGATGTTCTGAAACTGGCATTAGTTCAACGTGCGTGTAGCCAAGATCCGTTAGATATGGGATCAGCTCTGCCGCAAGCTCGCGATAATTTAAGAATTCACCTTCAGCGTTACGCTTCCAAGAACCTGCATGCAATTCATAGAACGAAAGCGCTTCTTTGCGCTTTTGCGTTACCGGGCGATTTTGCCATTGAGTATCTTGCCACTGGTAACGAGCGTGATCGTAAGTTACAGATGAGAACGATGGGTATTGCTCAGAGTAGAAACCCCATGGGTCAGATTTGTGTGGTAAGCCTTCGCCATTTGGTCCTTTTAATTCAAACTTGTATTGAGCGCCTTCTTCCAGTTCAGGAATGAATAAGCCCCACATACCGTAATCTAGGCGTTGCATTGGGTGGCGGCGACCATCCCAAGCGTTGAAGTTACCCACCAAGCTTACCGCAGTTGCATGCGGTGCGTACACCAAGAAACGCGTACCTGAAATCGTCTGTCCATCACGCTCTAGCGTAATAAACTGAGCCCCCATGTGATGATACATATCTTTCGGTGTATGAAGATCTTCATAACTCGCGTACAGATCGTGGTACTGGTAAGGATCATCGATGATCTGTTCTACGCCAGCCCAATCAACCGCAAGCTTATAGTGAGTAAAACGTAAGTCTCTCTCTTGCTTAAGAATGAAACCACTTTCACCCTCTCGCGCTAACTCAATACGAGGTTCCTTTCCAACAATCAACTCGACTTTATCTGCCCCAGGAATCCACACACGTAATGCACCTTGCTCAGAAGGTAGGTATGGCCCTAAAAACGCGAATGGGTCTGTGAAACAAGCCTGTGATAGTTGGGTATATATTTGTTTTTGCTTTGAAATCGAACTTAGTTCCAAAACGTTTCTCCCTAACCAAACATCCAAAAAACATAATACAAAAATGCCCGCTATTAGTGCGGGCAATATAACGACGGTTTATTATACCAGATGAGCATTCATTATTGAGTGACCGAGGTTGTAGTTTCGTACGGCGTAAGCAAAAAACCACCTAATTTCAAGTCACTCACGTCATTACTTACCGGCTTTTTCTCGAACGTCAGTCAGCTTAGAAGCGATACGATTAACGCCTTCGTGAGCAAATATTTCGTCCAAGTTCATTGATAGTTTACGACGCCAGTTAGGGTATTCATCAACCGTGCCAGGAATGTTTACTGGCTTGTCCATCTCTAGCCAATCTTCTAGCTGAACGCTCAGTAGTGTTGAACCACCAGCCGCTACGTGCAGTTGAAGTGCCTCAGCAAGGTAAGAGTCCATCGGTACTTGGCTCGCATCGCGGCCCACACCTTCTGGTAGGAAACCATGCCATGCTACTGAATCTAAGATACCTTGCTTGCACTCTAGGCGGTCATCGAACAAGGTTTCTAATTGTTCTGCATCTGGGTATAAGCCAATCTCTTGGCCCATTTTCAGGTCATCACAGTGCCAGAAGCCACGAAGCGTTGGCATATCGTGAGTACACAGTGCCGCCATCGATTGTGATGCGTAGTGTTTTGGTGAGATGAAACCACCGTCATCTTCTGATGTTTCGAAGAAGAACACTTTGTAAGAGTGCACGCCAGCATCTGCAAGGATGTCGACAATCTCATCCGGTACCGTTCCTAAATCTTCACCGATAACGCTACATTGGTAACGGTGAGATTCAAGCGCCAGAATAGACAGCATATCTTGTACTGGGTAGTAGATGTACGCGCCCTTAGTTGCGTTCTCACCCTTTGGAATCCACCACAAGCGCAGTAGACCTAAAACGTGGTCGATACGCAGTGCACCACAGTGCTTCATGTTCGCACGAAGTAGCTTGATGTAAGCGTCGTAGCTTGTTTCTTGAAGCACTTCTGGGTTTAACGGAGGTAGACCCCAGTTCTGACCCAAAGGACCAAGAATATCAGGTGGAGCACCAATGCTCGCATCCATCACTAGGTTGCCTTCGTCAGCCCAAGTCTCGCTGCCTGAATCTGCAACACCTACCGCTAAGTCACGGTACAGGCCAACAGCCATGCCCTTCTCTTCTGCAAGAGACTGTGCATCGTTGATCTGGCAATCTGCTAGCCATTGCAGGTACATGTACAGATGAACGTTTTCTAAGTTCTCTTTGATGTATTTCTGTGTCGCTGGGCTGTCGAATGTACGGTACTTCTCAGGGAATACCGGCCATCCCCACATGCCAGAATCTTCTGCATGCAGTTCACCATGTAGAGCATCAAACGCCGCTTGATGCATCAGGCTATCGCCACCCTCTTCTACGAAGGCTAAGAACGCTTGTGCACGGTCGCTGTTTTTGTCTAGATGACGAGTCTTAAATTCTGCGAATAGCAGAGGCAAGATGCTCATCTTAAGCTCAGACACTTCGGTGTAGTTTACCCAGTGTGCTTCACGCGCTTTTTGTAGACGCTGTTGGAACTCTGCGCTGCCGACTGTTTGTTGTGCTTCTGCACTTAGTGCAAATTCAGGAACTGAACTCACATCAATGTATAAGATGTTCAACCAGCGACGAGAAGATGGGCTATATGGGCTCGCACCTTCAGGGTTCGCAGGGAACAATGAGTGAATTGGGTTTAGACCAACGAAGTCACCACCACGAGAAGCGATATCCGCAACAAGCTGTTTTAGGTCTCCGAAATCACCAATACCCCAGTTATGCTGAGTTCTTAGGGTATAAAGTTGAACACTGGGTCCCCAAAGCTTTTTGCCTTGCTCGATTGGTGACTGCTTGAAACACGCTTTTGGCGTAATAATCAGTGTCATCTCGTAAGGCTTCTTACGGCGCTTACGGCTCACAATGAGCTTGTGATAACCCCATGCCAAATCACTTGGCAATGCAAACACTAAAGGGCCACCCTCGGCACGCTCGTCACGAATGACTTGAGATTGAAGATAGCCTTCAAGTACCTCTCCTTGCTCGGTTTCTAAGCGCCAGCTGAACTCACTTTCACGAGCACTTACACCTAGATTAAGCGCCACTTCTACTGGCTCACCGTCACGCAAGACAAGAACTGGGTCTAGTACATCTTTTTTGTGTTTTCTTTCTGCTGACTTAAGCAGTGCATCATCGCTGCTTGTATCGTAGCCCAACGAAGCCAATAGAGACGTGATCGTCTCGTCTGATACTTGTGCTTCATCGCCCCACGCACTAACGTAACTGTCGGCAATGTTTGCCATTTCTGCGACTTGTTTTAATACGGTCTGTTCTTTCATCGCTCTCTCCGAAAACGTTCTGACGCTTTCTATTTTGTAGGGTTGTTAATTTAATTTTTACTAATCAATTAGCTTGTGACAATCGGTTTGTAAGCAGCTTGTTTATAAACGAAACCTTTAAGCCTTTCGTTTGCTCACAAGCTAATTGAGCCAAGGCAGAAACTGCCTTGGCTACTTTGGAAGTATTAACGGTTAACCGCTTCAAGTTTCCAGATGTTGTTCACGTAGTCGCGGATAGAGCGGTCTGATGTGAACTTACCAACCAATGCTGTGTTAAGAATTGCTTTCTTAGCCCAACCTGCTTGGTCTTTGTATTGCGTGCCCATGTCTTCGTGCGCTTTCACGTAAGATGCGAAGTCAGCAAGACATAGGTAAGGGTCACCACCGTCTAGCAGGCTATCAAACGTTGCACGTAGAAGGCCTGGTTGACCTGGAGTGAACTCATCGCCAGTCAGTAGGTCTAGAGATGCTTTCAGTAGTGGGTCTGCATTGTAGTAGTCGTATGGGTTGTAGCCTTGAGCTTTCAGAGCTTGAACACCATCAACGTCTAGGCCGAAGATGTAGATGTTTTCATCACCCACTTCTTCACGAATCTCAACGTTTGCACCATCCATCGTACCGATAGTTAGCGCGCCGTTTAGAGCCATCTTCATGTTGCCCGTACCAGATGCTTCTTTACCCGCTAGTGAGATTTGCTGAGAAACGTCTGCTGCAGGGATGATGATTTCAGCCATGCTTACACGGTAGTCAGGAATGAATACCACTTTCAGTTTGTTACCGATGCGAGGGTCATTGTTGATCTTCTCTGCAATCTTGTTAACCGCGAAGATGATCTCTTTCGCTAGGTGGTAACCCGGTGCTGCTTTCGCTGCGAAGAAACATACGCGTGGCTCACACTCGAAACCAGGTTCGTTAAGAATACGGTGGTACAGAGATAGAATGTGTAGCAAATCTAGGTGCTGACGCTTGTATTCGTGAAGACGTTTGATTTGAACGTCAAAGATAGCGTTAGTATCTAGCTCGATACCCATGTTCTCTTGAACCCAATCAGCAAGGCGCTGTTTGTTTTCTTTCTTAACAGCCATGAATTCTTTTTGGAATTTCGCGTCTGTTGCAAACTTAGCGATGCCTTCTAGCTGCTCAAGTTTTGCTGGCCACTCAGTGCCGATCTTGCCAGTAATTAGCGTAGATAGGCCTGGGTTACAGAACTTCAACCAACGACGTGGCGTGATGCCGTTCGTTACGTTAGTCAGTTTGCCTGGGAAGATTTCGTTGAACTCTGGGAACAAGTCTTTCTTAACCAGTTGAGAGTGAAGCGCAGCTACACCGTTTACTTTGTAAGAGCCAATCACACATAGGTTTGCCATACGAACCATGCGGTGGAAACCTTCTTGGATGATAGAAAGCTTCGCTTGCTTCTCACCGTCACCAGGCCACATCTTGCGAACTTCTTGCATGAAGCGGTGGTTGATTTCAAAAATGATTTCCATGTGACGTGGAAGAAGACGTTTGATCAGTGATTCAGACCAAGTCTCTAGTGCTTCTGGAAGTAGTGTGTGGTTCGTGTATGCGAACGTATGAGCACTGATTTCCCAAGCTTGGTCCCAAGTTAAACCTTTTTCATCGATCAGGATGCGCATCAATTCAGGGATAGCGATCGTTGGGTGCGTATCGTTCAGTTGAATCGTTTCTTGCTTAGGCAGATCTTCTAGAGAGAAACCTGCTGCTTCGTGACGACGTAGAATATCGCGAACAGACGCTGCTGAGTGGAAGTACTGCTGCATTAGACGCAGTGTCTTACCTTTCTCGTGGTTGTCGTTCGGGTAAAGTACTTTAGTGATGTTACCTGCATCGATTAGCGAGTGTTGTGCTTCAAAGTAGTCACCGTTGTTAAAGCTTGCTAGTGAGAATGGTGCGATTGCCTGACATTCCCAAAGGCGCAATGGGTAAACCGTGTTTGACTCGTAACCTACGATAGGTAGATCCCAAGGCATTGCTTTCACTTCCATACCCGGAACCCAAGTACGAACTTCTTTGCCGTCGATGTATTCAACTTCTACATGACCGTAAAAACCAATGTGTTGTGCTAGTTCTGGACGAGCCACTTCCCATGGGTAACCTTCAACACCACGCCATGCGTCAGGAGCTTCTTGTTGACGACCGTCTTGGAAAGACTGTTTGAATAGACCGTATTCGTAGTGAAGACCGTAGCCCACTGTTGGATATTCTTGAGCGGCACAAGAATCCATGAAACAAGCGGCTAGACGACCAAGACCACCATTACCTAGTGATGGGTCGCGTTCTTCTTCTAGAAGGTCAGTTAGGTTTTGACCTAGCTCTTCCATTGCATGAGTGATCTGTTCGTAAAGACCCATGCTGATCAGGTTGTTACCTGTTAGACGACCAATCAAAAACTCTAGTGATAGGTAGTTAACGCTCTTAGCGTTCTTAATTTTTTCATCATTTTCAGTTTCTAGCAGGTCAAAAGTCGTTAGCTCTGCAAGAGCACGACCCATTGCTAGATACCATGAACGGCTGTCTGCTGTTTCAACGGTTGTTGCGTAGGTTGCAGATAAATGTTTCTTAACACTCTCTTGGAATGACACTTTATCGAAAGTTTTTTGCTGAGTTGGTTTCATTTCAGAAATCTCGCTTTTAATAGTTCTAATTCATCTGTGACATATCGTGCATGGTCACCATAAACTAAACATCCTCCCGCTAATGCAACTGACTAGGAGTAGATGGGAGGGCGTAGGGGGCGTACCGACTTAGGGTTAGTGATCTGACTCTCATGTTCTGACTGAGAACAAAAACTTGGAGTGACTAAGATCACAAGCTCCCGTTCGATAACTTAACTTCAATTGATGTGACTTTTATTTAACCAGATTAAAGTCATTGTCAAATCTGATATTCAGATCACGAAAATAATTTCCAACTCTCATCTTTTGCATAGATTCCCGTGTAGGGATGAACGAAGTCACATTCACAAACCAACCCGCAACGTGAGCAAAGTCTCAAATAAAGGGCGTAGACACCCAAAAACATGCAGGAGTGCAAGGTTTCTGAGGAGGATCGTAGTCGGTAACGTTTGGCTTCACGTAATATGAGTAAAGACTTAAGTAATTAGGCTCATGTCATTGGAGTGCACTCAACGATAGATTGGGATATTCCAGAACATAGCCACGGAATAGGTGTAAAACTTCGATATGTGGATCCCTTCGAAACTGACTCGTCCCGGCCGCTTACATAATGCAATCCTACGACCTAGGGTTCTCGATCTGCTTCACAATGCAGATTGCTATAAGCTTGTGTTGTTCCGCTCTCCAGCGGGCTACGGCAAAACCACCATGGCTGCACAATGGTTGGTAGATAAACCCAATGTGGGTTGGTACAGCATTGATGATAGCGACAACGATGCCTTCCGCTTTATCAACTACCTACTTCAATCACTTAATAAAGCGACTCAAAATGCCTGTCCGAATGCCCAAAAGCTGGCAGAAAAACGACAGTTTTCATCGCTGCATTCTTTATTAAGTGAAGTATTTGCCGAGATGTCGGAATTCCATCACGAGTGTTTTCTGGTGTTGGATGACTATCACTTGGTCAACAATGACGACATCCACGAAGCCATGCGCTTCTTCCTCAAACACATGCCCGATAACCTAACGTTGGTTGTCACCAGTCGTGGTACGCCACCACTTGGTACAGCAAACCTGCGCGTTCGTGACTTAATGATCGAATTAGGTAATGACTCGTTGGCGTTTGATACCGAAGAAACCACACGCTTTTTCAACCAACGCGTAGCCGACGGCATTGATGACACGACGGCAGATAGCATTTGTAGTTATGTAGAAGGTTGGCCTTCTGCACTGCAACTTATCGCGCTACAAGCACAACACCAAAAACGCACTCTTGCACAGTCCGCAGAGTCGTTCTCTCACTTTAATCACGCCCATCTTTGGGACTACTTGGTTGAAGAAGTATTCGACCTGCTAGACAAAGAAACCCGACAGTTCTTGATGCAATGTTCTGTGCTTGATCACTTCAACGATGAGCTTGTGTGTGCACTTACACAGCGTGAAGATGCGTTAGGTATGATCGAATCACTCAACCGTTTTGGTTTGTTCATCTACCCGCTTGAAGGTGAAAAGAACTGGTATCGCTTCCATAACTTGTTTGGTGAATTCCTCGCACATGAGCGCCAAGCTCGAATTCCTCAGCAAGAAGCTGAACTGCATCGAAGTGCTGCAAAAGCGTGGATCAAGCAAAACACACCACACCAAGCACTACGTCACGCACAGCGCGCTGAAGATCCAGAACTGATCATTCAAATCCTGACTGAGCACGGTTGGCCGATGTTCAACCAAGGTGAGCTTTCGTCATTAGAAATGGCGATCAAACAGCTAACCACAGATCAACTATACAGTGAGCCAAAGCTTTCGATGTTGCGCGCTTGGCTTGCACAAAGTCAGCACCGTTATGACCAAGTGGGTACTTTGTTGGAAGAGGCTGAGACTCAATATCAAGCTCGAAACATTGAGCTCGATACTCAGCAGCAAGGCCAATACAACGCCTTGCGCGCCCAAGTTGCCATCAACAGCAATGAGCCTGAGAAAGCATTGGAATTGGCTGAGCTTTCATTGAGCCAACTGAACACCACAGTTTATCGTAGCCGCATTGTTGCAACCTCGGTTGTGGGCGAAGTGAATCACGTAATGGGTAATCTGAGCCGTGCTCTACCAATGATGCAACAAACCGAGAAGCTGGCTCGCCAATATCAGGTTTACCATCAGGCTCTGTGGGCGATTCTGCAACAAAGCGAAATCTTGATTGCTCAAGGTTATGTTCAAGCTGCATTTGAACTACAAGACAGTGCATTCAAATTGATTGAAGAACATCAGCTTCAATATGTGCCGTTGCATGAGTTCTTGCTGCGTGTTCGCGCTCAGATCTTCTGGTGTTGGAACCGACTAGATGAAGCGGAAGAGTGTTGCTACAAAGGCTTAGATATCCTTGGTCACCACTCTCCGAGTAAACACCTGCACAGCTATTCTATGTTGGCTCGTATTTCATTGAGCCGCGGCGAGATTGATAAAGCGTCGAAATTTATCGACCAGATTCAGCACCTATTGCGTCAATCGACTTACCACGTAGATTGGACGGCAAATGCTTCTTTGTCTTTGATTCTTTTCTGGCAAGTAAAAGGCGATAAAGAGGCGATACGTGATTGGCTGAGTGTGGCGGTTCGACCTGAATCGGCAAGTAACCACTTCTGCCAACTTCAGTGGCGAAACATCGTTCGTGCTCACATCATCCTTGAGCAATATGAAGACGCGGAAGAAGCGCTGACCTTCCTTAAGAGTGAAGCCCAGCGTTCGCACCTGATTACCGACACCAACCGCAACTTGATCGTTGAAGCCGTGTTACGTACACAAATTAACGATGAAGACAGCGCACGAGTACTGCTTGAAGAAGCGCTTCATATGACTAACCAAACCGGTATGGTCGGTAACTTCTTAGTAGACGGTGGGACCATCGGGCATATCCTAGATAAGTTGAGCAACAAGCCAGGCTTAGGTGATTTAGAACGTCACCGCGCACAACAAATCATGAAGGATATCTCAACTACGCAACGCAGTCGTTCGGTGCATTTCGATGAAGACTTTGTTGAGAACTTGGTTAATCACCCGAATATTCCTGAGCTGGTGCGTACTAGCCCACTCACTCAGCGTGAATGGCAAGTGCTTGGTCTGATCTATTCAGGATTCAGTAATGAGCAGATCGCTCAAGAACTCGATGTAGCGGGTACCACAATCAAGACTCACATCCGTAACCTTTACCAAAAGCTCAACATTGCTAACCGTAAAGAAGCAATCAGCACAGCGGAAAACTTGCTGCAGTTGATGGGATACTAAAGCGGATTCGAGATTCGAGATTCGAGATTCGAGATTCGAGAAAAGTTTAAGCTAGTCGCCAATGGTGGCTAGCTTTTTTTTGCTTGGGACATGGGAAAATAGCAACTTACCAAACGACAGGCAAAAAAATAGCCAACCGCAATAATCGCGATTGGCTCTATATATTTGTGAACAAATCATAAGTTCACTAACAACGTCAGTTGGCTAGGTGACCCTCGGCTTAAGAAGGGTCAATGTATATAATGCAGTTAGCGTGCCAACTTTTATTCGACGTTTTATAAGCCCTGCATCGCATAAAAACCATGAATTTGTCATGCGAATTGCAAAGTGCATTTGCATAATGCAACCAAGATGCAATATCGATAAGAGATCTGTTTCATCGCTGCTGTTAATGACAAATCACTAAGTGGTTGTTATCTAAATGTTAGGCAAATATTCAATTCAACTTATTGCCTAACAATTAATAGAGTAATAAAAGCCCTTCCCCAAAAGCATATTCATACTTTTTTTACACTAAAGTTTGTATACTGCACAAAATCATCCTCAACTCTATGAAGCAATGAACTACTTAAGTACTTTTTTCAAAGGCATGGCTATGGGCGCAGCAGACGTTGTTCCTGGCGTGTCGGGCGGAACCATCGCATTCATCACTGGTATCTACGATACGCTGCTAGAAAGCATTCGCAGAATTAACCCTAGCGTACTTGGCTTATGGAAACGCGAAGGCTTCAAAGCCGCGTTTAATCACATCAATGGTTTCTTCCTAATTTCACTGTTCGCGGGCGTATTCACGAGCATTGCGACATTCGCAAAATTGATTTCTTGGTTATTAGTCACCCACCCTGTTCCACTGTGGTCTTTCTTCTTCGGCCTGATCTTGGTCTCGGTTTTCCATATTCTTAAGCAAGTAGAGAAACGCGATATGATTCGCTTCGTGTTTTTGCTGCTTGGCGTTGCTTTCGCTTATAGCATTACCGTGCTTAAACCGCTGCAAATGGAACCAACCAGCATCAACGTATTGATTGCGGGTGCGATTGCTATCTGCGCGATGATTTTACCCGGTATTTCAGGCAGCTTTATTCTGCTCCTGATTGGCATGTATGGCCCCGTGCTTGGCGCCGTTAAATCATTTCAAGTCGATGTACTTGCGCTATTCCTTGCGGGCTGTGTGATCGGACTGCTGACTTTCTCACATGTACTGTCTTGGCTATTGCGTTCATTCCGCGACTTCACATTGGTATTCTTAATCGGTTTGATGATCGGTACGCTGCCTAAGATCTGGCCTTGGAAAGAGACCATCAGCTGGCGCACAAACTCAAAAGGTGAACAAGTTCCTCTGATTCAAGAAAACCTATCACCGTTTGATTTTGAAGCGGTAACCTCTCAGCCTTCTCAGTTGGTCATGGCGATTGTGATGATGTTTGCTGCGATTGCATTGGTTTTAGGCCTGGAGAAGTTCGCAGAGCGTAACGCTGACTAATCATTCAACGTATTTCTGGAACATGTTCAGAATGGATAGAACTTAGAAATACTAAGCTCACATATCTATTCAACAGACAAAAGCGAAGCCAAAGGCTTCGCTTTTTTAGTTCTACCATACGCACAAAATTGCTTTTTGATACAAGCACGTATTGAGTGGTGTGATACCATCGCCGTTCTTATAAAATCAAATGAGAACACGACATGCACCCAGCATTAAAGGTTGCTGCGCTCGGTATTGCGCTGGTCGCTGGCTTTTATGGACCACAGGCAGTCGAGCAATTTAAATCGGTAGTAGAGAGCCACTCTCCTGACGTCAACTTAGATGACTACTGCATGCTTTCAACAACATGGTGTGAGCAAGACAGCGTTGCTATGACCCTTGAGCATGAAACAGCTCAACCTCTAGTCCCAACAAAAATCAAAGTGGTGTGGGAAGGCGCGGCCTCTGAAACCTTGATGCTATCGCTGACCGGTTTAGAGATGGAAATGGGCTCAGCACGTTTCCAATTAAAAAATACTGGTAACAACATCTATGAAGGTGATGTCATTTTACCCGTGTGTACCATGGATCACATGACTTGGCTTGGTGAGCTCACCGATGGTGTTGAAACCGTAAAACCTGCAATAAGGATGGCAAGATGAGTAGAAATTGGTCGTTAGCATTGGTTGTCGCTTTTGTACTTGGCTTTGGTGTCAAAAGCTATCTTGATGGGCAAAACGAAGTTCAAGAACAACACGCTGCAAAACAAGAGTTCTCCGCAACGACTCTTTTCGGCAAAGACAACCAACCAACGGAAATCTTTGACCAAACCGATGACAGAATTCGCATCGTTTACTTCGGTTTCACACGTTGCCCAGATGTATGCCCTACTTCTTTGGCTATGTTGGCCGGAGCACTTAACCAAGTCTCTGATGAAGCAAAAGCCAAGATTCGCCCGATGTTTGTCTCTCTCGACCCTGAGCGTGATGCAGCAGAGGCCTCATACGAATACGCACAATACTTCCACCCAATGATGGAAGGATTAAGTGGTCCTTTGGATGTGACAACCACGCTTGCACACAACTACGGTGTTATTTTCAGAAAGACCAAGCTGGAAGGTTCAGAGTTGGAATACACCCTTGACCACAGCTCATATTTTTATTTTTTAAAGCCCGACGGTACCTTGATTACCAAAGTGCCGCATACGTTAACGCCAGCGCCGATTGTTGAGGCCATCAACCAATTGACGCAGTAAAACGTAAAAATAAAGAACTTAACCAATAAAGTTCGAACAAAAAAGTCAGGTCCCAGACCAAAACATAAAAATTAAGGACAACAACATGAAGTTAAAAGCACTTGCTCTAGCAGGCTTATTGCTCACTCCCCTTGCTCACGCTAATAGCGACATTATGGTTCATGACGCGTACGCTCGTGCAACACCGCCTTCAGCAGTGAACAGCGCGGTATTCACGACTCTGATGAACCACAGCGATAAAGATCGCGCTATTGTTTCTGCGACAACGCCAGCAGCAGGAAAGGTAGAACTTCATGATGTTATCGTTGACGGCGACGTAATGAAGATGCGCCAAGTTCAACAAATCACAATCCCTGCAAATGGTGAAGCGGTACTAAAGCCAGGTAGCCTACACATCATGTTGTTCGACCTAAAAGATGGTCTAAAAGAAGGTGAGCAGATCGAAATGACTCTGACTTTCGCTAACGGTGAAACGCAAACCTTTGACGCGCCGGTTAAGAAAGTAATGAGCGGCATGAAAAAGATGAATCACGATCATCACTAATCGGATTCATAATCAATGAAATAAATTAAGCCACGATGACTTCTCGCCATCGTGGCTTTTTGTTAAACTGAGCGCGCTTTTTATTCAAAGCCTGAACACATCAATAAACCAAGGAGAATAGAAGATGATTGTAATGAACACACTAAAACTGGCAGTAAAAGTAACGCGTTAATTTGTTTGGTTAATCAAACTTAAACACCGATCTACCAACTTATCGTCATCCATTGACGACCGCACACTTTTACCCGGTTTACTGTTGATCATAAGTGATCAATACCTGCATGCCCAACAACGCATGACTAAATCCGGGGTCCTATCTATTTGAATTCGACCCAAGCACAAAACATTTTTGACGTCTCGACGCTTTTTGATATGACTAACGCTTTTCGATCTCATCAACAACCTGAGATCTTACAAGACGTTAATGCTCTCATAAGAAAAGAAAGCTCGCACGTCTGGGTAAATAGACATGAATTCACAAAACGCATTTTCTCATCCAATGTCACTTCAACAACTTGGATGGCAACCTGTATTCCAACAACAACTGACACTCGAAGACTATGACCATTCCGTCATTGCTCGCATTACCGCGCACCATCGCAGCGGTTATACGCTTGCGTCAGAACAAGGCGAAATCGTTCTACCCGTTCATCAAAACCAACCCGCAATGACGGTTGGCGACTGGGTGATATTAAACGTTGATTTACAATTCGACCGCTTACTTGAGCGTCAGTCTCTCTTCAGCCGTAAAGCAGCAGGTCGTCGTGTGGCGGAGCAGTACATTTCAGCCAATATCGACACCGTGTTTATCGTGGTTTCGTTAAACAATGACTTTAATCTAAGCCGTATCGAACGCTACCTAGCACTCGCCAATGAAGCACAGGTTAAAGCGGTTATCGTACTGACCAAGAAAGACTTGTGTGACGACTACCAAGACAAAGTACAACAGGTACAAAGCTTAGACCCGATGCTGATGATCGAAGCGGTCAACAGCCTAGATCAAGACTCAACCCAAGTACTTTCACCTTGGTGTAAAATCGGCAAGACCGTCGCGCTAATGGGCTCTTCTGGTGTGGGTAAGTCGACTTTGGTTAACTCATTGCTAGGTGAAGCATCGCAGGCAACTGGTGGCATTCGTGAAGACGACAGCAAAGGTCGACACACAACGACGTCACGCTCACTGCATTTACTGACATCGGGCGGCTTACTGCTTGATACGCCAGGAATGCGAGAGTTGCAACTTGCAGACTGCGCCGAAGGGGTAAGCGAAACCTTTTCTGATGTCGAAGAGTTAGCTATGCACTGTCGTTTCTCTGATTGCCATCATGAATCAGAGCCTGGATGCAAAATACGCAAAGCCATTGAGAGTGGAGAGTTGTCTGAAAGACGATTTAATAACTATCAAAAGCTATTGCGAGAGCAAGCCAGAAATGGTGCCTCATTGGCAGAGCAACGTGCTAACAGTAAGCAGCTTTCGAAGATGTACAAAACCGTTCAATCAGAAAGTCGAAATCTTAAAAAAGCTTCTGACTAAACCTTTAAGTTAACGACTATAAGTTGTATTTGAGACAAGCTTAGCCCCTTAGTGTTAAACACGTGGGGCTTTTTGTTTCAATTTGGTCTTAGTGTGACTATTTATGCACATAATGTTCTTACCAATAGTCGTTTACATTTCCAAATTTACAGTATATTGAGTCTATTAAATGTCATTTTGTAGATTTATAGCTCAATCAAAACACATTTGATTAACATTTAGCTCTAAAAACACCACGTAGCGCAAACAATCACCCTAAAAGTAAACTATTCCTAGACACCCTCTTAGATCCCGCTAATATGACCGCCCATTCCACTAGTGTATAGTTGGATTTGGTACAACTTTATAAAAAAATACATCACTATAATAAATTAACAATTGCAGGTATTTTATGCAAAATCACAACATGCTCGCCCGCATCGCTCGTGGAAATCTCGTTCTACAGATCCTTGCTGGTATTGTTTTCGGTGTCGTTCTCGCCATGGTTTCTCCTTCAGCAGCTCAAGATGCAGGCCTATTAGGTAGTCTGTTTGTTGGTGCTCTGAAAGCTGTTGCCCCAATTTTAGTATTCATTCTTGTTGCAGCTTCTATCGCAAACCAAAAGAAAGGTCAGCATACTCATATGCGTCCAATCATTGTGCTTTACCTGATTGGTACGTTCTCTGCAGCACTAACTGCTGTAGTACTGAGCTTCATGTTCCCAACCACTTTGACACTGGTTGCTGGCGCTGAAGGTGCTAACCCTCCTCAAGGTATTGCAGAAGTTCTTCATACGCTTCTATTCAAGCTTGTAGATAACCCAGTTAGCGCACTAATGAACGCTAACTACATCGGCATTCTTGCTTGGGCTATCGGTCTTGGTCTTGCACTGCACCACGCATCTGCAACAACCAAAGCGGTTTTCGAAGACCTTAGCCACAGTGTTTCACACATTGTTCGCTTCATTATTCGTCTTGCGCCATTCGGTATCTTCGGCCTTGTTTCGACTACATTCGCAACAACGGGCTTCGATGCACTAGCAAGCTACGGTCAACTACTAGCGGTTCTACTAAGCTCAATGCTGATCATTGCTCTTGTCGTTAACCCACTGCTTGTCTTTGTAAAGACAAAACAGAACCCATACCCACTTGTACTGCAATGTATTCGTGAGTCTGGTGTAACGGCATTCTTCACTCGTTCAAGCGCTGCAAACATCCCAGTGAACATGAACCTTTGTAAGAAGCTAGAGCTAGATGAAGATACTTACTCTGTATCAATCCCTCTAGGCGCAACCATCAACATGGCGGGTGCTGCAATCACCATCACTGTGTTAACGCTTGCAGCTGTACACACAATGGGTATTGAGATTGATATCTTCACTGCGATTCTACTAAGCCTTGTTGCTGCAATTTCAGCATGTGGCGCATCAGGCGTTGCCGGTGGTTCACTGCTACTGATTCCTCTAGCTTGTGGCCTATTCGGTATCTCAAACGATGTAGCGATGCAGGTTGTAGCGGTTGGTTTCATCATTGGTGTGATTCAAGATTCGGCTGAAACAGCACTTAACAGCTCAACTGACGTAGTGTTCACTGCGGCTGTATGTAAAGCTGAGCAAAACAAAGCTTAACAGCTCTTGGTATTAGGCTTTAGCTCTAAGCTCTAAGCTCTAAGCTCTAAGCTCTAAAAGCAAATAGCACACAAATAAAAAGGGAAGCATTCGCTTCCCTTTTTTGTTGTCTTGGTTTTCTAGATTACGGTTAGAAGCTATATAGATTTATAGATTTATAGCTTCAGTCATTTTTGTCTAACTCATCAAAGCTAACCAACACGTTTTAGTGGTTGCTTTTCCAGCTTGGATCCACGGCTGCCTGACTGAAGTCTAGAGGGTCACTATTTGGGGTCGCTTGTCTCTCTGTTGATGCTTGCTCGGAATTAGGTTGTTGGCTGTAATCAACATTCGTATCTTGAGCACTCGCCGTTTGAGTATCTAGATGGCTCGCATCTACTTTTAATGCCTCACCTTCTTCATCAGACGCTTCTTTCACTTTCTTAGGGATCGGTATATTGCGCTTGTAGAGCTTATTGAGCGCTTTAATGATTGAATGCTTAGTGATCGCTTCTTGAGTCAACTTAGTCATGATCGGCTTAGTCAGAGCTTGTAAGCCCACGACGGCATCGACACCCAGTTCACCACCAACTTTATCCCGCAAATGCTTCGCTTCTGAGTAGCCAAAATGAGCAGACAAAAATAGCCAGATATAAGCAATCGCGTTGCCGTGTTCACCATGGTCAATCCAAGCTTCGCCAGCTCTAAACATGGCTTCTGCACTGTTCTTTTCTGCGGCAGTTTCAAACCAGTACACCGCTTCGCCGTGATTCGGTTCAACACCAACACCGTTCAAATAGCTCATACCCAGTTTGATCTTGCCGTCTAGGTTGTTTTTTTCAGCGGCCTTTTGGTACCACTCGACAGAGCTTTCAGCCGAGTAATCTGGATTCTCTTTATCTAGACACCAGTCACCGATAAACAGCATCGCTTCGGTATTACCACCAGCCGCAGACTCTTCAATATAGGTATAACCCTTAGGGATGTTCTTATCGGTTCCACGACCAAAGACGAGCGCTTTGCCCACCTCGAATTTCGCCGATACGTCATTGTCTAAAGCAGAGATTGCTAACTGCCAAAAGTTGGCTTTCTCTCTTAAAATCAGGTCTTCTTTACGCTTCATACTTAGGCGCACAATGCCGTACATGCCATTGATATTATCGAGTTGCGCCGCTTTGTCGTACCAATACAGAGCTTCCTTAATATTGTTACGTTCCGCTTCTTTTGCCAAATACAGAATCGACGGTACATGGCCGGTTTCGGCTTTGAAGTGACGCTCTTTTTGCTCTTGTATGCGCGCTTTTTCAATCGCTTTTCGGTAAGCGACAGCACGAGCCTTACGTTCTTGTTCCAAGCGCTGCTTTCTTAGCGATAAAGAGATCAGCCACACGGCGACAAGTATTAACGAAAGAGCCGTCGCACCAATTGCGATTCCCATTGTACTCATAAAATATTTTAACCTAACTCGGCTGATACTAGCCCCGATATCGGGAAAGTGATCAACCCATAGTGAATGGTATGTTTCTAATTACAGGGAAAAGCGCCGTTATTAAAACGTTCCGCCCTAAAATGAACTCAGTTCAGTATCTCAGGAATACATAGCGATCAAAAGTCTACTAAGACCTATCGTTATGCACTCCATAAATGGTGTGATCTTGCTTCAATAGAGTTCGATAATGAAGACCATCTTTCAATAAAATAGCCTTAAACAAAGACAACGAAATTGATGAATACCTATCAACAATTTCGTGTCGCTGTAGTTAGTTCAGTTGGCCGTATATGTAAGCCAGCTCAGCAACTGTCTTCGCTGAGAATTTCTTCATTAAACTCGCTCGGTGTACTTCTACCGTTCTCATCGCGATACATAATTCATCGGCTATTTTCTGGTTACGCTTACCGTCGATAATTTGTTTGAGGATGTCTATCTCACGCTCAGTTAACGACGTATACGCTTGGCGATAAACATTCATGTGTAAATGCTTTTCAGAAGCATCCAAACCTTGTTTGATTGCCTCAGCTAACTCACTGCCTTTAACTGGCTTTTGAAAGAAGTTCACCGCGCCGGCTTGTAAGGCTTCAACCGCCATTGGCACATCACCGTGACCCGTCAGGTAAATCACCGACAGTGGGCTCTGCGCTTTCACCATCAACTCATGAACTTGCTGCCCTCTCATCTCTGGCATTCGACTGTCTAACACCACACACCCCGGCGCACTCAAGTCCACTGAGTCTAAAAAACTGGGACCATCTTCAAAAGCTGACACAGTGAAATCATGCTCTTCTAATAGAAACACCAACGAGTCACGCATCGACTCATCGTCATCAACCACATAGACCGGCAACGTTTGATGAAGTTCAGACATAACAAGATTCCTTATCAATCATTTGAAAGAGAAAAAGGTAACGTCACTGCGACGTGACAGCCGTGAGGAGTTAATGATTTGATGGCCATTTGGCCACTGTGGTCTTCAATCACATCTTGGCAAATCGCCAGCCCTAAACCCAAGCCGTTTTCTTTGCTGCTCACAAAGGCTTGAGTGACTAGTTGCTCAGTGAAATCTAAACCGGTGCCATTATCGATAATCGACAGTATCATTTTATCCGGTTGATACTCGGTAATCACTTTAATTGTCGATGGTTCGTTGCTTTTGTTACCAATATCAGACGTAGCGCTTTGTTCGCGATGCATCTGAGCATTACACGCATCAGTCGCATTGTTGATCAAATTTACAACTACCTGCTGCAATCCGATAGGGTCAACATGTAGCTTGATAGGTTTACCCACAACATAACGTTCAATGGTTATCTTGTGTTTCTGTAATCGAAATTGCAGTAGCTCGATGGTATCTGTAAGAAGCACCTCTATATCAGTTTGAGATTTATCTGATGAGCGTTTTTTGATCATGTTTCTTAGGCGCTGGATAATCGCATCAGCACGGTCCACTTGAGACTGTATCTTCTCAAATACAGGCTCTATGTCAGTCAGCGGTTTGTTCTTCGAAATCCGCAGTAAACCACCTTCGCTATAATTCCGAATAGCTGCCAAAGGCTGATTAATCTCGTGTGCCAAGCTACTTCCCAGTTCACCAACTACCGCGATACGCTGTGAGTGCTCTAGCTGTTCACTCTTACTTTTCAGCTTGTACAGCGTCGCTTCTAGTTGCTTTTTGCTGCGACTGAATTTGTATTCCAACCAGAAGTGGTAAGCATTCAGCGACACGACAAGAATAAAGAACGCCCATGCCCACTGTTGATTGTACTTGAGCCAGATTAACGCTTCTTTCCACCAAGGTTGTTGCAGTGGATGCATGTCGAGTTGTTGGTATAGCTTATCGATCGACAGCAAGCTTGTGGGTGACGTCCAGCCCGATGCATTCGCTGCAACGGCTGGCGCACTGCTTTTTGGCATCGCAAATAACACCTGACTCATTTGTTTCGCCAGTGCCGAAGACGCTCTCTCTGTTTTGGCAAACGACCAGTTAGGGTACAAAGGTGTAGACACCTGACATCGGAACCCTTCTGGTGCTTGATTCTCGATAACACGATATTGACCCGCCACCAGCAAACCTTCGCTGATCATGCTCTCAACCAAACACGCAGGCACCACCGCAGCTTCAATGTGCCCTTCACGCAGCTGATACAAGCTGGCATCAATAGGGAAACCTAAGAACTGAGTATTAGAGAAAAAGTGATTGGGGTTGAGCCCTTGTTGCATCACTTGGTAACGCATAGTGAGGTAACCACCAAAAGCATTTTCAGAGACTGCCGCAATCGGCTTACCGCTAAGTTGTTCGAGAGAGATATAAGGCGACATTCTTCTCACCACCAAGGCGGAACCAATACTGCGTGTATTACTGGTGCCTTGAGCTTCAAAGTTATGACTGGTCATGGTTGCCATCCAAGAAAGCGCATACTGGCGTCCTAATCGAACCGCCTGACCGGGGTTGGTGATAACAAAATCAACAGTCACATCTTTTACCGCTTCGGCCATCTCTTCCAAGTTGAAAGGCTTGAGAACAAAGTGTTTTCCGGGAATGCGCTCCGACAACCAATCCATTGTCGGCTGCCAACGCTGCTGTGCGGAAAGCTTACCTCGAGTCGCCAACACGCCAACTTCTATGATTTGCTCAGACTCAACAGTGCTTGTCGTTGCAATCTCTTGCTCCGATTGAGCCGCTAAACACGCGCCTGCGGTTAGGCTCAACCAACAAAGGCCAACGATTGTCATTAGGTTTCTGACTGTCACTGAAATCTCTTTCTCCAAACGGACTGTTTATTCAATTTATTCTCAATTCATTTTATGTCAGCGGCGTGTTTCGCGCTTAGCTCATGCTTGAGCGCCTTAAATAAGCCTCTAAAACAAAGCATAACAGCTAGATTGGTAAAACCACATTTGTTCTAGATCAACTTTGATCTGGGTATGTGGAAATCCACAATACCCCGCGTACGCCCAAAATCTGACAATGAGCCTAACAGATCGAATACCCATTTATAGGTACCTCTATGGACTCATTGAAAAGACGGTTTCTCAGCCAATTCGGCAAGGTTTCCGCTGGTGCTGCGCTCATTCCCATTGCCGGAATCAACACCGCAGTCGCAAGCACAGCCATTCGCAATAACAACCAACCTGACCGCAAAGGCAAAATAGGCAAACGCTACGCCATGGCGATTGATTTACGTAAGTGCGTTGGCTGTCAGGCGTGCACTGTTGGCTGTAGCGTTGAAAACCAAGCGCCAATTGGCCAGTTCAGAACCACCGTAAAACAGTATGAAGTCTCCCTTGATGATGGTTCGACGGCTCAACAAGACGTGAAATCATTCATGTTACCTCGCCTATGTAATCACTGTGACAACGCCCCCTGCATCAAGGTTTGTCCTGTTCAAGCGACCTTCCAGCGTGAAGATGGGATAGTGATGGTCGACAACGAACGCTGCGTAGCCTGTGCTTACTGTGTTCAAGCTTGTCCTTACGATGCTCGTTTCATTAATAACGACACCCTTACCGCAGACAAATGTACCTTCTGTGCACACCGCCTTGAAGACGGCTTACTGCCCGCTTGTGTAGAAACTTGTGTTGGTGGCGCGCGTGTCATTGGTGACCTCAAAGATCCAAACAGTGAGATAAACCGCCTACTCAATGAAAATCGAGACGACATCAAGGTGCTTAAGCCAGAGCAGAATACCAACCCCCATGTTTTCTATATCGGCATGAACGAGCGATTCGTTAGCCACATTGAAGGCCAACCTGCGATTTATGATCCAGCCGCCATCGATAACTCATCCTCTAGCAAACAAGAATTGGCAATCGCGACACAAGGCAAACAAGGAGAGACAGCATGAATATCACTGAGGTGTTAGTCCCCGCTCAAGAGATCGCTTGGCTACCGTGGGCGGTTCAATATTTCTTCTACATAGGTTCGGCTTACGCGGCTGCGATTCTGTTTTTGATTGCCCTGATATTTAAAAATTCAACCAGTCATCAATTTCGTGCAGCCCTTGTGCTTGTGATGGCAATCGGCGCGATTGTTGGGCCATTAGCCCTCACTGGAGACTTACACCAACCGGGACGTGCGTGGCACTTCTATGCTCACATCACACCTTGGTCATGGATGTCATTGGGCTCTCTGTTTCTACCTCTGTTCTCTGGTCTGGCTGTCGCGACGGCTTGGGTTTACCTGCGTGATGACATCGCACAGCTCAAAGAGAGTGAAAACCCACTTCTAAAACGTTTGGCTTGGCTGACGCTAGGTCAATGGCAAATATCGTCAAAGCTGATGATTGCGCTCGCTGCTGTGACGGCTATTTCGGGCCTAAGCATCGCGCTTTACACAGGCGCAGAAATTGCGATTTTGGCGAGCCGACCGCTTTGGCATCAACCGGCTTCTCCGCTGCTTTGGTTTACGACAGCGTTCTTTGCTGCAACGGGTTTAACCCTATTGATTTGGGCTCTACTGCCATCCACCAAGCCAAGCTTAAAACCAACAGACCTCGCTCTGGTACAAAGAACGATTACCCTAACCGGTGGCCTTGCCATCATTCTTACGTCGATTTGGGCATCTAATCATGGTCACTTCAGCCTGTATGAGAACGATGCTTGGGGCATCAATTTAGGCATCATGACCACCAGCATTTTGCTGTGCATGATCTTAGTGCTGCCACTACAACGCCTATCGCAAAGCAAGTTAGGAATTGTCTGTGTTGCGCTTGCGACCATAGTTTCAGCATGGGCGGTACGTTGGGTCACCATGATGGAAGTTCAAACCATTCCTCGTTTTGATGTGGGTCCATTCCCTTATGAATTACCAATGGGTAGTGCTGAGTTACTTGGCATCGTTGGCATGTGCGGCCTGTGGCTAGCACTTGCGTTGTTCGCCTCTGAAATCGTGTCTGCTGGATCGTCAAGATCAACTGGCTCTGCGACAAAGACAGCATCTAAGCCAAACCAAAACACATCATCACCACTTAACCGCTCACATAGCTTGTAGTCTGAGGAATCATCATGGATAACAAACGTCGTCAATTTTTGAAAACAGGCCTTGCTGCCGGTGGTGTTGGAGCTTTTGCTGCAGGTTATGCGACAACCACAAAGCACATGGTTCACGGTGCTATCGATGGCACCGCAGGTAAGAAAACCAATCACATCCATCACGGTAATTCGTTAGAGACGGAATACAGTGTCGATGAGCAAGGTAAGATTTCGCCGAATCCAAACCAACGCGTTGCACCCTCAATGTGTTTTGGTTGTTGGACACTGTGTGGCTTGCGTGTACGTATCGATAATCGCAATGACGAGATCTTACGTATCTCTGGCAACCCGTATCACCCGCTATCAAGTGATCAGCAAATCCCGTTCAAAACACCGGTAAAAGACGCCTACATTGGCTTGTCTGGTGAGTCAGGCATCAATAATCGCTCGACAGCCTGCGCCCGTGGTAATGGCATGTTAGAGATTCAAAACAGCCCATACCGAATTACACAACCATTAAAACGTGTTGGTAAACGTGGTGAAGGCAAGTGGGAACCGATCAGCTACGAACAGCTTATCTCTGAGATCACCGAAGGTGGTGACTTGTTCGGTGAAGGCGAAGTTGAAGGCTTACGATCGATTCGCGACATCGAAACACCACTCGATCCGAACAACCCTGAATACGGACCAAAAGCCAACCAACTGCTTGTGACTAATGCCGGTAATGAAGGCCGTGACGACATCTTGAAGCGCTTTGCATTTAACAGCTACGGCACTCGTAACTTTGGTCACCATGGATCTTACTGTGGCTACGCGTTCCGCGCAGGTTCAGGCGCGATCATGAACGATCTAGACAAGTTCTCGCACTTAAAGCCCGACTTCAACAACGCAGAGTTCATTCTTTTCATCGGTATGTCTCCAGCTCAAGCGGGTAACCCGTTTAAGCGCCAAGCAAGACAGCTGGCTGAAGCTCGTACCAACGGAAAACTGAGCTACACCATAGTGACTCCGAGCCTTCCTGCAGGATCTTCAAGCCTTGCTGCGGGCGATCGAAACAACTGGCTACCGATCAAACCGGGCACCGATTCAGCATTAGTGCTGGGTATGATCCAATGGATCATCGAGAACCAACGATACAATCACGACTTCTTGTCTCGCCCAAGCGCACAAGCGATGCAAAAAGCAGGCACCACGCATTGGTGTAATGCTTCACACCTTGTGATCAGTGACGAAGCACACCCACAAAACGGGCGCATGCTTCGCGCATCGGATATGGGTTTGCTAGAAACAGGCGAACCGATGTCTGACGATGACGGATTTATCGCACTAGATGTGACAACGTCACTATTGGCGTCACATATTCAGGTGAATGAAGCGGCTCTGTTCGTCGATCAAGACGTAGAAATCAATGGTCAGACTGTTCGTGTTAAGTCTTCTCTGCAAAGATTGAAGGAAGAAGCCTTCAAATATGACCTTGCATACTACAGTGAGCAGTGTGAGATCCCGCAGGACCAAATTATTGCGTTGGCAAAACGCTTCACCAGCTACGGGACGAAAGCAGTCGTGGATACTCACGGTGGCAACATGCACACCAACGGCTTCTACAACTCGTTCTCTATTCTGATGCTAAACGCGCTGATCGGTAACATCAACGCGAAAGGTGGCGCGATGGCGAAAGCGGGCGGCTACCCAACTTCGGTTGCAGGTCCACGTTACGACTTTACCAAGTTCAAGGGTAAGACTAAGCCTCAAGGTGTATTCTTGTCCCGCAGCAAGTTCCCGTATCAAAACACCAGCGAATACAAACGTCGCGTTGCCGCAGGCGAGTCACCTTACCCGACCCGCGCGCCGTGGTACCCAATATCAGCTCCGCTTTTAACTGAGCACTTATCAGCTGCGATTGACGGTTACCCTTACCGTGCAAAAGCGTGGATCAACCACATGGCGAACCCACTATATGGTGTCCCAGGCTTAGACAACCTGCTAGGCGAGAAGCTTAAAGATCCCAAACAGCTTGGCTTGATCGTGTCTATCGATGCCTTTATCAATGAAACGACTGCCTTATCGGATTACCTAGTGCCAGACACAGTGACCTACGAGAGCTGGGGCATGGCAACACCTTGGCATGGTGTCGCGACCAAAGCGATCACCGCTCGTTGGCCGATTGTTGAGCCTAAAACTTCCCGCACTCAAGACGGACGTGCCATCAACCTAGAGAACTTCTTTATTGATCTAGCGAAAACGCTTGGCCTAGGTGGCTTCGGCGACAACGTAATCAAAGACAATCAAGGTAACTGGCACGGTATTCATAGCGCTGAAGACTTCTACCTGCGCTCGGCTGCTAACTTAGCGTTCGTAAAAGGTGGCGTGCCGAATGTGGATGCGGAAGATATTGTTTGGTCTGGTCTTGAGCGCCTAGTGCCTGTGATGAACAAAACGCTCAAGCCTGAAGAGATGCTCAAAGTAGCGTACATTTTTGCGCGTGGCGGTCGTTTTGAAGACGCAACCAATGCCTACACCAATGAAACCATGAAGTACAAATGGACCAAACCACTGGCTATTTGGAATGAAAAGCTTGGTACCTCTCGCAACACCATCAGTGGCGAGCAGTACATGGGGTGCCCGACATGGTATCCACAAAAGCTTGCAGACGGCACACCTTTGGCAGAGCAGTTCCCAGCAAAAGAGTGGCCGTTCACCCTAACCAACTTTAAGTCCAATATTCACAGTGCGGTGTCTAACTTGTCACCACGCTTAGAATCAATCAAGGGTGTGAACCCGGTGTACATTCACCCGCAAGACGCCTCTTCAGCGGGTATCAAAACCGGTGACGTGTTTGCGATTGAAACACCGAGCTCAACCACACATGCGTTGGCGATGGTGATTGATGGCATCAAACCGGGAACATTAGGCTTTGAACACGGCTTTGGTCATAAAGAACTCGGTGAGCGTGCGCACTGGATCGGTGACACACAACAACCTGTGAAGATGAAGTCGAACGATGGCGTTAACATCAATGATATTGGCTTAATTGACCCGACGAGAGAAGGAAAAGGCGTCATGTTGGATTGGGTTGTGGGCGCAGCAGCAAGACAAGCGCTTCCGGCTAAGATCTACAAGGTCTAGCTTAAACTCAGCAAGCTATAACTTAATCACTGAGTCAAAACACTTCTTTATCTGATTTGCAGATGAGAACACAACAGGGCAACTTCGTCATTCGAGGTTACCCTGTTTTTTCGTCCTCTTGATCTAGAAAAGCACCCTATTTGGATAAACGTCCAATCTACATAAAGTACCCAATCTACATAAAGCATCCGCTCTAGATAGAGTAATCAACCCAAAACCATTAGGTAATCTTCATTTCACCACAACTTTTTTAGCCCGCATCCATAAAGCAGCTATGCTTATACAATCGGTGCCATAAAAGAGCCTTAACAAGCAGTTATACCGAGGCGAACATGGCAGTTCCCTTGCACTTCGTTAACGGCAGTTGGATTCGCCTATCGAAATCCACATCAATACCACTATGGTGATTGAGGTTATTAATGTGAGACTCACCTCAAGTTCCAAGTGAATTAATGTGGAAATCCACAATAGCGCGAGCAACCAATTATGTCGAAAATGCGTGCATTACAACCAATAGCGACGCCTCATGATTAAGCTGAACATAAAAACTCAAACTCTAACGCTTTGCATCGCTGCTCTGGGAAGCCTTTCTTTATCCGGTTTTGCACAAGCAGCACCCAATCCAATGCCAGAAGCCGCAGAAACCTGTAGCGGTTGCCACCAAGCCGACGGGAAAGGCATGCCCAACATCGCACCTATGCTTGCAGGGCTCAATGCTGACTACCTAGAACATCAACTAGTCTTATTCTCAAGTGGTGAGCGTCAAAGCGCGATCATGAAAGGCATGGCTGATGGTGTGTCTGATCCTGCGATTCGTCGTGAAGTTGCAGAATACTTCGCTTCATTACCTTCATACGACTTCACCGATTTAGAACAACGCGGCTCACAAGCCGATATCGATAACCCGTATCGTAAACTTGTATTCCAAGGTGATTGGGATCGAAACATTCCTGCTTGTGCTACCTGTCATGGACCAAGTGGTATGGGCGTAGACAAATTTCCTCGCCTAGCGAGTCAGCATGCCGACTACATTCAGACTCAGCTCAACGCTTGGAAAAACGGCACTCGTAAGGGTGATGATTTAAACATGATGGGCAATATCGCCGGCAAGTTGACCGACGATGAGATCAAAAACCTCTCTTACTATTTCGCATCTTTCCGATACTAAAGGGCTCGCATGAAAACATTACTTCTAATTACCGCAACCCTTGCCTCTGGAATCGCTTATGCCGAAGGTGAGTTGCCCGATCGCCAAACCGAACTGCCCGCCGTTGAAAAACCACAAGATAATAAATATCTGGTGCCACGCGACTTGGTAGATATTCCTGATGGGGAATTTGGTGACAAAGTAAAACTGGGCTATTCCCTGTTTGTCGATTCACAACAGATGCGTGGTACGTTCGTCGGCAATGAACAAAACTGTGTCAACTGCCACATGCAAGCGGGCATGAAGCCTAACGCTGCCCCTCTTTGGGGTGCGTACATGGCCTACCCTGCGTACCGTTCTAAGAATGACAAGGTAAACAGCTACGCAGAACGTATCCAAGGTTGCTTCACCTACTCAATGAATGGTCTGCCACCGGCTGAGGGTTCAAAAGAGATGGTCGCACTGACGGCGTATTCATACTGGCTGGCGATGGGCGGCATCTTAGACAAGAACGGCATGCAAGATACACCCGTTCCTGAGATTAGCGATGCCGACTTACAAGTCGGTGGTAAAGCGGAAAGCTTCCCTCTCCCTGAAGAGCTGTTAAGCAAATACCCAATCGATGGCCGCAGTAAGTTGGCAGGGCGTGGCTATCCTAAGATTGATAATCCTGAACAAGAGCCATCGATAGCGCGTGGTGAAAAGGTTTACCAAACCAACTGCCAAACCTGTCATGGTCAAAATGGTGAAGGTATTAAAGGGGCTGACGGACGTTCATACTTTCCACCATTGTGGGGCGAAAACGCGTATAACTGGGGCGCGGGTATGCACCGGGTGAACACCGCTGCCTATTTCATCTATGAAAACATGCCGCTAGGGAAGAGCCAGCAACTTTCAATTCAGGATGCATGGGATGTAGCCGCATTTGTGAACAGTCATGAACGCCCACAAGACCCACGATACAAGGGTGATGTTGCAGGTAATGCTAAGCGTTACCACAACCACCAAGGTTATTATGGTAAAGAAGTCGACGGTGATGTGCTGGGTTCCAAAGCCTACCCAAGTGGTAAAGAAGTGATTCATGAGCATTGATAGGCATTAGTGCACAAGAGCCGTTCACGTCAGCTATAGCTAAGCTTTACATTGTAAATCAGTTATAGCTGGAAGAATAAAAAGGAGCCAGAGCGTTCGACGTTCTGGCTCCTTTTTTATGTTTGAACGATTAGAGATCCAGCTAACCTTGCTGCATCTTCTCCCAAATGGTTGGAGAGCCGATATAGTCTTGAACCGTGGTAATGAACTCTTTGACCAGTTTGGTCTGTTTACGGTGCGGATACACAGCGTAGATTGCGGTATCAATCGTAGAGATCGGATAATCCGGCAGTAAAGTGACCAAGCCAAGTTCTTTCATTGAGGCATACAGGTTTGATTGATCAAGCAAGCCATAACCTAGACCATCTTTCACACAAGACACCATAGTACGAACATCACTCACCTTATAGTTGCCACGAATCGTTAGGCTCTGGAAGGTATTACCTCCCGGCTCTTCACTAATGCGCAGATGGTCGACCGTCATATCACCATTGGTATAAATCACCGCAGGTAGAGCGAGTAGATCTTGTGGCGTTTTCGGTTCACCGTGCTGCTTCACAAAATCGTTTGACGCGACCAACATGAAATTACTGTCGGCAATCTTCTTCGCAATCAAATTCGATTCAACAAGCTTACTGAAGCGAAACGCGATATCAAACTGCCCTGCAATGATATTGGCGATCTTATCGTCTAGTGAAAGTACGATCTGAACATCTGGGTACTTTCTCATGAACTGAGTGATGATAGGTTGCAGATATTGCTGCCCAAAATAGATCGGTGAAGTAATTCGTAGCACGCCTTTTGGCTCTGACTGGTATGAATCTGCAATGCCTTGAATCTGATTGATGGTGTCTTTCAGTACATAGGTTTGTGCGAGAATATCTTCCCCTGCCGACGTCAACGAAAACGAGCGTGTAGAGCGGTTCAGCAGCTGAACACCTAAATCTTGCTCGAGCTTTTTGATCTGTTTAGAGAGTGATGAGTTGTCCATATCATGTAAGGTTGCCGCTTTGGTAAACGACCCTTGTTGAACCACATCTAAGAACAATAACAACTGATTGGTATTTGGCACTGCGCCTCTCCTGAAATAAAACTCGACTAGCGTTCGTCTTTAGGGGTGTCCATCACAACCATAGTCGTAATAGATTTCACCTGAGCACATTCCCCAAGCACATCGGCATGAAACTTCTTATAGCCCGGTAGGTCTTTGGTTTCTACCCTTAGCAAGTACTCGTTGGCACCGGTAATATTGTGACACTCCACCACCTCTTTTTCCATACTGACGTGCTGTTCAAACTCCAGCTGAGCCGCTTTGCTGTGGCTTGATAAACCAATCGAAACATAAGCAATAAAACCTACCCCCATCAGCCCATTATCCAGAACCGCACGGTAACCTTGAATGATACCTTTACGCTCAAGATCCTGGACGCGCCTTAAGGTCGCAGAAGCCGACAAGCCAATCCGTTCTGAAAGCTCAATGTTGGAGATTCTGCCGTCCAATTTAAGCTCTTGCAATATCCTTTCGTCAAATCTATCCATAAGTACTTATTATTGTGCATTAAGTGATAATAGAGGAAATAAAAGCACATAATTGCCTCACTTTCCACCTACTATGTTTCTCAACACGTGAAAGTCATGACCGGTCAGTCACTTCGTTCATTTTTTGCTGGAGAACCATAATGCCTTTAGAACAACTTAGCGCACTTGCCTTGTTTGCGTTCGTCTCGACCTTCACACCAGGTCCAAATAACATCATGCTCATGACATCAGGAGCAAATGTTGGCTTTGCCCGTACTATTCCGCACATGCTTGGCATTGCTCTAGGGTTTGCAGCCATGTTGCTGCTAGTTGGCTTCGGTTTAATGGGCATTTTCAACGCTTATCCGGTTACTCACCAAATCTTGAAATACCTAAGCCTTGCTTACCTCGTGTACCTTGCAATTAAGATAGCATTGAGCGGCAAAGCCAAAAGCACCGAGGCTTATAAGCCAATGACCTTCATCGGCGCGGCAAGTTTTCAGTGGGTGAACCCGAAAGGTTGGTCGATGGCGCTGACGGCAATTTCAGTCTATAGCAGCGGCAGTTCATGGTGGGAGCTTGCGATCATCGCAGGTATCTTCACGCTCGCCAACTTACCATCCGTGACATTCTGGACAGCGGCAGGTAAACAACTGCAACACTGGTTAACAACACCAGTCCGTATCAAAAGCTTCAACTACGGTATGGCAGGCTTGCTTCTAGCATCGACCATTCCGATGCTCTAGTCGAATAACTTCTGTATTTTAACGGTTGGTACTCCTGTGCTAACCGTTATTCTCTTTATAAATAACCCACAAGTTCACTAAGCCAACGACCAAACATCGTCTGCCCGCTCGGCGTTAACGTCCACACAAACGCCGCAACATTCACTGCCACTGTCACCCAATATATGGCTCTGAACGGCTGCTTCTGCGTTTTATGACGCAGCTTATCTTGAGCAATCAACGCCCCTAGCCAGCCACCAGCAACAGAAAAAATATGCAGAGTTTTCTCTGGCACACGCCAATTGCCATTGATCGCTGCTCGCTTGTCCTTCGCGTACACAAAAAACGTCACGAAACCGATAACCAAATACCACACCAACAGCGCTTTAGAACTTTCCGCAAACAACACAGACACCGCCACCAGAACCAAATAAGTGATAACGATTTGAATAGATGAAGACAACATGACTCCTTTTGAGCAACAGCTCACATACTGTAGCAATTACGCCCTGTAGATTTTGATAAGGATGAGTAAGGCATATTGTAATTCGGTTAGCCTGCAAAGAATAAACAAGCCCTTTCATCCCTACATAACATGATGGAAGTTAAAGGAATTATAAATATGTACAACCAAAAGTACGCCATCTACCAAGTTTTTACGCGTTTATTTGGCAATAAAAACACCCAACATGTTCCATGGGGCACAATCGAGCAAAATGGCGTCGGTAAGTTCAGTGATTTTACCGACAAAGCGCTGTCTGAAATCCGCAAACTCGGTATGACTCATATTTGGTATACCGGAGTACCACATCATGCGCTCATCAATGACTACAAGCACCTTGGTATTTCAGACGATCACCCTAGCGTGGTAAAAGGCCGTGCGGGATCACCATATGCCGTCAAAGACTACTATTCCGTAAACCCAGATCTCGCAGACAACCCTGAATGCCGACTAGAGGAGTTCGAGGCACTAATCAAAAGAAGTCACGACAATGGTTTAAAAGTGATTATCGATATCGTACCGAATCACGTTGCGCGTCATTATAAAGGCTTAAACAACCCAGAAGGTGTCAGTGACTTCGGCGCTCAAGATGACACAACGCTGGAATACCACAAAGACAATAACTTCTACTACATTCCCAACAGCACCTTTGAATTGCCAGACATAGAGCCCGCCTTTACGCCGCTAGGTGGTGAACAGCATCCCAACCTAAACTCCCCGTTTATAGAGACGCCCGCCAAATGGACAGGTAACGGCTCACGTTTAGCCAAGCCTAGTTTCGATGATTGGTATGAAACGGTGAAAATCAATTATGGCATGCGACCAGACGGTTCAAAAGACTTCCCTGAACTACCGAGTGACTATGCTCAACGCAATTACATGGATCATTTCCGTTTCTGGGAATCTGTTTATGTGCCTAACTCTTGGGCTAAATTCCGAGATATCGTCTTGTTTTGGTTGAATAAAGGTGTTGATGGGTTTCGCTACGACATGGCTGAAATGGTGCCAGTTGAGTTTTGGAGCTACCTCAACTCATCAATAAAGATGAAAAACCACGATGCCTTTCTGATGGCAGAGGTGTATCAGCCGGACTTGTACCGTTAATACATTCACTTAGGCAAGATGGACTACCTCTATGACAAGGTAGATCTGTACGACGGCCTCAAAGCCATCATGCAAGGCAAGGCTTCAACGGCAATCATCCCTGAAATCCAACATCAAATGCACGACATTGAACATCATATGCTGCATTTTTTGGATAACCATGACGAGCAACGAATCGCCTCACCAGAGTTTGTAGGCAATCCACATATCGCAAAGCCTGCGATGCTAGTTAGCGCTCTATTGAGCAGCTCTCCAACCATGATCTACTTTGGGCAAGAAGTCGGCGAACCCGGTGCGGAGAATGCAGGCTTTGGACAGCCCTCACGAACTTCCATATTTGACTACATCGGAGTCCCACAACACCAAAAGTGGATGAACCACGGCGCATTCGATGGCGGGCTATTAGACGAAAACGAAAAGCAGCTGCGTCACTTCTATCAAAAGGTAATGAACTTTTCGCTAGAGCACTCATCGATAACAGGTGATTACCAAGACTTACACCAGTGCTGTAACTTAAGTGATTCAGTCTACGCATTTCTGCGCTCTGACCACCAAGAGCTAACCATTGTTGCAGCTAATTTCAGCCAACATACCACTGAAAATATTCACTTAAAGATTCCAAGTGATGTAATCCAAAAACTCAAATTAGTTGATGGTCGTTACATACTCAATGAATATATTGAAGGCATAGCGCAACAAGTGCTCGACATTGAGAACAGTGTTGGCAGTTTTAATATTGAATTGAAACCGCTGGCGTCTTTGGCTTGGGTGTTATCCTTAAATGGATGATATACCTATCAATATAAATTACCGAACAGCTCGCTTTTAGCTAATTGATAAATAACTTAATTTCCACATTAAATTAACACTCTCTCAATTCGATATATTACTCACAATAATAAGGATGAGCTCTCATCCTTATTAACTACGCCTAGCCTCTACGCCTTACATTATTGATATTATGCAAATGAGTCATTGATCCAATTAATTTAACAATAACCAAATACAAAGCGTGATATTGACACTAGGTTTCCTATATTTACGAATTTAAAATAACTTTATACATTGCCATCACAAATAGTTGACCTTGGTTAAAGCTAGGATATTCATCTTCATAAAAAGTGAAATATGGATATCAAAACGTGAACAACATAAATATTAATAAAATTATCTCTCTACGAAATACCTTCAACAATACCAAAAAGAAGAGCTTCAAACGCTCTACATTGGCCAAAGCAATGTTACCGCTCTTCACCGCTACTTTGATCGCGGGTTGTGGTAGTGATAATGATAGCGACAACGGTACAGCCCCTGGCAACAGTGGTTTATACCCTGCAGCTGAAAACGAAGTCGTTATTTACTACAAACGCGATGTTGCCGCTGCCAGCTCATCTGGCTCAACTTACGACGGTTGGGGGCTGCACCTTTGGAATGGTGAAGGCTGTACCAGCACAGATTTAGTCGGCATGGGATTAAGTGAAACCGGAACCGACTGGAACAGCCCTTACGAATATGATGGTATCAGCGATACTTACGGTGCCTATTATGTGTTGAAAGTTGACCCAGATGCCTCTGACCCACACAAATGCATGAACTTCATCTTGCACAATGGTGATGAGAAAGCATTTGGCAGTGCGAACTCAAAAGTCGAGTTAACTAAGCTTGGCGATTCACAAGGCGTATTTGGTTTCCATGGCAGCAGCGAGTTGTACTACGACCCAATCTCAGAAAGACCAGTCAATATTGATGGCCAAAAAGCACATTGGTTAGATGCAACCACCATCGCTTGGGAAGCAGCTAGTAATGCCGATTCTGTAAAACTCTTCTATGCATTAGATAACAGTATCACGATGAACGCCGACAAAGAAATTGTCGGCGGAACTGCAATTGAACTAAGCAAAGACGGGGAGCTGTCCTCTGAATTGAAAGAGCGTTTCCGCCACCTTGCAAGCTTACCAGCCCTGGCTATCGATGTTGACGACAGCACACTTCGCACTATCTTAAAATCTCAGATAATTTTTGTTGCCTACAATGCCAATGGCGATGTTATCTCTTCAACTGAGGTTCAAAAACCTGGTGTGCTTGATGCGGTATTTGCTAGCGAAGATGCTGGCAATGCAATGGCTGAAGAACTAGGCGCGATTGTTGAAGGCAGTGCGGCTACCTTCAAGCTTTGGGCACCAACAGCGCAAGATGTAGAGCTAGTTCTTTACAGCGAAGACCTGAAAAGCTCACAAGTTTTTCCAATGACAGAAAGCACTGAGACGGGTATCTGGGCGACTGACGCGGTACCTAACGCTGTCAACAGTTACTATCGCTACCAAGTGAAGGTTTACCACCCAACCACAGGCAACATTGAAACTCGCCTAGTAACCGACCCTTACTCACTCAGCTTATCGAAGAACTCTGCATACTCTCAAGTCATTGACCTTAATGATTCAACACTGAAACCAGAAGGCTGGAGTAACTATAAGCGCGACACAGAAAAAACGGTTCAAGACACAAACCACGTACTTTACGAATCACACCTTCGTGATTTTAGCTTCAGCGATAAGGCAGGCACAGCGAACCTAAACGGAAAATACCTCGCTCTCACAGAAGCAGATCGTGAGTCGGTCAAGCACCTACAAGCTCTGCAAGATGCAGGCTTAACTACGCTACATATCTTACCGGCATTCGATATCGCTACCGTTGATGAAAATGAAGCGAGCCGTGTCGATATCACCGACACCGTTGGCAAACTGTGTGATGTAAAACCTGCTGCCTCCTTGTGTGGAAACGAAGACGAAAATAAAGTCATCAAAGATGTACTCGATGGTTATGATCCTTCAACAGGCGATGCACAAGCGTTGATGAATGACCTACGCATGCTGGACAGCTTCAACTGGGGCTACGACCCATTCCACTACACGGTTCCAGAGGGAAGTTATGCGACAGATCCAAATGGTTCTAAGCGTATCCTAGAGTTCCGTCAAATGGTGAAAGCCACGCACGACATGGATCTTAAGCTGATCATGGACGTGGTATACAACCACACCAACGCATCTGGCGTGAACGATAAGTCGGTACTGGATAAGATTGTCCCTGGGTACTACCACCGTCTTAATGTAAACACTGGTGGCGTCGAGAACTCAACCTGTTGTGACAACACTGCGACTGAAAACCTAATGATGGGTAAATTGATGGTCGACTCTCTTAAGGTATGGGCTGACGACTATAAAGTGGATGGTTTCCGTTTTGACTTAATGGGCCACCAGCCAAAAGACGTGATGGTAGAAGCATTGGAAGAAGTGCGCAAAATCGACCCGAATACTCTGTTCTACGGTGAGGGTTGGGATTTCGGCGAGGTAGCCGATAATGCACGCTTCGATCAAGCGAACCAAATCAACATGGCAGGCACTGAGATCGGTACCTTCTCGGACCGTCTGCGTGACGCCGTACGTGGCGGTAGCCCATTTGATGGTGGTGTCGACTCAGAAGGTAGTCACCCACTTCGCTTTAACCAAGGCTTTGGTAACGCAGCGATTGCCAACGAAGAAACCAAAGTTGATCAAGATTCGATCAATGGTCGTTTACACAACCAAGACCTTGTTCGTTTAGGGATGGCAGGTAACCTCGCAGAATATGTGTTGATTGATTACAAAGGCGATACCAAACTGGGCAAAAACGTTGACTACAACGGTGCGCCCGCTGGTTACACCAAAATGCCTTCAGAGAACATCTCTTACGTTTCAAAACACGATAACCAAACGCTTTGGGACAACAACGCTTACAAGATCGCTGCAGGTACTAGTTCTGCAGAGCGTGCTCGCATGCAGTCGGTATCGCTTTCTACCGTGATGTTAGGCCAAGGCATACCATTCATCCATATGGGTTCTGAACTACTTCGTTCTAAGTCTATGCAGCGCGATTCTTACGACTCTGGCGATTGGTACAACCGTGTGATGTTTGATGGTACTGGCAATAACTGGAATGTTGGCTTACCTCGTGAAGACAAAGATGGTGCCAACTGGGAACTCATCAAAACCATCATTGCCGACAGCACAGCCAAGCCTGCAAAAGAGGACATTGACCTAACCAAGCAGCAATTCCTAGAGCTGTTAAAAATCCGCAGCTCAAGTGAACTGTTCCGCTTAGACACAGCAGAAGAAGTCATGAAGCGTGTCGACTTCCGCAATGTGGGCAAAGATCAAATCGAAGGCCTGATCGTGATGTCAATTGATGACGGAATCTCCACGGGCAAAGACCTAGATACTACCGCTGATGCGATTGTGGTTGTTATAAACTCAACGAGTAAATCTCAATCGTTCAAGATCACGGGAGCAACGGGCTTTACACTTCACACCGTTCAACAGAGCTCTGAAGATGACATTGTAAAAGGTGCAAGCTTCGCCGCTGAAACCTTCACAGTCCCTGCACTAACCACCGCTGTATTTGTACAAGCTCAAGGCGATGCACAAGGTGCTGGTTTGCCGGTTGATAACTCAGGCAAGGATGTATCGAGCATTCCGCCATACGGCCAAACAACCGTCTACGTTAAAGGTGACATGAATGGATGGGGCGCAACGGATGATTGGGCAATGAGCTTTGTCGCTAATGGTGTTTATTCTGTGACAGGCAACTTGGAAGCGGGTAACTATGGCTTCAAGTTTGCTGATGCTGATTGGGTATCACCTAACTTTGGTTGTGATTCCGTTGAACTTGCTGATGGATCAATCGACCTAGGTACTGATGGTAACTGCCAACTAAGCGTAACAGAAGCTGGTAGCTATACATTCACTCTGAATGCGATTCACGAGCTGGATGACGACGTAGATGGCCCAGTTGTTTCAGTAACCAAGAACTAAGTCTTAAAGCTTGGAATTCTAATAAAAAGATAATAAAACCAGCGAAAGCTAGCCTTTGGGAGACGTCAGTCTCCCTTTTTTACAACTATTGAACCCAGCAGATTTAAGCAAATAATAAACAACTGCATCGCCCATTAAAATTCGGGGCATTTCCAACCATACTTTATAGCCCCTACATTCGATTACATGGCTGAAAACTTAGAACTAAAGGGAAAGGATATTCCTTAGAACCGTTAAAACCAGATCTTAACGATATATCATAGTAGGAATGCCGCTCTCCCTTAAGTGAACAGAATTAATCCTGGCAGCCTTTTTTGAAGGGTTACGCCCTACAATTACGATTAAAATACATTCAATTCTCGATGTAATATTCTATCAACAGCAAAACACCGCAGTTGTTTGCGGTGTCGTTAAATTTTGATTAGGAAAACTTCCATGAACCGTAAACATATCATCAAAACCATCCAAATGGGCATCGTGACCACAGCATTGATGGGCGGGATGGCTTTGGCTAATACCACTGATCTTGTAGAATCTACCGACGCTGCTCGCGCCCTGGCACATACTCCTAGCACTGCAACAACGCAACAAATACAAGCTGAAAATGCCGCGCACAAACAGGCACTGCAAACACTTGAAAGCAACGGTAATGTTGATCAATATATGGAAACGGATAAAGCAGGGGAAACGACTACTGGTCACGTATCAAAATGCGAAAATACAGAAGTCCCTTTAGGCGAGAAAGTTGCTGAACATTGCAAATTCTTGAAGATAAAAGCGGCTTTCCCCGGAAAGCCGCGATGAACCAATAAAAAGCATATACATTAAAGCGGTATTCGATAGGGTTCCTTAGAAGATGCTAACCGATGCTTAACTTACAAGCATTGCACTTTTAAAGGAACCCTTTATCTATATTACTTGGCGTTGACGGCTCGCACAAAGGCTTCTTGTGCACCTTCAATACCAAGGGCTTTTGCTTCATCTAATAAGCTAAGAGCTTTAGGAATATTGTCTTCAGTTACAGCTGTTTGAATCGCATTGTGATAGTAGGTTTGCGTTTCAGGTTGAATAGTATCGATTTTAGCAACAGCAGGTTTAGCATTAGATTCACTGTTTGATGAACCAATTGAGAAGAAGCTCGCTTTATCGATTGTAACTTCTATCTTACCAACGTTAGCATTTGGAATCGGGATATCTTTTACTTCAGGTAAATAATTACCACGGCCTTCCGCGTCCAAGCGAGCAGGATGGATCACATCAGTAAAACCACCAAGATCAGCTTGATCTGTATAGATAACTAAATAAACTGATTTTGCTGTTGTCGGTGGGTAAAAATCGTTCTCAGCAACGAGGCGGTTTCCTAAGTGTAGTCTTGGTTTTGCGTATTCGAAGCTCTCTTTACCATAACGCTCTAGCTCACGACCGTTTTCGTCATAGATGACCGCATTTGGAACAAACGCTGTGTCGCCGATAATGCTGGTGATATTAATCGAGTACTCACCGCGATCTGCAGGCAGTTCAACCGCGACTACAGGGCTGTTTATTCCTTGGTAATTTAATACTTGGCTATTTGGTGTCACATCAAAAATTGCCGAACTTGGTAGCTTCATAGGAGCAAATTGAAGACCAGCAATAGAGTTAACTTGTTCAGCTTGTGCAACTTGCACTTGCTCTACTACTTGCGCAGATTGGCAACCAGCCAATGCAACACAACCACTCAACATCAGAGCGCGAAAATACATAGTTCTTCCTTATTTTTATTTTTTTAAGAAATTTACTTAGTTAATTACCATAACGAAAATAATTAACCTAGGAAACCTTTTTACTAATCGTACATTCCTTAAAAAAATAGCCGACGTAAGCCGGCTATGAATTAGGACAGTTTAGGATTTTAAGCTAAGTGGCTTACCACCAAGCTTCAACTTGGATACCAACAACGAAATCGTTGTCAGCACCTTTAGCCTTTACAACACCATTTTCTTTAACTTCACCGAATGAATCGTTTTCTAGATCCATCAGGTAGCTACCGTATACGCGGATTTCAGGACGAGCCCAGAAGCTGTCACCCATTGCCCATGCTTGAGCAACAGTAAATTTAGCGCCACCAAAATCTTCTACACCAGTGCCAGCTTGATTAATCTGCTCACCCGCATTGTAGCCAGCTTCAAAAATAGTACGCATAGTGTTGTTCCACTTGTACATTGGACGAACAACTACAGAATATTGGTTGATGTCTTGCTTTGAAGCACCGATATCAGAACCAGCTAAGTAGGCAAGTTGGTGACCCATTTCCCAAGACTCGCCAAGGTTCATTACACCCCAGTTAAGGATTCGGTAACCGAAACCATCATCCTGGTCTCCAGAGCGGTCATAATAAGCACCAGAGCCCCACAAATTAGCCATTTGAACACCGTAACCAGCCGTACCTACTTGAACGACCGTTTGGTTAAAGCCATTGCTCATACCTTGGTGGATGATACCTGTAGCAAGTAGGCCGTCATCGCCATCGTATTTGCCATTCTTGTTTTCAGTACCGAAGTTGTATACAACTCCAAGCTCTAAGCTAGCATCTTCCCACAGACCGATATTCGCTAGGCGAGCATCAGCCATGTAACCAGCACCGTTCTCATCTTCGCCATCTTGAATAATTGCTAGAGAAAGTTTTTGATTACCAACTGAAATATTTTCAATACCACCACCAGTACCTGATGTATTTAGAAAGTAGAAGTCAGTGATGTGAATATCTTTACGTTGGTAGTATGTTTTACCAGCCCAAAGTGTCGCTTCTTCATCAAAAGATAAGACGCCAGTTGCTTTAACAGCAAACTGAGCAACGTTAAAGTCACCGTCTTCCCAACCATTTGCGCCATCAGCACCAGAAGCAATCATTGACTCTAAACGCCAAGTTTGCTCACCAGTTTTTAGTTCTTCAGCCAGACCAAACTCAGAATAGTTGTCGTTTTCATTACCTAGACGGCCAATACCATTCTTCATGAATGAAACGTCACCACCATCATTTCCGCTAATACCAGTACCAGCACGCATGTAGCCATTAAAATCTACAGCGAACGCAGAGCCAGCAGCTAATGTAGTTGCCACTGCAGCAGCAATCAAACTTACTTTTTTCATTCTTAACTCCATTAAGGACGATTTATTTTAGGTTTTTATATTTTTGCTCTCTTGCGGCAACCAAAGGCAGTAATGGTAGTCGTAAGATAGAGAGGTTTAGGGTTTCCCCTGATTCGTTTCAACGGGGTCAATATTAAGAGGGGATGACAAGTTTGACTTCCTCCGCCCCTAAGTTAATTAAGGGGGACTAGAGGGGAGTAGAAAATATACAGAATGGTGTTTTAAAGAGGTAGATCACTTAATATAGGAGGAGTAGACAGCACACAGATCTAATTATTCAACATAAGTGAGATCTAGCTCAAATATATAATTTGAACTTCATCGATGAATTATTTTTTTTACCGTAATTAATCTGTGAAGTTGCTTGACCTTATTGTGACAAAGCTTTTTACTTATAGTTCACTGATGTCGATAAACGAACAAGAAATCAAGCAATGACTAGAACGCTCGCTCGCCCTTATCCGCTAGGCGCAACGCTAGGTAACACTGGCTGCAACTTCTCTATTTATTCTCCTGACTGTAAATCTCTTTCACTCGCTCTTTTTGACGAGAACGACGAATTCACCACTTATAAATTGGAAAATGAATACGCTGATATCAGATATGTCTTTATTGATGGTATTAAAGCGGGGCAAAAATACGGCTTCATTGCCGAAACGGACAATGGCCCTATCCTGCTTTCAGACCCGTATGCCAAAGCAATAAGCGAACCGCTCGATTACGTCACGCCATATACCAATGAAAAAAGCTTTGCTATGGCGAAATGTGTCGTTGTTGATGACACCTTCGATTGGCAAGATGTAGAAAAGCCACGCATTAGCCGCGAAGATACCGTTCTTTTTGAAACGCATGTAAAAGGTCTATCTCAACTGCACCCAGAAGTGGCTGCCAATACTAAAGGACGCTACTTAGGGTTAGTGAGCCCTGAAATGCTTGCGTTCTACAAACAGCAAAATATCAATTCTCTACAGCTTTTGCCCATTGCCGCATGTATGCATGAGCCTCATCTCTTGGACATGGATAAAGTGAACTATTGGGGTTACAACCCATATTTGTTCATGGTGCCAGACCCTCGCTACGCAGAAAAAGACGCTGTTAATGAACTCAAAACTGCAATTCGTGAGCTGCACCGCAATGGCATCGAAGTCATTCTAGACGTGGTGTACAACCACACAGCAGAAGGTGGGGAAGGCGGAACCACCTTCAACCTAAAAGCACTCGATAGCCGCTACTACATTAAACATGGTTGCCATTACGCGAACTTCACTGGCTGTGGAAACACCGTCGACCTTACCCACCAGCCAGCACTCAACCTAGTCATGGATACGCTTCGTTACTGGGTAAGCGAATTCCAAGTCGACGGCTTCCGTTTTGACTTGGCAGCGACACTGGGGCGCGAAGGTGACAACTACAACCCTGAGGCTGCTTTCTTTAAAGCCGTAGCTCAAGACCCTGTACTTAAAGAAACTAAGTTGATTGCAGAACCGTGGGATATTGGCCCTAACGGTTATCAAGTAGGTAACTTTCCACTAGGCTGGAATGAATGTAACGACAAACTGCGTGATATCACACGTAGCTTCTGGCGCGGTGATCAAGGCTATCTAAAAGAGTTTGCGACGCGCTTAATGGGATCTCGCGATATCTACAGCGCAGCACACTGGCCATACAGACTAACCGTAAACTACATCACGTATCACGACGGCTTCACAATGCAAGATCTTGTCTCTTACAAACACAAGCACAATGAAGATAACGGCGAGAACAACCGAGATGGACACGGTGATAACCGCTCTGATAACTACGGTGTTGAAGGGGAAACCGAAAACCTATTGGTTGTTGCCACACGCGAAAAACAGAAACGTAACTTCATGGCGAGTCTGTTGTTTGCCTTTGGCATTCCACATATTCTGACAGCTGATGTGTTATCTCACACTCAAAAAGGCAACAACAACGCTTACTGTCAAGATAGTGTAACTAGCTGGATTAACTGGGAAGATTCTGAGCGAAAAACTTATTTCAAGACTTGGTTAGCTGAAATGATCTCTGCACGTCAACAATATATGGTGCCTTTTATTAAGGCGTTCAGCGGAGAAAAACGCAACTCGAACCGCATCTTCTGGAGCCGTGTCGATGGCACACTCATGGAGCATGATGATTGGAATCGTTTAAGCTCTGTTGCGCTGCACTTAGGTATTGGCAAAGACGGTGACGAATTGATTTATTTGATAAACCAAACCAACGCACCCGCTCGATTCTCGTTACCGACTGATCGCGACCAAAACTGGGTCACCATTTGTGATACCAACTTACGAAATGTAAAACCAGGTCATGCAGAAGGTGAAATGCTGCTATCGCCGACTTCGATGGCAATTTTGCACTACTCGCCAGATAACACTGATTTGATTGAAGTAAAAGCTAAGCTAGCTTAATAAAACGCCAAAAAACCATAAAAGCCAGTTATATTTATAGCTGGTTTTTTTATTAGCTGAATATCACATAAATCATTCTTTTATATGGAATCATTTGCATTGATGTGATGGATGAAACTGTTTAGTATTGCCGTACTATAAAAATGAATCTATAACGTCTTGGATATCATGGCTTTACCTAAAACACTTATTCGGCTTTTCAAACCATACATACTCTTACTAACCGGAGGAATGCTTTATTTAGCTATCGCTCAACTAGAGAAAGTTGAAACTACAGCAACTAACCAATCATCATCAAATATTCGTATCGCTAGTTCCACTATTCGCTCAAATATCGAAGCCGTTTTCGGCAAGCTTTACTTTCTTGAGACCAGTTTAGGCTTACCTAAGGCATCCAGCTTTGATGACAAAAAATTTCGCGAAATCAGTGATAATATCCTAAAAAGAACACCCAATTTCTCAGATATCGTTCGATACAAACCGCAATCTCAAAATTATATTTCCACTCGAGGTCTTCCACTTTCGAGCGAACAAATCGCCGTAATACAATGGCATTCAATAGACAACGTCGTTGAGGATTTCTACATTTCTTCCGTTTATCAAAAGCCTGATGGGCGTTGGGTATTTGCGGTAAAACACACGGTAGAAAGATTGAACGAGGAAATATGGATTGAATTTGACTTGTTGCACACCACGCAGGGTTTAAGAGATTTAAAAACGCTTAATAATGGCTATGTATTTGTTGTAGACAGAGCAACAGAGCGACTGGTATTCCACCCGGATCCACAGCGTATCGGTTCTAAATCCATCAGCTTCCATGCAGGGATCAGCCACCAACTCTCACAAGGTGAAACCGTTGGTAAGCACGAATATTACTATCAAGATAACTTCAAAATATCGGTATTTGACGCAGACAACAGCTTAAATTGGGTGTTCATTGCGGGCACTGACCGCCATGACATCTTAACCAGCTCACATCAATTTACGTTGACGGGCTTAGTACTGGGCTCACTCCTGCTATTGTGGATTGGTGCCAACTATCTGGCTTATCGTTTGAACGTGTCCTTGTCGCAACTGAATAAAGTCGATGACCTTGTAAGCTTTAAGCGAGAGTTAAAATCCATACTGGATAGTTTCACCTACCAAAAAGGCATTCAATTCTGTCTCTATCAGCTTGAGAACCACGCATTCAGTACCATCGACTATCACGGAAACAAATCCACGGTACATTGTGACAAAGCCCTTGCAGAGCGATTTACACCGGACACTATGGCTTACCGAAGTGGTAAGTACGCCGATCCACTGGCGTGTAAACTCAAAATACACCAACGTCATTACTGTATTCCTTTGCACTCTCGTCAGCAGTTGATCGCAGTGTTGTACGTAAACGTAAACTTACCGATCAGCCAGAGTATTCTACGAATGATCCGTGATTACACTGAAGTCTCTTTGTCTAACTTACTGCTTCAACATCAATTGAGCAGCAAAGATCTGATGACGCAGTTAGACAATAAGAGCAGTTTCAGCATCGCCATCGAAAACTACGTGAGCGAGCCCGATACCTATGTCGCTCTGCTTGATATCGATAACTTCGACCACGTAAACCGAGCCTACGGTGAAGCGGTGGGCGACAAGATGATCAAGCTGACTGCAGAATCGATACGCAGTTACTTCCCCAAGCCAAAGGGACTTTGCTTGGCTCGTGTTGGAGGAAAGGAGTTCGCAGTATTATTCAAAGCCAATGATGTGAAAGATGCCAAATTCCAGCTAGACCAGTGCAGAGTCGCAATCGCGGAGAAAACCATCGTCACTCCAGATATCACCTTATCGCTAGGGGTTAGCGTGGGATACTCGCAAATAGAGGGTGAAACAGACTCAGCTTTAGCGCTGGCGGAACAAGCGAAACTTATCGCGCAACAACTTGGTAAGAACCGAGTGGAAGGCCATATCAGAGCCGTTGCCAAAGCATCGTAAACCTATACTTACATTTCTGTAGCCACTACAAAGCACCTAGGATTCACACCCTAGGTGCTTTTGTTTTTCTAGAAAGTCATTACAATGCGCCTTCGATAAGACAACATCCCTTTTCTAACGACACGAGCCTTATGAAGCTAAGTAACCGACTGCAAACTCTCCATTCCCTTGTCAGCAATGACTACCAACATATTTGGGACTGTTGTTGTGATCACGGCTTCTTGGGTGTTCAACTGTTGTCGGATAACAAAGCACCTCAGCTTCACTTTGTCGATATTGTCCCGTCTCTTATGAGCGATTTGGAAAGCAAACTTACGCGTTACTTTCCGCAAGGTGCAATAGCAGAACAGAAAGTGACTAGCCAATGGCAAGTCTACTGTATGGATGTCGCCGCTATCCCGCTTGAGAAACATACTGGCAAACACCTGGTGATTATTGCGGGCGTCGGTGGCGATCTTACTCAAAAGCTCGTCGATGATATTCATCGTCAACACCCAGACAAAGCGATCGATTTCTTGCTTTGTCCGGTGCATCAGCAATTCGAGTTGAGAAGCCATTTAAAGGCGATCCATTTTGGTCTTATTGATGAAGTGTTGATTGAAGAGAACCGTCGTTACTACGAGATTTTATTGGTGAGTAATAGTCGCGGTGATTCAGAAAAGAGCCAAACCGTTAGCGAGATATCAAACGTCGGTGACAAGATCTGGACACCAAGTTGTGATGAACAAGTGAAGGTATCACAGCAATACAAAGCCAAAACATTGCAGCACTACTTACGTATCCATCAAGGACAAGAGAAGCAAGGCAAACCTAGCCGAGTAAAGCATATTATTGATGCTTACCAGGCGGTTAAGCCATAGTAAGTACTAACTTAATGGTTTGAATATCAAGAAAGTCAAATTAATAAAAAAGCCGATAGTTCAATGAGCTATCGGCTTTATTAATGCTATCGATTCAGTTTTAGCTTACTGTTCTTGTTTCTTATAAGCCACATCAGGCTCGTCAACTGTCTCTACCTCAGAAGGCTTATCAACCCCATAAACCGTATCAAGGTAGACGTCTTTCTCTTTCCACGTGCTGTTCAACCAATTGTGGAAGCGACGTTTAAAAGCCTTATCTTCAAAGTAATTACCGTTCACGTTCTCATCCATTGGATGCAATTTAATACGCACAACGACCTTAGTCATTTTGCCCTTCAGCATATCTTCAAACGGAGAGGTTTGGTTTTCAGGGTAAGCTAAGGTCACATCCACGATGCCATCCAAAATTGGGCCCATTGCAGATAAAGCAAATGCCACGCCCCCAGTTTTCGGCTTCAATAAGTGGCGATAAGGGGTCTTTGCTGACGCCAGTTTCTCGTGGTTTGCACGAGTCCCTTCAACAAAATTAACCAATGTTGTCGGTGCTAATTTGAACTTAGTACACGCTTTATTGATTGCATTAAAATCATCATTACGGCGTTCTGGGTTGCGTAATAGGAACTCACGAGAGTGGCGTCTCATGAATGGCATATCTAAGCCCCAGCAGGCCAAGCCAACAAATGGTACGTACAACAATTCATGTTTCAAGAAGTACTTCGTCATCGGCATTTTGTCTTTTAGGATTGAAGACAAAATCACAATATCTGCCCAGCTTAGGTGGTTAGACATCATCAAATACCACTGCTTGGTCGAAATATCTTCCCCCCCTTCCACTTGCCATTCGATATCGTTATTGGCGTTCAACATCCATAAATTAAGAGAAGCCCAACACCAGAATGTGAAGTTAGCTAAGCGAGTGCATGATTTTTGAACGACAGAAATTGGCAAAATAAGTTTGATTAGGGCAAACAGGCTCACAGCCAATGCGGTGAATGCAGTATTAATGGTCACGAACAATACGTTCAAGGCCATACGAAGATTATCAAGCATAAAACACAGTTATATTGAGAACGAAAGCCGCCATTATACGCATCTATAAATTATTCTCTTCAGTAATTGATTGAATATCCTAGGGGTCAAACCACTCAACCTATGTTAACGATGTTCAACCAGCTAAAGTCTATTAAAACGAAACCAAAAACACATGCACGAGTCATTTGGACTCAAATAGTATATTGTCTTTTTGACAACATTCGACCCAATAATTAACCTTCAATCAGTATTGATAAGCATTCTCATTATTGGCGTGGTACATGCAACTCTAAAGTGTAAATAGTTGAGTATCCTTAATGAGATAACTTCTCTTCTTAAAGGTGGATGATATGACAGATATTCCTCATGGTTTAGTTACAGGCAAAGTCCTAAACAAAACAGAATGGACAGATCAATTGTTCTCACTCCAGGTTAGTGCACCTGTCTCTTCTTATCAGGCAGGTCAGTTTACTAAGCTTGGCTTGCTCAATAACGAAGGTGAGTTTGTGAGACGCGCTTATTCTATGGTGAATGCACCAGAGCATGAGCAAGGACATCAGCATCTAGAGTTTTTGATTATTAAGGATCAGAACGGTCAGCTCTCGCCTCAACTTCACGAATTGCAAGCTGGTGATGACATCTTTGTCGGGAAAGACCCAAGTGGCTTTATGACATTAGATGAGATCCCAGAGATCGCCGACGATCTATGGATGCTTTCAACCGGAACCGCGGTAGGCCCATTTATCTCAATACTTGAGAGCATGCAGATACAGCAAAATGAGTTGGCTTCAGACAAAGCCTCTTCATTCAAGAATCTGGTTCTAGTGCATGCTGTAAGAACAGAGCAAGACCTGACTTATCGAGATCGTATCACTCAACTCGTTAATCACTTTCAAGAGAGACTTAAATATGTGCCAATTATTTCTAGAGAATCAGTTACCGGAACTTTGCGCGGACGAATCCCAAATTTGTTACTTGGAGGCGACCTCGAGCAAGCCGCGTCTGTCGCTTTCAATCAAACCCGCAGTTTTTTCTACCTTTGCGGCAATCCGCAAATGGTTCGTGACACAAGCGAAGCGCTAACTAGCTTAGGTTTCGAAAAGCACTTACGCAGAAAACCCGGTCAATTCAGCAGTGAGAACTACTGGTAAATAACAACCGCCACTCGTTAGACAGAAGCACAACTTTCAAAGAACAGTTAGAGAAGAGGTTTTATATGAGTCATTTACGTATTCCGTCACACTGGAAAATTCAACGTTCCACACCCGAAAGTAAGATTCATTCAATATTGATGAACTTATAAGCAAGCAACCTCGTAATGTGATTTTTAATGTTCAATAAGTGAAGACAAAAGATCAAATAACCATAGCAATTACAATGACTAATGGTGATAGACAAGAGAAAAAAACTCTAGCACACTGAACAGAGTTGTAGGGCATGTTGACCTATCGAGCTGATTTTTGCAGCCGTTTGTGGGTTATTTATACAAGGCAGAGAATTCGACGTGTAGCTCGCCTACATGAGAATTCGATAACGCTGTAGAAAGGAACCACAAACACTGCCCGAAGGGTTCGGCTAAAATCGTTTTACTCTTTGTTGAGAGGGTTTTGCTTAGAATGACTAGGCGGCAAACCTCTCGTCGCGATTAAAACGATTTTATCTCGAACAAAACTTAACCGCGAAAGGTCAACATGCCCTTGTTTTAATCCCGTTTCAGAGAATGAATTAGTGGGTTATTTATATTTTAGGTAAGAGAGGAAGCCATGCTCAACATTGCTTTTTTTAGCTCAAAATCATACGACGAAAAATCATTCGAACTGGCAAAAGGCGAACTCAACGCTGAGTTTCATTTTCACGATTTTCGACTCACCACAACAACAGCAAAAATGGCGCACGACAACGAAGTGGTTTGTGCGTTTGTAAACGATGACCTATCGCGAGACGTGTTAGAGATTCTTGCTCAAGGCGGCACCAAGTTAATCGCGATGCGCTGTGCGGGCTTTGACAAGGTCGACCTAGACGCAGCCAAAGAGTTTGGTCTGCAAGTGGTTCGCGTTCCGGCTTACTCACCAGAATCGGTAGCAGAACACACGGTTGGCATGATGATGTGTTTGAACCGTAAACTACACAAGGCATACCAACGCACTCGTGATGCGAACTTCTCTCTTGAGGGGTTAGTTGGCTTTAACTTCCACGGTAAAACGGTCGGTATGATTGGCTCGGGTAAGATTGGCCTAGCGACGATGCGAATTCTGAAGGGTTTAGGCATGAATATCCTATGCTATGACCCATATCCAAACCCGTTAGCTGTTGAGTTAGGCGCTAAATACGTTGAACTCGACGAACTTTACCAAGAGTCTGATGTGATTTCTCTACACTGCCCAATGAGTAAAGAGAACTACCACCTATTAGATGCGACTGCGTTTGAGAAGATGAAAGACGGCGTGATGATTGTCAACACCAGCCGTGGTGAACTACTGGATTCCACAGCTGCTATCGAAGCGCTTAAACAGAGTAAGATTGGCGCACTTGGTCTTGATGTGTATGACAACGAGAAAGAGCTGTTCTTCCAAGACAAATCAAATGACGTGATTGTCGATGATGTGTTCCGCCGTCTATCTGCTTGTCACAACGTGCTGTTCACAGGTCACCAAGCTTTCTTAACCAAAGATGCTCTGTTCAATATCGCGAACACAACACTCACCAGTGTTGATGCTTTCTTTGCTGGCAACACCAGCGGCAACGAACTCGTTTAATAACAGATTGAGTTAACAGCAGGCTGAGTTAAAAACAAACTAGGTCTACAGATACAAAGCCACGCTATTCTGAAGTGAACAGCGTGGCTTCGTCGTTTATTCAGTATTCTAAAACCGTTCCTAGACGCAGAAATGACAATCTTCAGTGTCTAAACCATAAACGCCTTTTCTAATAGCAAGGTGCTCTTCACCGGCTTTGACGCCCATCTCGTAACCTGTATTAAGAGTACTTTGATCCATAGTTAAACGCTTAACCGCGAAGGCTTCAGGTGGCGCTATCACTTTAATAGTCGCATCTTTGGGTGGGTTACGAATGAACTCCAGAGACTGGTTGTAGTTTTCAGCACGTACCGCCATCGACTCAGCAATATTCGGGAATTTCTTTAATAGTTTCTTCAGCATCCATTGGTGCTTTTGAGGCTTCATTCGGTAGCTCAATGGGTGAGACAGAATCACGGTAATATCGCGTGCGCCACGGCGATATGCTTCACGAACCGGAATCGAATCGGCTACACCGCCATCGGTATAACAGCCACCAGAGAAACACGGAGTTTCACGGTAAGCGATAGGTAAAGCCGTTGTTGCTTCAACAACATTAGAAAGGTTTTCTGGCTTAATATGGTAGTAGTCTGCACTGCCCGTATCGACATTTGTGACAGCAGCAATGAGTGGGATACTTGAAAACAACTCACCACAATCGAGCGGATAACGTTGATTGGATTCGTTCCATAACCATTTAACATCTACCAAGTTACCGCCTTTGGCAAAGCGAGCAGGATTAAAGAAAGTTTTATCCGTCGCCATCGTGGTGATCACATCATAACTGCGTTTTGGTGCATGAGATAAGTAGCCAACCAGATTCGACACACCTGCAGATACGCCGATGGCAAAATCATAAGGACGGAAATCGTCTTGCATGAAGGCGTCTAAAACTCCAGCAGCAAAAATACCTCTCATTGCTCCACCTTCAACGATTAATGCGCTCTTATTCATCTCAAACTCTTCTACTTTATAAACTGATAGTCGTAGAATAATCCCATCACTCTTACAAAGATAATGGGATAGATTTATCAATTCGATAGGTAAAAACTATTAATGTGGATTGTTAGATTTTTCAATGACTTAGGGTTGCTTGATATTCAGCGAGATCAAAAAAGGCCATCGAGTAGTTCACTCAACGGCCTTTCAATTAACGAATCAAGATGATTGATTACGACTTAAATTCGCTCACATCGATTTCAAGCAGTTTACCAATGCCTTCACCGTATGCAGGGTCAGCTTTGTAACAGTGTCTTAGGTGACGCAATTGAATCTCTTTTGGCACGCCGCCTAGGTTGCGAGCAGTGTTATCAAAAAGAATCGCTTGCTTCTCTGGTGTCATTAGGCGGAACAAGTCACCGGGTTGCGAGAAGTAATCTTCATCTTCGCGGTGATCCCAGTGTGCTGCTGCGCCATCTAGGTTCAGTGCTGGTTCAGCGAAATCTGGTTGCTCAGCCCATTGACCTTCGTTGTTTGGCTCATAACCTAATGTGCCACCGAAGTTACCATCGACACGCATCGCGCCATCACGGTGGTAGCTGTGTACTGGGCAACGAGGCGCATTCACTGGAATGTGCTGATGGTTTACACCCAAACGGTAACGTTGTGCATCACCGTAAGCAAACAGACGACCTTGCAGCATCTTGTCTGGCGAGAAGCTGATACCTGGAACTACGTTCGCTGGGTTGAATGCTGACTGCTCTACTTCTGCGAAGAAGTTTTGCGGGTTACGATTTAGCTCAAATTCGCCCACTTCGATCAACGGGTAATCTGCATGAGGCCAGATCTTAGTCAAATCGAACGGGTTGTATGGAACCTTCGCTGCATCCGCTTCTGGCATCACTTGTACTTTCAACGTCCATTTCGGGAAATCTTGGTTATCGATGCTGTCTAGCAAATCACGTTGGTGGCTTTCGCGATCATCACCGATCACTTGTGCCGCTTCTGCATCAGAAAGGTTCTTAATACCTTGCTGAGATTTGAAGTGGAATTTCACCCAGAAACGTTCGTTATCAGCGTTGATGAAGCTGAACGTGTGGCTACCAAAGCCGTGCATGTGACGGTAAGTCGCAGGGATACCACGGTCACTCATTACGATAGTAATTTGGTGCAGAGCTTCCGGCAAAGAAGTCCAGAAATCCCAGTTGTTTTTCGCGCTACGCATGTTGGTGCGTGGGTCACGTTTCACCGCGTGGTTTAAGTCAGGGAACTTAAGAGGATCACGAAGGAAGAATACTGGCGTGTTGTTGCCCACCATATCCCAGTTGCCTTCTTCAGTATAAAACTTCAATGCAAAGCCACGAATATCACGTTCAGCATCGGCAGCACCGCGCTCACCCGCAACTGTTGTGAAACGTGCAAACAAGTCGGTTTTTTTACCTATTTCAGAGAACAATTTTGCCTTGGTGTATTTTGTGATGTCGTGTGTAACGGTAAATGTGCCGTAAGCACCTGAGCCTTTCGCGTGCATACGACGCTCTGGAATCACTTCACGATCAAAATGGGCCAATTTCTCCAAAAACCAAACGTCTTGAAGAAGTTGTGGACCACGTTTGCCCGCCGTTTGAACATTCTGGTTATGAGCGACAGGACAACCTGCTGCTGTAGTTAGTTTTTTACTCATGATCGATTCCTTAGAGGGTAAATGTGCACAATCGTTGTGACACCGTAAATTTAAGTAGACCCAGCATTTAAACCATTGAATTAGTGTGGATAAAGAATAGGTCGGCATTAAAAATAAACATAATCGTTTCTATTTATCTTTGTTATAGATAAAACCTATCAAGTTGACTGTTCATTTCTTCACACGAGACTGAACAACAACATCCCCGCCAAAGTTGGCATAATCCCATAAGAAAGACCATGGTATCAGTTTGCGATCAAATTTCACTACTTGCATATTGAAATCATAGTTTGAGGGCATCGTTCAAAACTTTGGGCTTAGCAGAGTGGCGTTGAATTAATCGATGATGATATAGTCCACCATAATAAAATATATTGGATATTATCATGCACTCTAGCGACATTATGAAACTGGCAAATTTGGGCGTTAATATCGAAATTTCAAAAGATTCTTCATTGCATCCTTCTGATGCGTTAGAGGTCGTGAAGATTGTTGCTGAAATCGGTAGCCAAATCGTCATCAAGAAGAAATACCATACGGACTACCTAATTAAGATGGCTGAAGTAGGCCGTGATCATGTGACTATTGCTGTTTAAGAACAGCCACTATTTCGAAATTGACATAACCTCAGCTTCAACAGTTTAGAGCGACATGTTGATATAAAAATGCAGCATATTGGGGGGCAATATGCTGCATTTTCTCTTTTCGTTAGGAGCATTGAGAACGCAAAGAGAAACGGGTTAATCATTCTAAGTAGAGCTAGTGGTCAAACAACATCGGAACACCCGTTTGCACACATACCTCGTTCAAACGCTTTTGTGCCGTCAGAATATTCTCTTTCCAACGCTCATCTTGAGCCCACATCTCAATCACGAGTGGTACGACGCACTCAGTCTCTTTCAACGTTTCAAAAATGGCATTAAAGTCGACTTCACCATCACCAATCACTAAGTCTCGAAATTGACCTTTGTATTCGTCAGTCACTTTATAAGTGTCTTTGAGGTGGATCTGAGTGATATGAGGCTTGCTCAACTTTAGTTCCGTCACTATGTCGTAATTCCAACCGGAGATATTACCCACATCTGGATACGCCGTGAAATACGGTGAATTGACTTCACGACTCAGCACTTCAAACTTGCTCAAAGAGTTCAAGTAATCGGTATCCATGATCTCCACAGCGAGCATAACGCCCGACCTTTCCGCCAACTGCGCAGAAAGCTTCATGCCTTCAATGAACCTCTGGTGAGTCACCTTATCCGCAGGCTCGTAGTAAACGTCATACCCAGCCAATTGGATGGTACGAATACCCAATTTGTAAGCGAGTGAGATCGCTTTTTCCATATGGATAGCCGCTTGTTCACGAATCACCGGATCTGCAGATCCAAATGGGAACTTGCGATGCGCGCTTAAACACATGGATTGCAGCGGTACACCATGCTTTTCACACAGGCGACGTAAGACATACACTTCATCGTCATTCCAATCCAAACGGCTACGGCGCTCGTCTGATTCATCTACCGATATCTCAAGAAAATCAAAGCCGAGCTCTTTGGTTGTTGCCAGTTTGTCTTCCCAGCTGAGTTCGTTAGGTAGGGCCTTCTCATAAAGCCCTACTCGGTGGCGTAATAAGTTTTGGTACATAACGCCTCCTAATTCCAGTAACGGTCGATCTGAGCTTTTAGTGCTTCTGCTGTTTCTTTACCTTTTTCACCCGCAAGTGCGCGACCTGCAATAAAGGTTTTCGCTTTAATGCCTTCAAATAGGTAAAGGTCTTCAGGCACGATGCCACCTGTGATAGAAAGCTCGATGCCCATTTCAGACAATGCACGCATCTTCACAAGATCTTCTTCAGTCCAGCCCACACCAGCTAATTCAGCGTCACGAGAACGGTGATAGATAGCTTGAGAGATACCTAGGTCGACCCAAGATTGAGCATCGTCCATTGTCCAATTGCCGTAAATTTCGATTTGTATTTCACCGTTAAATTCGTCAGCGACTTTCTTACACGCACCAATGGTTGCGATGTGTGCAGCCGCAGAAACGGTTATCCAATCAGCACCCGCTTCGAATGCCATTCGAGCCAAAATTGCGCCGCCATCGGTGGTTTTCATATCGCACACAAGGATATGGTCTGGGTGGTTTTTACGAAGGGTAGAAACCGCTGTCATACCTTCAGCAAAAGCCAAAATAGTGCCCACTTCAATCACATCAACAAAGCTTTCAACGTTGTTTGCCACTTCAATTGCGGCAGGAAGATTTGTTTGGTCTAGGGCGATCTGAATCATTGGTTTAGTCATGTTGTTATCCTTTAATTTGTTCACGTATTAGACGGGCTAAGCCATCATGGTTGTTATCTGTTGAGCACACGCGTTGAACGTGTGATTTGACGATGTCATCAGCATTGAGCATCGCTACACCGAATCCGGCGTACTTAATCATGGATATGTCGTTGTGGTTATCACCGACGGCAATGACGTCATCGGCGTGATAACCGAGTTCTGCGATGTATTCAGCAAGGCGTAGGCCCTTACTGTTACCTTTTGCAGCAAAGTCGATTCGGTTTGACCAAGAACGCTCACCGTTGAAGTTCTCTCCTATCCATGGGTGTTGCATTAAACGGTCGACGGAATCTTGGCTCCCCTCTACCACAAACTTCCAAACGTGTTCAGCTTGTTGAGCTGTTTCTATGAATGATTCCACTTGGTAAATTTGTGGGCGATGTTGCTCTGGTGCCGTTTCAGCCCAGCTTTCCAATGCCAACATGTAGGCAAATGGGTTGTACTGTGAGTACGTCATGGCATGAGTTATATACATCACCATCTTGAGCTGAAACTCGTCAGCCATGTTAATGAAAGTAAGTGCCTTATCTTTCTCTATGGCGTTTTGAGTCAATACCGTTTCAGTTTGATAGTCATAAACATAAGTGCCGTTACAGCAGATGATTGGAGTATCTAGCCCCAATTCGTAATAGTAAGGTCGTGCTGCTGTGTGGTGTCGGCCAGTAACAATCATGACGTGACAACTTTGTTTGGCTTCTTGAATCGCCTTTTTTACTTCTGGATGAATCGTGTGATCATCCTTTAACACGGTTCCATCGAGATCTAACGCCAGCACTTTATACATAGAGTCCTCTACTTATTCCCTGAAGTCGGGCCTAATCAATATTGAAGCTACTTCGAATAGAAACGACTTACTTAAACGAAATCCGATTTACTGTTGGCCGTAATAAGCATTTTCACCGTGCTTACGTAAGTAGTGTTTGTCGGATAGTTCTGGCTGAATTTTGATGCCGCTATTCAAGGTGCGCGTTGCCAACGCCATTGCCGACACTTCTTCTAATACCACCGCGTTATGAACGGCGTCGTTGGCATCTTTGCCCCAAGAGAACGGCGCATGTCCTGCAACAATCACACTTGGAACGGCCATTGGATCGATTCGACGTTGCTTGAACTCTTCAATAATCACCAAGCCAGTATTTTTCTCGTACTCTTCAGAAATTTCAGAGTGAGACAATCGACGTGTACATGGGATGTCACCGTAGAAATAATCAGCGTGAGTGGTGCCTAAGGCTGGGATGTCGATACCCGCTTGTGCCCAAATGGTGGCACTGCGTGAATGCGTGTGAACAATGCCACTCACTTCAGGGAAAGCTTTATAGAGCTCTAAGTGCGTTGCGGTATCGCTTGAAGGATTGAGTTTCCCTTCAACAACCTTGCCTTCGAGATCGACGACCACCATGTCTTCAGCCGTCATATCACTGTATTCGACACCTGATGGTTTAATCGCTATCACTCCGTTAACACGGTCAAACTCAGAGACATTACCCCAAGTAAATGTCACCAAACCGTATTTCGGAAGTTGCAAATTGGCTTCTAAAACACGTTGTTTCAATTGGCTATATTTAGACATCGTTGCCTCCTTACGCCGCTTCCGCTTGAAGCAATGCAGCATCAATTAAACGCGCCACTTCTTCTGGGCTTTTGCACGCGCGAAGTTTTGAGAAGTCTTCATCGAATTCAATCAAGTTCGCCACTTGCATGGTGCCTTCGATGTGCTCTTCTGAGTCCTTACCCGCTAGTGTTATCAGCACATCTACAGGCTCATCAACACCTTCAAACGTAATTGGCGTTTCAAGCACGGTTAGCGCAAACCCAGTACGAATAACACCGTCTTCAGGGCGGCAATGAGGCAGTGCGAACGCATCGTGAATACAGATATAAGGGCCTTCTTCGCCAATCGCTTTAGTAATCGCGTCGTAGTAACGCTCTTCAGCCACGCCCGCTTTCACCAATGCGTCAGTACCTAGCTTAATCGCCGCTTTCCAGTCAGCTGCTTTTGCGTTCAGTAGGATAGAGTTATTCTTGATAAGAGATTCTTTTAAGTTCATGTTATTGCTCACTTATATAATTGTTTTTATTGGCTCAGCAGTGCGACACCACTGAGCCGTTTTTAATTATTTATGGAAGTTGTTCTCGATGATGGAAACAAGTTCGTCGCCGAAAGTTTTCACCATAATCATGTTCTTAACCGCTAACTGTTGCTTACCTTCCGGCAGACCCGTGATCTTCGCTGCAAGAGCAACCGAAGTAACGATGATGTCGAATGAACCAAGGTGTGATTTGTAATCAGTGATGGCGCTGTTAAAGGCCGAGCTTGGGATGCCTTTCTTGTCCAAATACTCTTTGATTTTCTTAGAGCACATCATTGAAGAACCTTGTCCTGAGCCACAGCACACTAAGACACGAACCGGTTTCTGGTCAGCGGCTGGTGAGATTCGAGTTTCTGATGTTGTAGAAGCTGCCGTTGTTGAAACAGATGGTGCTTCAGCGGTTGCTGTCGATTGTTGTGGAACCGCGACTTCAACCTCAATACCTTCAGGCGTTACTGCGGTCATTGTTTCAGCAGCAGCTTCTGCGTCTTCTTCAGCTCGTAGTTGCTTAGAAGCGAAGTACATGTAGATGCCAGCCAAAGCCAAAATCACAAAGAAGAACATGCTAGAGCTTGAGATACCTTGCATGATTGGTGGGAATACCAGAGCCCAGTCAGCCATGCCCATCCAGCCATTAAACTCAGTACCTGATTGAGCGAAGATATGGATTGCCCACGCAGAGCCAACCACTTCGATGATGCCCATCACGAAACAGATCTTCATCACCGCTTTCCAGCCACCAAAGTGGTTAGCAAACACACCGATAGTGGCGTTCGAGAAGAACATTGGGATAAAGCCAGGAATGATCATGATTGGTGCGTCAAACGCTAGCATTGCAAGAACAGCGGTGAATTGACCCACTGCGCCCCACATGAAACCAAATACCATTGCGTTAGGAGAGTAGGCGTAAATAGCAGCACAATCGATTGCTAAAACAGCGTTAGGAATAAGGCGTTGAGAAATACCGTTAAATGCCTCGGACAGTTCCGCAACGAACATGCGAACACCAGTAACGATGACTTGAATGGCAACAGCGAATTTCAAACCAGTTTCAAAAATGTAGATAAACCAGTGCGTTTTACCTGCCATGTCCTGAAGGTTATCAAGACCGAACGAAAGAAGAATAATGCCGAAGAAGCCAGTCATTACTAACGTTGTTGCAGCGATACTGTCGTGGAAAATGTGTAACCACTTAGGCAGTTTGATGTGGTCAACACTGTCGTTCTTGTCGCCAAGCTTCGGTGCAACCTTGGTGGCTACCCATGAAGCAAACTGTTGTTGGTGACCAATCGAGAAACCCGCACCACCAGTGACTTCTTGAGTCGGCTTGAACATGATGTTTGAGGAGATACCCCAGTACAACGCCATCAATATTGCTGAATAAATAATGGTTTCCCACATACCTGCACCAAGCACGAAGTAGAAAACAGCAATGAGGCCAGCTTGCTGGAACATGATATGCCCAGTCAGCATGATGGTTCTGATACCCGTAATACGTCGGAAGGCAACAAGTAGAATGTTTAGCCCAAGAGCCAGTAATACTGCATACCCAACCCAAGAGTAGTTGTCGCCCATGGTTTCCATGGTGGACATCATGGAGGTGTACGGGTCAATTACCGATCCCGTTAATCCATGTATTTCACTCATTTTTTCAATAACCGGTTTAAAACCCGCTACCAATGTTCCTGCACCTACCTGCACTATCATGAAACCAACGATGGTTTTAATAGAGCCGGAGATAACAGTTGTTGCGTCACGTTTTAGAAGGATGTAGCCGAGACAAGTAACAAGACCGAGTAGCAACGGTGCTTTGGTCATTACCTGACTGTAAAAAATATAGAAAATATCGTATAAGAATTCCATATCTTTACCCCTGATTGATTTTTAATTTTAATGATTTGTAGGATGTGATGATTCTAGTTTTGCTCACGAACTAGACTTTACCAATCAAAAGTAATCATTCAATGCTCACTTGTGATTACTTTGATTTATATCAATTAACCACACCCAGAATGTGCTTAATTGAGCTTTAGATCACACGTAAAAATTATAAATACAATAAAATCAACCACTTATAAAACATTGTGATTAATATCTGGTTTTTATAGCGATGTGGTTTGACAATCATGATGGTGATTATTAGAATCAAAACAAATCAAAAGTAATCATTAAATTGTCACAACGACAAAAAGAGTGATAAATATGAATGAAGTACAAAGACATAACGGCATCTTGTCGCTGTTAGAAGATATGCAGACAATCAACGTCTCTCATATTATTGATAAATTTAGCGTTTCTCCTGCTACTGCTAGGCGCGATATCGCTAAGTTAGATGAAGTTGGCCGACTTAGAAAAATTCGAAATGGTGCGGAACGAGTAGAAACTCAGAAGAGAAAGTGGTCACCACTGAATATCAACAGCACTGAGTTCTATGAAGAGAAATCAGAGATTGCTCAAGCAGCTGCAGGGCTTTGTCAGGCTGGCGATACAGTCGTGATCAACTGTGGTTCGACGGCTTTCCTACTCGGTCAGCAATTATGTGGCGATGACGTTCAAATCGTAACGAACTACTTTCCACTCGCAAGCTACTTGATCAACGAAGATCATGACGATGTCATCATCATTGGTGGTCAATACAACAAAGCGCAGAACATCTTTCTAAACCCTGCCCCTAATTCATTAGGCGGCTATGCGGGAAACTGGATGTTCACCTCAGGTAAAGGCTTAACCGATGCCGGGCTGTACAAAGCCGACATGTTAACGGCCGTAGCCGAACAACAAATGCTCGAACAGGTCGATAAGCTTGTCGTCGTGGTCGATAGCTCAAAAGTTGGACAACGTACCGGAATGCTCTTTTGCAGCACCAAGCAAATAGACATTGTCATCACCGGTAAAGACGCCAATCCCGAAGTCGTAAAACTGATTGAAGCTCAAGGGACGCAAGTCATCCTAGTTTAAATCGCAGGGCTAACTAGCCCACCAATAATAATAAATTTAGCTCAGTGCCTTAATCCAAATTAAGGCGCTCGGCTCCCTACATCCAAAATTAATCAAATTATTGAAATAAAAGGTATTATCATGAGCAATGTAAACGAAATCACTCGCGAGTCTTGGATCCTAAATACATTCCCTGAGTGGGGCACATGGTTAAATGAAGAGATTGAACAAACAGTTGTGCAACCGGGTACGTTTTCTATGTGGTGGCTGGGTTGTACAGGTATTTGGCTAAAATCAGAAGAAGGTGCAAACCTATCAATGGACTTCTGGTGTGGTACTGGTAAAAAAACACAAGCCGTTCAAAAAATGAAAAACCAGCACCAAATGATGCGTATGGGCGGTGTGGAAGCACTTCAACCAAACCTACGTACCGCGATCTTCCCATTGGACCCTTTCGCTATCAAAGAGATCGATGCAGTTATGGCATCTCATGACCACGGCGACCACATTGATATCAACGTTGCAGCGGCAGTTCTACAAAACTGCGGCGACCACGTTAAATTCATTGGCCCTAAAGCGTGTGTTGATTTATGGATGAAATGGGGTGTGCCAGAAGATCGGTGTGTTATTGCTAAAGTTGGCGACGAGATCAAAATCAAAGACGTGAACATCAAGGTTCTTGACGCATTCGACCGTACAGCTCTAGTGACACTTCCTGAAGGAACATCTTCCCTAGACAAAGAAATTCTAGACGGAATGGACGACCGTGCAGTGAACTACCTAGTAGAAACAACAGGCGGTTCAGTTTACCACTCTGGTGATTCTCACTACTCAAACTACTATGCTAAACACGGTAATGACCACAAGATCGACGTTGCACTGCTTTCTTACGGTGAGAACCCACGTGGCGTAACAGACAAAATGACATCTTCAGACATTCTTCGTGCTGCTGAGTCTTTGAACTGTGAAGTAGTTGTTCCGTTCCACCACGACATTTGGGCTAACTTCCAAAATGACCCGCGTGAAATCGAAATGCTGTGGAACATGAAGAAAGAACGTCTTCAATACGGCTTCGCACCTTTCTTCTGGCAAGTTGGTGGTAAATACACATACCCAACAGATAAAGGCCGCATGCACTACCAGCACTTCCGTGGCTTTGCAGACATCTTCACAAATGACCCAGAACTGCCATACCGCGCATTCTTGTAAACATTAAGAAAAGCACTAACTAGGGAGCAATGCGCTCCCTTTTTTTATCATCGAATAAGGATGTTGATATGGTATTACGTGAGTTCAAAAAACATTTCAGTCGTGGCGACCTGAAAGCAGCAATTGGTGTCGTGTCCCCTGGAGCTAATGGTTATTACTTAATGGTCAAAAGTCATAAGTGGGGAGTAAACAGCTTTCTTGAATCCGACAGAAAAATGCAACCCAGAGTATTCAAGACTCAACAAGCTTTGTTGAACGCCGCTAAAGCGATCGGCTTTCCTTACCACTCGATCGATATCCAACATCTCTAACCGCTCATATTCCGATTAAATTAAGATCGGAGAGAGCCGTTATTCCAGCGGAACAAGCAAACCATTCGCCTAGCGAATAAAAGAAAACAGAAAGCATTTATTAATCCACTCGATAAAAATAATTCTTACAATTAAGCGTTTATATTCATTAATAATATTGGCGGCGGGCGGCATAATAGCCGCGAATCCTTCTAACGAGTTTGGTTATGTTCTACAAGCGTCTTTTGGTATTGGCTTTACCGCTTACTTTTGTGTTTCCCATCCATGCTGAAACGTTTGGTGAGCGAATGGCGCGCATCGAACAAGAGAATGTACTGGCGAAAACCATGAGTGAAGAACAAGTTGAATTGATACAAAAAGTCGTACAGACCAACCACTGCGCTAAAGTGGCGTTAACCCATCACCAACGCATTTTGGGCCAATATAAGGTTGAGACATCTTCTTCTGAGTTATTCGTAAAATGGCGTCAACTCGGTAAGCAGTTAGACGCTCAATACGAGACAGATTACCCCGGCTACCCTAAGCACGCTTTTCAAGAATATCCTGCGGCTTCAAGCAAAGTCGATGGCTACCTTTTTGCTTTAATCGACAATGGTTTAAACGAGCAATCGTGGATCGCCAAAGAGTTTAAGCAGTGTAAAAAGAATAAGCTCATATCCCGAACCTAAGCTCTAGTCTGCTCTGGTTCGAGAGTACTCACTCACATTGGTTCTAATAAAGTAAGAACAGCCCTTCATAACCGCCAATTTCGATTTCACTCACATAGTCACCAACGTTACCGTTGGCATCAACAGGTTTCATTGGAACATCCAGCGCGATGGTGAGTTTTGCCGCGTCATAAAAGCTCGGATTCTTACCGTGGAAATCCGTGCGATACAACACACGACCATTGCTGAACTCTCTCGCTAACACCATGTCCTCAGGGCCACCAGCAACCACCTGATTTTCAGATTGATACATAAAGTACGTGAACGTCGGTAGAACGTGAGTGATACCATTGGGCAGATCAGCATGCACCATTTCGTTCATCGAGGAATCGCCAACGATGGTGTAGTCAGCAGGCTGAGGTGTCGTTGTCGAAAGCATCAAAGGAATCGGCGCAAAGCCATGTGGGATTTGATGACTCGGCTCTCCCAAGTCAACGGCCAATAACGAACTGGGTTGGTAGGCGATGTTTTTAGGGACACCACTTTGCCAGAAAGTGTCAGCCGTCGTATTGCCACTTCCATAGACGTAACCATTGTTCCACTGATTAAAGTAGCTATGTTGAGCGTGTCGATTGAGGTGGTAGATCGCTAGGGTCGAGTATTGGTCTTGCTTCCAATTATCTTCACTATTTCCAAGATACTGAACTCGCCCATAACGCGTTGTCGCCTGAAAAATAACACTTTGCCCATTGTAGGCGAGCGCAGAATTATCCCAGAATTTTGAGAGCCCCGAGTAACCACTAAACCCAGTAGACGGAAAAATGTAGTGCTCGCGTAAATACAGAGAGCCCGCCTCGCTAAGATGAGACTGTCCATTTCGACCCAGTAAGTTCGCGGTTCCGATATTCAACCCAATCGACGCATCACTTTCTAAAGCAGAAAGATTTTTGAGAAACGCTGAAAATTGTTGCTTGTAGAGATCATCCGCTTGATTCGAACCCGCAACAGCTCCTAACTCTTGAACATGCCCGCCAGAGTGAACATAGAACTGGTTCGAGCCAATGAGTTTATTTGTGTCGTCGTTGTACGCACCATTCAAACCTTGTCTTGCCCAGCTTTGCTTGTAGTAGCGATGAATAGCAGATAGATAATCCGCGTTTGCGACGTTCGTTAGCGACCAAGATGAGTTAGCGCTCCACATTCGACCAAATGGCACCACTCTTGATTCCCAACGAAAACGTGCTGTCGCGTTCTTATTGGTTCGATTTCGATACTCGCTTGGCGACAAGTAGTTATCACCATCTAGATCTGCAGACACATCAAAACCACGGATTTTTCGCCATTGGCTGATAGCATTGCCGTCCGGGGTTGAAGTCGGAGCATCGGTTAACTTGACGGTTGGAAAACTGTTTTTGAGTTTTACTTCTTTTAAACGCGGCCTGTCGTCGGCATTCTCACTTTGCCAACGAACTCTCACAACGTATAAGCGCCCACCATCTCTCAAAAAGGTTGAACCAAAATACTGGCCGCCGCCATAACTCGCACCGCTCCCATCATGAGTTGTAGCTCTTAACCAGTTATCCGGAAGGTTCCAGATCACCGATTGGTTTTTGGTCATATTGAGCGTTTTGTCTTTCTTTACATCAAGCCTTTCCCATTGTGAAACCCTACCCTGAGAATCAATAGCAGTTGGGTATTCAATCCAAAATTCACCGCTGCCAGCAAACTGTGAGAACTTAAAGGTCAGCCGTTCGAACTGTTCAGCATGATAGACATACAAAGCCCCACCCTGTTCGAAATTCTCAAACACATCGGCATCCCACGGAGGCTCTTGATACAACCAAAAACCAGCATGGTCTTCACTGGCTGTATAACCCAAGATCATAGGTTTTCGGTTTAAAAGGGTCTTTTCGCCATGAGTTTTATCAACTTCGGCAATGACAGTATCTTCAGAAAAGTGCAGGAAATAGTCTTCGAAATTGAGGCCTTCTAACTCAGCTTGGTTACGGAGATCGTTCTCCAACCAACCCGAGTTCATCGCCATGACTTGGTTGTACATATAACCAATTGTCGTGGCCCGCTCATTGTCGGCTTTGTCGGCATAAGCTCCGAACACAATATCACTGTTGGAAATTTCCCAATCAATGACGGCATTCGTAGATAGTGGGGAGCCCGAAAGATCAACACCCGCTTCATGTTGCCCAGGTAATACTACCGCTGTACCAACGGCAAATGAGTGACTAGCAACCAAGTATGATGGTATGAGCGCTAGTACCCAAAGAATGTAGGTTTTCATTATCAAAAGTTCCTAATCGATACTGTCATGCCTTAAATCACAAAACGAAAAGTCAGCCAACTTACGTGTCAATTTAGGAATCAAAATACGAAAAAAGTATCGACTACATGGCTCTATTGTTCAAGTGCTCGTCTGTCTTGTTTCATCGGTGGCAAGTAAGACGAGCAAATGCCGATTCAAAATCAATGCATTAAGGAAAATATAAGTTTTTGTGATTTTAATTTTATTTGGAAACCAAGTATCTCCGGCTAACGAGAAATCAGCTCAGATTTTCTCAAAATGAGAATAATACGGTTTGGAAGATGAGAAGTTATCAGAGCCTAGAACTCAGAATAGGACTTGGATTTGCTGTATCGAATCTCAGTTTGAGCGCCACACTATTGAAACTCAATTTGGATAGGCTGTCTAAACAAGAACGATGACAACGCTCCTTAAAGCCTCTTGTTCCACTTCCCTTGATGGTCGCGATCGCAATTTTCTTGCGTATCGTAGCTAACATGCTTATCGATATTCTTCAGTTGAATTCCAACTTGATTGAACGCTTGTTGAATAGCCCCTGAGACACTCTGTTGACCTTCGCCACTTAAGAAGTTCGTTCTATCCTGATTGGTATCGAATACACAGACAATTTTCAAACTTTGCGGAAAAGAGGAAAAGTTGACCGAGTGAGTCACCCACAAAAAACCATCGAAGCCTTTCAGCGTGTCTTCACAAACGTCAGTTAACACGTCTCTGATTTGATTCTCGATTTTCTTATCTGATTTACGCATGCGGCAAAGGTCCTATTTAACACCTTAAAAAATAAGGTTTTTCGGTCAGTTTCGTACTACCTGATATTGGACACTGTGGCGGTTTCAAATGCAAAGTATTTATTGGGGAGAGTCGACTGGAAGATATAGAGGAAACGCCTCATGTTTGATAGCTTACGAGGCGATCAAACATGAGACGAGTATAGAATTTACTAAAACATTAGCTCGCCGCTTGTTCCCAATCAGTTAATAACTTCATGATTACGCGAGAGTCTTGGTGGGTTGCCATTGGCTCATCAAGCGCTTGCCAAGATCAGAAGGTGTAGTGTAATGGACGATCATCTCATCACATTGGTTGAACACCATGAAGTGTTTAAGCTCATCGCATAAAGCGTGAACCAATGACTCATGGTTTCTAATTCGCTCTTCAACAACCAAGTTGCGAATATTGAGTAAACGGGTCTTCCTGTCGACCTTACAATCCATTCGCGCCACCAGCTTACCTTGCCACAGAATCGGTAAGCTAAAATAACCAAACTGACGCTTGGCCTCTGGAACATAGCATTCTAGGAGGTAATCAAAGTTGAACAATGATTGCATTCGCTTTCGTTGAATCAGCAGGTTATCAAACGGAGACAGTATCTTAAGCTTGGTTCTGGAAAGAGGTTGATTCAGCAGTTCAAAAGCACCTGGCAGGACATAGTAATCAGAGCCTTGAATATCTACTTTCAGAACCTGCTTATCTTCAAGCATCTGTTGGAGTGCTCTCTGAATCAAAGGCTTTGTGTTCTTGAGTAGGTAGCTCATTTCCGACGCTATTCCAACTCCGTTAGCCTCTAAATAACGTGTTATCAGATGCTCGATGTACTCTTGTTCTGTCGGCTCAGAGGTATCAATTCCGCTCGGTAAAACTCGCTCGGTTAGGTCATACACCTTATGAAAGTTAACTCGGCTTGGCACCATTAAGTCGCCTTGCATGAACAATGTTTCTAATGCTTGCTTGGCCGGTTTACCGCCCCAACCGCCGGGGTTTGGCCTATCCCCTTCAAAATCTTTCGCCATCAACGGCCCTTCATTCTCAATACGTTTGAGAACATGAGCCATCAGTGCGTCATTCTTTTTATACCAATGCTTGAGCTTACCGCTCGCAAAGCCATTCTTGCGGTGTAGGCTGAATCGGAAGTCACGCATGGGTAAATACGCGGCGGCATGCGACCAATACTCAAATACTTCTCGACGCTCTAACAGCTTATCAAGATGGTTCAGTTGGTAATCTTGATTGCGATTCCAAAGCGTGTGGTGGTGAGCTCGCTGAATCACAGAGATGGTATCAATTTGCACATAGCCAAGGTTTTCAATCGCAGACAACGTGTTCGCCAAAGCGCCCCCATTGCGTTGCTTTTTAGGTGGCAACTTCTTAGGCGGCAGCTTTTGCGAAAGCAATACCAGTTTTTGCGCTTGAGCGAGTGACAGTGATTCCATGAAATTCAGACTCTAATTGATAGCAATGATCCGTTTATGATTCAGCAATAAGCTCTTGAAGAATCTGCTTGTAGGTTTCTACCGTCTGCGCGCCCGTTACTGCACTCTTACGGTTGAACACCACAGTAGGAACCGCAGAGATCCCCATGCGTTGCCATTCAAACTCTTGCGCTTCAATTTGCTTCAAGTTGTCGGTGTTCTTTAGGCGCTTCAGTGCCTTCGTTGAGTCTAAGCCAACCGCTTCAAGCTCTTGTGCAATGACTTCAAGATCGGACAGGTCTTTTTGCTCTGTGAAGTGAGCAGCAAAGAAGCGTAGCTTTAACTCAGTCTGTTTGCCGTGCGCTAGTGCAAAATCGAGAAGTACATGTAGATGACGTGAATTGACCATTCTCATACTGTCATAGAAATTGAAATCGAAACCAACCGCTTGGCCGCGAGCCGAAAGCTGTTCTCGTGAACGTTGGCTCTCTTCTGCGCTAGAACCGTATTTTCTCATGATATGGGCACGCAGGTTTTCGCCCTCTTGCGGCATGTCAGGGTTAAGCTCAAACGGCTGCCATTCAAGTTCAATCTGGTCTTCTAAACCAAGTTCCGCAACGGCTAGCTCTAAGTTTTTGTAACCGACTACGCACCACGGGCACATTACGTCAGAAATAATATCAAGTTGAAGTTTCTTGCTCATAATCATTCCAAATATCGTTACTAAGGCGTATCCAATTCAAAGTGAATACCCATCTTTCTGGTTAGACTACAACAAGCTGAACACTCGTTCAAATTTAACTCAATACAACAGCAGCCAACAAAAAAGCCAACTCATTTTCACGAGTTGGCTTTGATAAAAATCGAATCTAGCTTAAGAGCGTTACGCTAGCAACTTCTCAAGTACTTGGAACACACCCGCGTCAACGTTACTTGGCGCGCCAAAACGCGCGATCTCTTTTAACTTTGGATGCGCGTTTTCCATCGCGTAAGAGTGGTAGCTCTCTTTAAGCATTTCCAAGTCATTTAGGTAATCACCAAAGCTCATGGTCTGCTCGTAAGTGAAACCTAATGTGTTCTGTAGATGTTTAATCGCCGCACCTTTTGACGCTTCAGCGTTCATCACATCTAACCAAATTTTTGCGCTTACAACCACTTGGTAGTTCTCACCGAATTTGGCATCAATAGTTGGGTTCACTTTCTCTTGTGAACCGTCGAAGTGACAGATAGCCACCTTGATGAAATCGTCTTCTACCGCCAGTAAGTCTTCTACTTGCTCACGGCGATGGTAGTACTTAGAGATCTCCGCCAGAGCACGCTCATCTTGGGTTTCGATGTATGCCGATTTCTTACCGCATAGCACCACATGCGCGCCTTCAATAGCTCGAGCTTCTTTAATGATCTCTTTAATGGCATCGGTATCAAGCAAGCAGCTGTAAAGTTCTTGGCCTTTGTGCATCACTAATGTGCCGTTTTCAGCAATAAACATCATGCGATCTTTAAGCGGGGAAAATGTTTCTAGCAAGCTGTAATACTGGCGGCCAGACGCGGCAGCAAAAATAATATCTTGCGCTTCTAAGCGCTCATAAAGATTGAAAAACTCTGGGTCGAGCTTTCCATGCTCATCGAGTAAGGTGCCATCCATATCAGTCGCGATAAATTTGATGTTTTGTTGGGGCATGTCGGGCGTACCTATTATTGGATTATGATCATTCGTTATCTTGAGTAACGGTTCTGGGTTCGATTATATCGCTAGAGTCGCTGGTGAATACAATGCTTATTTTACCGCCTGTCAGTCACTGTTTCACATCTTTCCAAGGCAAACGCTAACAGAAGCGCATTCCAGTTTGAAGGGTTAAGTCCTACATACAAGATGTGCGTTAGGTCACACTCCACTATATTCTTTCCTGTCTCTCCATCACTTTATTCCGACCACAGTCATTATGATTTTAGCTATTATTACGACCTTGCTTTGCATCGTTACCGTCAAGTTTCTAATCACACTTGCGAACTTAGAGCGCCATCGTATTCACATTGAACCTAAAATATCGTTCAAAAGAACTGAGTGGCCGACTGTTTCCGTCATTATTCCTGCGCGAAATGAAGAAGACAATATTGAAATCAGCCTTGGCTCTCTATTGAAGCAGAGCTACCCAAAAGACAAGTTTGAAGTCATTGTTGTTGATGACTTTTCTACTGACTCAACCCGTGAAAAAGTAGAAGCATTGATCAGTAAGTTCGACGTTAACGCGCGCTGTATTTCAGGTAGAACGTTACCGACCGGATGGCTTGGTAAGAGCAATGCATGTATGGCTGGCGCACTCAACGCGAGCGGTGAATATGTGTATTTCATTGATGCAGATACCGATTCAGCACCCGCGATGCTACAGAGCGTTATCGACTTTGCTATCCAACAAAAAACTGATCTCTTATCGTTTAATCCAAAACAAACTTTTGCGTCTGTGGCAGAAAAAGCGACCTTGCCGGGCATCTTTCTATCGATCGCATCTTATATGAACTTTAAAAACTCGAACGACATGACTAAGGAAGAAGCGATTGCTAACGGTCAGGCGATGTTGTTTACCCGAAAATCCTACGACGCAGTCGGTGGACACGCCGCAGTAGCAAACGCGATATCGGAAGACATCGCCTTTGCAAAAGTCATGAAGGTCAATGGATTTAAGATTTTCTGGGCATTTGCAGACAAACTAATGAGTACGCACATGTATTCAGACTTCAACTCAATCTGGGCTGGCTTTTCCAAAAACATGAATCTTATTGTGAATTGTCAATCGCAAGCACAAGCTTTAAAAGTCTTCATCAAAGCCAACATCATCGCATGGGCGGGACCGCTTTTGATGCTGGTATCGGCGAACGCCTTCATCAGTGACATGTCTGCCATTCATGCTTATTCGCTCATTGTCAGCTCTGTGATGCTCTTGGTGTCGATCGTCACCTACTTCATTTTGGTTAAGGAACTGTTTGTTCCCGCAAAATTTGCGTTAACCGTACCCTTCGGTATTTGTGTTCAAAGCCTACTCGTGCTGAACAGTTACCGCTTATCTAAAACCAATAAAATCAGCTGGAAAGGGCGCTCATTAACATGATGAATAAGATTATTACTTTGCTTCTTCTTGCTTGTTCAGTTTCGGTGTTTGCATCAGACACCGATGGCTGGTCACTGGCACGCGATAAAAAAGGCATCGAGGTTTATAACCGTAAAATTGAAGGCAGTCACTTTAAAGAATTTCGAGCAGAAGGCGACATCAACGCGTCCCTCACTTCTATTATCGCACTCTTTATCGATACCTCTGTTGGCACGCAATGGGTAGAAAACATCGATGACATGGAAGAAATAGAGCATTTTAGTGCGGCGCACACGATCACCAAAACCTATACCAAGGCACCTTGGCCAGTTGCCGATCGTGAAGCTATCGTAGAGAACGTCATCACTCAAGATCCAGAGACGATGGTTGTCACCATTGATCAGCATGGTAGGCCTGATTACCTGCCAAACAATAATAAAAAAATCATCAGAGTGGCTGAATTAGAGGCGAGTTGGATCCTGACACCAATCGACGAAAACACCACCCATATCTCTTATCGAGTATTGAGTGATCCAGGTGGCGATATTCCGTATTGGCTCATTAACATGGTGGCCGTTTCTCAGCCTTACAACACGCTTCGCGGGTTATCTAAGATGTTGGATTCTGGTGAGTACACCGATCGTCGCCTTGATTTCATCGAGAACTACACGTCACTTTAACAATGCAATGAATACTCTAGAGGTCTATATTGTGAAATTTCCATTCTCTCCAATCGCAGCGATATTGCTTGTAGCATCAAGTTCAGTATTTGCTAATCAAATTATTGTCGATACTAAAGGTGTTGATGAAACACAGTATCACGCCGATCTGTATGAATGTGAGCAATACGCTCAACAAGTGAAGCCTGAAGAGGTCGATTCTCTTGGCAGCGATATTGTCGGTTCAACCGCTAAGGGTGCAGCGCTGGGTGCGGTTGGTGGAGCCGTCTCTGGCGGGAGTGGTCATGATGGTGCAAAAATTGGTGCTGGCATCGGTATTATCAGCGGCGCTTTAAAGCACGGTGCTCAAAAAAGACAATCCGCCGAGCTATCTGAGCAGCAGAAGTTTCAAGTGAATCGTAACTGTATGATCAACCGAGGCTATACCGTTCTTAACTAGCGGATAACCGAGCAAAATGGCGTTTAATCGATGTTCACGCCATTTTGCGTAGCTGAGTCAAAGCAGAGTTCAACCATAGTCCCTGAATCGCCACCTTAAAGTTCGTTCAAATAGACAGTGAGCATTGACCCCTATTTAAAATAGGCTTATCATTAATCGTCTTTTAACGATTAATGAAAGTGAGACGTCAATATGAACTCAACTTGCTCGACATCTGGTGGCTGTTCTCTGCCCATCGAACACGGTGATGCTAAAGCAGAAAAGCAAATGGCCGCACTGGCGAAAGCACTCGCTCACCCAGCAAGAATACGTATATTGAGTATCCTTTCCACGTTAGAAAAATCGGGCGGCTGCTTGAACAGTGATCTGGTGAGTGAATTGGGTTTAGCTCAATCAACGGTATCAGAGCACTTAAGAATATTGAAAGCCTCAGGTTTTATTACGGCTGAGTCGATTCCGCCGAAGATGTGTTACCGCATCGACCGCGACAATATTCAACGCTTCGAATCGATATTTAACAGCATTTTAAAATAGAAGTTCACGCTTGAATGATCGGCTTTGATAGCCTTTACTTTTAAGCGTGTTTTTTTGCCACAACCAATCGTTTTTCGACGATTTACGATATCAACTAAGAGAGATTATCATGAAACCAAAGTTAGGTTTTCTAGATCGCTACTTAACACTGTGGATTTTTATTGCCATGGGCCTTGGTGTACTACTCGGCACCCTATTCCCACAGATCGAACAGTGGAACGATTCAATGTCTGTTGGCACCACTAACATTCCGCTTGCGATTGGCCTTATCTTAATGATGTACCCACCTCTGGCTAAGGTTAACTACAACCTGCTAGGCACTGTGGTAAAAGATAAGAAAGCCATTAAGCTCTCTTTGATCATGAACTGGATCGTTGGTCCAATTCTGATGTTTGTATTGGCACTAACTTTCTTGGGAGACCACCCAGGTTACATGGTTGGGGTGATTCTGATTGGTCTTGCTCGTTGTGTGGCGATGGTTCTGGTTTGGAACGACATCGGCGGCGGTAACAAAGAGTACGGCGCGGCATTGGTTGCTCTAAACAGTGCGTTCCAAGTGGTGAGCTACAGCTTTATGGCGTGGTTGTTCATCAGCGTTCTTCCACCAGTATTTGGTTACGAAGGCATGTTGGTTGATATCTCGATGATCGACATTGCACACAGTGTACTTATCTACCTAGGTATCCCATTCCTAGCGGGCTTCCTAAGCCGTAAGATCCTTGTGTCGATGAAAGGCGAGCAGTGGTACAACGACGTATTTATTCCACGCATCTCTCCAATCACACTGATTGCACTACTGGCGACTATCGTTCTGATGTTCAGCCTGAAAGGTGAAATGATTGTTGAACTGCCAATGGACGTTCTATTAATTGCGGTTCCACTGACTATCTACTTCACTGCGATGTTCTTCATCAGTTTCTTCATCGGTAAAAAGATGGGCATCGAGTACGACAAGAACGCATCAATTGCATTTACAGCAACAGGTAACAACTTCGAGCTAGCGATTGCCGTGGCTATCTCAGTATTCGGTATCAACTCAGACCAAGCGTTTGCAGGCGTTATCGGTCCACTGATTGAAGTCCCTGTGCTGATTTACCTTGTGAACGTGGCGCTTAAGATGAAAGACAAGTACTACAACGGTCAAACGGTTAAACCTAGCGTATAGCATCTACGTCTACACCTAGAACTAGAACTAACAAAAAGCAGCATCACTTTGAACAGAAAGGCTCACACGTTAAACGGTGAGCCTTTTCTTTATTCAGTTTCGTCTAATAGGCCTTTCAATGCTTGTTCAAGCCAAAGTAATGCAGGACCTTTTGAGCGTGTTTTAGACAGAACAAGATCAACCGGAGGCGACCAAGTTTTATGGTCAAATGACACATTCACCTCTACCAAGCGCTGTTTAATAAGCTCTTCTTCAACAAGGTGTTTCGGTAAGTATGCCCAACCGATATCGCTACCAAGAATCATCTCTTTAATGGCGATAAAGCTGTTTGACCACCATACCTTTCCGGCAATCAGCGGAAACTGATCCATCACCTTACCTTTGTCTCCCCTCAACATTAACTGACGATGCGGGAGTAAGTCAGAGAGTTTCGCCACACCTGTTTTTGCGAGCGCATGACTTGGATGACACACAGCAATAAACGGTAAGTGACCGATAAAGCATGGCTCAGAACCGACATCAAAAGCCAAGTTGGTAAACATCAATCCAATGTCGGCTCTCTCTTCGATAATTAACGGATTGACCTCTGTTGTGGTATACGCAACCAGTTCAACTTCAGTAGCAGGGAATTGTTGACTGAACTGACTAAGGATCTTAGATAAGTTCGGAACCAGTAATGAATCATCTAATGCAATTTTGATGAGCCCCTCTTCACCGCTACCCATCGCACTAACCGTCACATTCAGATCTTCAACCTGAAGCACGATCGCTTTCACCTGTTTAAATAACTGCTCGCCTGCTTTGGTTAGTGAAGGCTTTCGAGTCGAACGATCAAAAAGCTCAACATTAAAATCTATTTCAAGATTACTGATGCCTTGGCTCACCGCCGACTGCACCTTCCCCAAATGACGAGCACTGGCAGAAAATGACCCTAATTCAACGGCATACACAAACATTTTCAGTTGTTCAATGTTGTACATTCGGTGTCTCCCAAAACTTACTATCACTATATGTGATGCTAACTATCTTTATATTATCACTTAAGTAGATATTATTTAGCCAAGTCATTAGCCCATCGGCGGCTATTTAATCGTAAAGAGAGTTAGAAAAATGTCACATAAAGAACGCATGTTGCACATGGTGCTATTTGAATTGGTTGCTTTGGTTTTGATGGCAGGGCTTGCAACCTATATTACAGGAAACGGCGCAGGTGAAATGGCAGGCTTAGCGCTCGCAATATCATTGATAGCGATGGCTTGGAACTACGTTTACAACTATGGCTACGACAAAATTTACGGAGCAGACCGAAGCAAAAGAACCACGAAAACACGTATCCTGCACGGATTAGGTTTTGAGCTTGGCTTAATGACAGTGACTCTACCTGTCTTGATGTGGGTTCTACAACTCGACTTCCTAACCGTACTGATCATGGACATCGGCCTAGTTATTTTCTTCGTACTTTACGCGATTGCGTTCAACTGGGCGTATGACTCGGTTCGATATCAATTGGTTGCGAAAGGAAAAGTGGCAGCTCTGGTTTAGAGCGGTAAGTTCGTCTCGTATAACAAGAACATACACCCAAATGAAAACTGCCAAACTACAACATAGTTGGCAGTTTATTCATTTATGCATATAAGCTCATTTGTTAACTCCCTTGTTACATAGCAAAAACATCACACAGCCCTCCCTAATTAAGTCTAATAATCCGCCACTCACGAAGTAGCATCACAAATCCAAACATAAACTCCTCGTACCAGTTGCGCATTCATTTACATATAGGTAGTTTGAGCGGCTTCGCAACCTATCAATTCGAGCAATGACGTTCATGCGAGCATCTTTTTCGAGCAAAAGTGTTCGGATTAACATTTCAAGTGACTTTAATTAACAATTTTATGCTCAAACGCTCACTTTTGATGTTCGTTTATTTTCGAGTTCGCAAATATATGCACAATACACGTGCTAGATAAGCAAAACTAAAAAGGACTCGAACATGACAACAAACAAACACCCTTCTTTATTTGGGCAATGCTTGGCTGAATTTATCGGCACAGGATTACTCATATTCTTTGGCGTTGGCTGTGTGGCCGCTCTGGTATTAACTGGTGCGACATTCGGACAATGGGAAATCAGCATCATCTGGGGCTTCGGTGTTGCGATTGCAATTTACTGTACTGCCGGCGTTTCAGGCGCACACATCAACCCAGCCGTAACGATTGCACTGGCCATGTTCCATGGCTTCGATAAAGCGAAAGTGGTGCCTTACATCATTTCGCAACTGCTTGGCGCTTTCTGCTCTGCAGCATTGGTTTACAGCCTGTATAGCAACCTATTTACTGACTACGAAATCGCACATAACTTCGTTCGTAGCAGCCAAGACGCACTATCAACTGCTGGTATCTTCTCGACTTACCCACATGCTTCACTTTCTTTCTTCGGCGCTTTTGCTGTGGAATTCGTGATTACTGCAGTGTTGATGTTTGCCATTTTAGCGTTAGGTGATGAGAACAACGGCGCATCTCGCGGTGCAATGAACCCTCTACTGATCGGTATTCTTATCGCGGTTATCGGTGGTTCTTTAGGTCCACTGACTGGCTTTGCAATGAACCCTGCTCGTGACTTCGGACCAAAACTGTTCGCTTACTTTGCAGGTTGGGATTTCGCACTAAGCGGTGCTCGTGATATTCCCTACTTCATCGTTCCAATTCTTGCTCCAATTGCTGGTGCGTGTTTTGGTGGTTGGTTGTACCCACGTGTTATCGGTGCTTACCTACCAGTAGAAGGCCAAGGCTGCACAATTCCAAACCAATGTGAAACAGAAGAAGAAGCTGAACAAGCTCAAGCTTAATTCCTAAGCGACCCTACATTTACTAAAATATAAATAACAAAAGAAAAAGGATTCTTACCATGACCGAGCAAAAATACATTGTTGCCCTAGACCAAGGCACCACAAGTTCTCGCGCTGTAATCCTCGATCACGATGCAAACATCGTTAGTTCTTCTCAACGAGAATTTACTCAGATTTATCCAAAAGCCGGTTGGGTTGAGCATGATCCAATGGAAATCTGGGCGACTCAAAGCTCTACATTGGTTGAAGCTCTTGCTAAAGCAGGCATCCGCAGCGATGAGCTAGCGGGCATTGGTATCACGAACCAACGTGAAACCACCATTGTTTGGAACAAAGAGACAGGCAAGCCTGTTTATAACGCAATCGTATGGCAGTGTCGCCGTACTGCAGACATCTGTGAAGACCTTAAAGCACGTGGCCTAGAAGACTACGTACGTGACAATACAGGCTTAGTCCTTGACCCGTATTTCTCAGGTACAAAAGTAAAATGGATTCTAGACAACGTTGAAGGCGCTCGCGAAGACGCTGAAGCTGGCAAATTACTGTTCGGTACCGTTGATACTTGGTTGGTTTGGAAAATGACTCAAGGACGTGTACACGTTACGGATTACACTAACGCATCACGTACTATGTTGTTTAACATCAACGACCTATGCTGGGACAGCAAGCTACTAGACGAGATGGGTATTCCAGCATCAATGATGCCTGAAGTGAAACGCTCTTCTGAAGTTTACGGCCAAACGAACCTTGGTGGTAAAGGCGGTACTCGTATTCCAATCGCTGGTATTGCGGGTGACCAACAAGCAGCGCTTTACGGTCAAATGTGTGTTGAAGCTGGTCAAGCGAAAAACACATACGGCACGGGCTGTTTCCTACTGATGAACACAGGCCAAGAGAAAGTAACATCGAAGAACGGCCTATTAACGACATTAGCATGTGGCCCTAAAGGCGAACCTGCATACGCACTGGAAGGTGCAGTATTCATGGGCGGCGCATCAATCCAATGGCTACGTGATGAAATGAAACTACTGGCTGGCGCAGAAGACTCTGAGTACTTCGCAACCAAAGTAGATTCTTCAAACGGCGTTTACGTAGTCCCTGCGTTTACTGGTTTAGGCGCACCATACTGGGATGCTTACGCTCGCGGTACGATTGTTGGCCTGACTCGTGGTGTTAACTCTAACCACATCATCCGTGCAACCTTGGAAGGTATTGCTTACCAAACGCGTGACGTACTAGACGCGATGCAAGCGGACTCTGGCATCAAGCTAGCAAACCTACGTGTTGATGGCGGCGCAGTAGCGAACAACTTCCTAATGCAATTCCAATCAGACGTGCTTGATACTGAGGTTCACCGCCCTGAAGTAACGGAAGTAACGGCTCTGGGTGCCGCTTACCTTGCTGGCCTAGCGGTTGGTTTCTGGGACAGCATTGACGAGCTTCAAGACAAAGCCGTTCTTAACCGCACCTTCATGCCGCACCACGACGAAGAGAAACGTAACCGCCGTTACAAAGGCTGGAAGCGTGCAATCAAGTGTGCACAGGTTTGGTCTGAACTGCACGATGACGACGAAGAGTAATACTGAGTATTCAGCTCATCGTTAATCATTAATCGTTGACCTAGGAACTCGAGCAGCCTCATCGATTAGATTGCTCGAACCTCAGCAAACGAAACTAAAAAGAGCACTATTTTGTGCTCTTTTTTGCGTTTCAGGCTCAAATTCCACTTTTTGACCAGCGTTTTTGCGGTTTAGACATGATTCCTTACCATCATTACTTCTCTCTTTTCATCAATTCGAGCACAATAGCGTGAGTTTATATTTTCGATTTTGACGCGCTAGAGCCCTTTGCGCGCAGGGAGTGGTAAGTTAAGTGAAGCAGATACCAAGACACCAGCAGATTGTAGATCTGGTAAAAACACAAGGATATGTGAGCACCGAAGAGCTCGTTGAAAAGTTCGATGTCAGCCCACAAACCATCAGACGAGACCTCAATGAACTTGCCGATAGAAACAAAATTCGTCGCTATCATGGTGGTGCAACCATTCCTTTAAGCTCGGAAAACACCTCTTATAACACGCGTAAAGCGCTTAACTTCAACGAAAAAGACGTGATCGCCGACGAACTGGTTAAGCACATCCCAGATGGTGCAACCCTGTTCGTTGATATCGGCACCACGCCAGAATCAGTGGCACGTGCACTCAATAAAAATCACAAACAGCTAAGAGTCGTCACCAACAACATTAACGTTGCCAGCATCCTTCTTCCGAACCCAGAGATCAAGGTTATCTTGGCGGGCGGTGAAGTACGTAACCGCGATGGCGGTATTGTTGGCGAAGCGACACTCGACTTTGTAAAGCAGTTCCGCCTCGATTTCGGCATCTTAGGCATCAGCGGCATCGACTTTGATGGCTCACTGCTCGATTTTGATTACCACGAAGTTCGTGTAAAACAAGCCATCATCGAAAACAGTCGCAGCATCTTCTTAGCCGTCGACCACACTAAGTTTGGTCGTAACGCGATGGTTAAGCTCGGCAATATCTCTCAGGCCCACATGGTGTTTACTAATAAGCAGCCACCGGAAGAGATTCTCAACATCCTTAAAGATTCGGCAATACCATTAGAAGTGATCGATACCGCTCGTCCTATGAGCGAATAACTAAACATAAGAGCTCAGTGACGCCACTTTCTTAAATGAATCACCATTCTTTATAGAAAAGTTAATAAAGTAAAACTTGCTCGCTGTCACTGTCGCTTCTATGCTCGAATTAGTCTTATTTGAACCTCTGCTTTCATAAGCAGAGGTTTTTTTATGCCCAAATCACATAAAACGCGCATAAACGAAAATAATAAATGACCGCAAACGAAAGTTCATATAGGATTCAATTATGTTCTAAAATGCTCGTTCGCTCAGAAAGAGGTCAAAACCATGAGTGCTCAACAAAATAATTCAAACAACAGTACATCTTCCACTTTAGACTTGATCGTGATTGGCGGCGGCATCAATGGTGCAGGCATCGCGGCAGATGCAGCAGGTCGTGGTCTAAACGTTGGCTTATACGAAGCAAATGATTTCGCGTCTGCGACGTCTTCTGCTAGCTCAAAGCTTATCCACGGTGGCCTACGCTACCTTGAACATTACGAATTTCGTTTGGTTTCGGAAGCACTCGCTGAACGTGAAGTCTTGTTAAGAAAAGCGCCTCACGTTGCTCAGCCAATGCGTTTCCGTTTACCTCATCGACCATTTTTACGCCCAGCTTGGATGATTCGCTGTGGCCTATTCCTTTACGATAACTTGGGTAAGCGCACCACTCTTCCTGGAAGTAAGACAGTCAACCTAGCAAAATCAGGGCTACTGAAACCAGAAATGAAGACAGGCTTCGAATACTCAGATTGCTGGGTTGATGATGCTCGTATGGTATTGCTCAACGTGTTGGCAGCAAAAGAAAACAACGCAGAAGTACGTAACTACTGCCGTGTTGAAAAAGCGCACCGCGAAGGTGGTATTTGGCATGTGACGATCCTTGATGTGATGACAAACCAACGCTTTGAACGCAAAGCAAGAGCGCTTGTTAACGCTGCAGGCCCTTGGGTTAAGCAGTTCTTTGATGATGGGTTAGAGCAGGCTTCGCCTCGTAATATTCGTCTGATCAAAGGCTCGCACATTGTTGTGCCACGCATTCACGACGAACCACAAGCGTACATTCTGCAAAACAAAGACAATCGTATTGTGTTCATGATCCCTTACCTAGATAAGTTCTCGATCATCGGCACTACCGACCTTGAATACAAAGGCGACCCACGTAACGTCGCAATTGATGATGTCGAAGTAGATTACTTGATTGATATCGTTAACCAGCACTTTGTTAAACAGCTTGGCCGTGAAGACGTGGTTTGGACATACAGTGGCGTAAGGCCGCTTTGTGACGACGAATCTGATTCACCACAAGCGATCACTCGTGACTACACATTGGAATTGGACGCAGAGCTAGATCAAGCACCACTGCTTTCGATCTTCGGTGGCAAGTTGACCACTTATCGTAAACTCGGTGAAGCGGCACTGAACAAGCTAGAACCTTACCTGAAACACATGGGCGCACCTTGGACAGCTAACGACACACTACCGGGTGGTAACTTCAGCTGCAGCCGCGAACAGCTTGCAGCAATGATGCACACTAAATACCCTTGGGCACCAGAAGCACTGCTACTTCGTTACGTGACCCAATTTGGTACTTACACTTGGAAGCTGCTGGAAGGTGCAACGAGCGAAGCTGATCTTGGTACCCAATTCTCAAGCGAAGCACACGGCGTTTATCAAGCTGAGATCGATTACTTGATCAATGAAGAGATGGCGATGACTGACGAAGACATCTTGTGGCGCAGAACCAAGCTTGGCCTGTACTTAAGTGAAACAGAGCAGCATGCAGTTTCTAGCTACTTAAAAGAGAATCTTGAAAGCACTGTGGTGAACTTTTCTCAAGTCGGTTAGTTCTTCTAGCAAAACCATCCGCTCCTGAATATAAATAATGACAAAGCTTAGCGCTCCCCACGCTAAGCTTTTTTATTGTCTACTATTCCGCTCAGCCTGAGACTTTATTCACACCTCTATTTTCAACAAAAACTAAATAGTGTTTTATTAATCCGGTTGATTATCAACTTCACAAAAGGTTGCTATTCTTTATCTCAACGAAACAACACATTTAAAAACGCTCACCATGTCAGCGCTTTAATAACGTTTGTCTCTATGTTTTCTCCCAATACGGCGGATTACCATAATATTCAGAGAAGTAGTCAATGAAGGCTCTCACCTTTGGTGCAAGTAACCTTGTACTTGGGTACACAGCCCAAATTGCAGGCTCTGATGTTAATGGGTAATCTTCTAATATTTGAACCAGCTGACCGCTTTTCAGTTGTTCATAGGCACACCAATTCGATGTCACCGTGATCCCCATACCACCTGAGGCTGCGTCACGCAGTGCTTCCCCGTTATCTGCCCTGAACGACCCAGATGCCTTAATCGTCTTAGGCCCGCTTTCAGTATTGAAGGTCCAGTTTTCTAAACCAATTAAGCTAATACATTGATGATCGTTAAGATCTCGAGGTTTGGCTGGCTTACCATATTTGATTAAGTAATCAGGCGATGCACACACAATACGCTTGTCTGTCGCAAGTTTTCGGGCAATCAGTGTCGAGTCTTTCAGCTCCGAGATACGAATCGCGATATCAAAGCCACCCTCAACAACATCCACCATCGAATCTGATAGCCTGAGATCGACTTTTAACCCAGAGTAGCGCTCTAAGAATCCAGGTAAGGCAGGAACAAGATGCAAACGTCCAAAAGACGCAGATGCGGTAACTCGCAACGTTCCGGTTGGAGAATCACAACCCACACCGACCGCCGATTTGGCAGCATCCACGCTCGATAACACTTCTTCAGCATGAGGTAAGAATGCTTCCCCCTATTCGGTTAAAGAGACCTTACGAGTGGTTCGGTGGACCAAGCGAACGCCTAAATTGTCTTCCAGTTTACTGATGTGCGAGCTTGCAACAGCAGGAGACAAACCAAGCTCTTGCCCAGCCATGCTGATGTTATGTGTGGAAGCTAAACGAACAAACAATTTGAGGTGTTCAATATTCATGAGATTACCAATAAAATCTTAAAAATCGTGTACCAGTAACCCTCATTATGCGTCATTCACATAACAATACAACGTATTAACTCAGTTGAATTGTGAAGATGTTATTGTGCCAAAACGAAAAAAACTCCCGAAGGAGTTTTTTTGTCTAAGTCTGCAATTCGCCATTTAGCTAATCAGCAAAATTACTAGCTCACTAGCCAGTTAAACGTGCATGCAGTGCATCTTTCAGTACAGAACGATCATGTTTCAGTTGGTGCATCGAGCCGTCATCAATGGGTGAATCTTTCAGCTCAAGCTTACGAATCTCTTTATCAAGGTTGTCGTACGTCTTCATGTCTGCTGCAAAGCCATCGTCAGTTTTAACAAGCTCAGCAATTTTATCTTTCATTTCAGGAAATTCGTGAACAAGAGAATGATTTTCACCTAGCATAGAAACCTCTTAAGTTGAGTAAAGTGATTGGTATTACGCATTCATTATTAACCTTAGCAAGGGAGTCAAATAACAAATGAGATCCAGTACACAGCATAGAATATAGACAATTCAGATTCACAAATTTACAACATCCACCAAGAAAATGGCTTTGCTGATTTTGAATTGTCTCAGTAACGGAAGTAGGTTTATGGCGATTATCCCGCCTCGAAAACAATACTTCTTTCGATTTTTACTTAGCCTGCAAGTATCGTTTTTAACTAAACGCTACCAAGCAAACGTCTGAATAACACTGTCTTTAGCCATTGGATTAGATGTGATCGCATGATTCACCTTGGCTAAGAACTGCTCTCTAGAATCAAGTAGGAAGCCTTTCTGAGTCACGATGTTGTTACCGTGGTCACCCCAATAGAAAGTATCGTTATTGAGGTTCTCGAGTAAGTATTTTTCCTCTTCTAAGATCTGAAGTTGAGTCGGCATGATGAACGTACCGTCATTAACTTGCTGCTCCAAAGCCGTTCCTGGTTATATTGCTAACGCCATTGGCGCTATCTGCTCAGGTTTCATGATATTCAGCAACCTTGTTGTCTCGACAATGTGCTCGCGGGAACGCTCACGACCGCCGAGTCCAATAATAAACGACAGTAGAGTTTTGATACCTGCCTCTTTTGCCTGCGCCATGCCCTCAATCGCTTGCTCTGGTGTCATACGCTTTTTGATATTATCGAGCACAACAGGATCACCAGACTCAAGACCTGCATACGCCATGCTTAACCCTGCACTTTTCAGCTCTTTAAGCTCACTCAAGCTCTTTCTACGAAAATCATTCAAACCGCTATAGAGTGATATTTTTCTACTTTCAGGAAAGGTATGACGAAGCTTATCCAAGACCTTAAGCAGATAATCCGTACGAGCTGCCATCACGTTGCCATCAATAAGAAAAATCGATTCAACGTAAGGGTAGATCAGGCGCGCTTCTTCAATATCTTTAAACACGTCTTCAATGTCGCGAACCTTAAATCGCTTATCGCTGAACATATTACAGAACGTGCACGTGTTGATACTGCAACCTAAAGTGGTTTGAATCAGAATGCTCTTCGCCTCTATCCATGGACGATATACTTTTCCCTCGTAATTCATATTGGTTTCTCCGGTCTATAAGCACGAGAGCGTGCTTTAATAAAACAGAGTTTATCAACACCAGTATTCATTGATAATTCGCGATATAGTCGAATCAGTTTTTAGATTTTGTATAAAATAAAAGCCTTGTGACAACACAAGGCTTTGTAGGGGTAACTCTCTACCGGAGCAGCTGAAAATGTGTTTCCACAAAAGAAGATTAGCTGCTGCACCCTTGGGTATGAACTCGATTCATGTCGTCACCGACTTGTGCTTCTTGAGACCCCGTCGATTGGCATCCTGCCACGAATAACAGCGTTACAGATAAGATAAGCCATTTCATAATAAATCCTCTTTCGGTCATGACTAAAGCATAGTGCTTAAAAGCGCGGATACCTCAGTCATTAACTAAAACCTTACCTACCGATAAGGCCTTGGTTAATGAACAAAGCATCGCTTCTTTAACTAACGACCTGCTTTTGTACAAAAAACTTTCACTTCAACGAATGAAAATCGTACAAGAGCGAAAATAGGACAGCTATGGAACTAAGAATAAGAACTAGAAGTTAATCACTCGTCGCCAAACGTACAGCCGCTTCTGCATGAATGGCTGTGGTATCAAACAAGGGAACATCAGTGTGTTGCTGCTGAATCAGGAGGGCGATTTCAGTACAGCCCAGAATAACGGCTTCTGCACCTTGTTGGCCTAGCTTCTCAATGATTTGACGGTATACATCTCGAGATTCTTCTTTTACTTGGCCTCGACACAGCTCTTGATAAATGATGTTGTGGACTTTCTCTCGATCACTCTCATCAGGAATCACCACATCGATACCGAATTTGTTAGTCAGGCGGCCTTTATAGAAATCTTGTTCCATCGTGAAAGCCGTGCCGAGTAATCCGACTTTCTTCACTCCTTGTTCCAGCAACTTCTGCGCTGTGGTATCAGCGATGTGCAAGATAGGAATCGTGATCTTCTCTTCGATCTCAGGAACGACCTTATGCATGGTATTGGTACAGATCAGGATGAAGTCCGCTCCGGCTTTCTCTACCGATAAAGCCGCGTCCGATAAGATATCCGCCGTCTCAGCCCAGCGACCTTGATGTTGAAGCTTTTCTATCTCATCGAAGTTCACGCTGTACATACAAACCTTTGCAGAATTGAGCCCGCCGAGTGTGGCTTTAACGCCCTCGTTGATGGATTTGTAGTAGCTCACTGTCGACTCCCAACTCATACCGCCGAGCAAACCGATCGTTTTCATTTTGCTATTCCTTTAATTTCCGACTAACTCGATTAAACCGTCATGCATTGAAAATTTATAGTACGTTCTTGCTTAAAGCGAACCCATAACACCTTATTCCTTTCAAACCATTCATTCCAAAAACCTCCGCTCACAAAAAAGGCTCGAATTTAAAATCCGAGCCTTTGAAGTTTTGACCAAGGGTATACTTGGCGTTAGTACACCTCACACCAATCTGATTTCATGTCGATCAGTGTCCAATCCTCTCTGGAATTCGCCTCATCTAGCGCTTTATCAAGCTTGCCAACGTGAGACTCACGATCGTACTGCCACTCGCGCTCAGCATCAGTGTGATGAACAATCATCGCCATTGAGTTGGGTTGGCTCGTAGCCCATTGCATCATCGCTTGGTCACCGTCTGAGTTGCCGACCGCTAGAATAGGTTTCTTGCCGATAATATGCTGAATGTTAGTGACCTTTCCGGCTTTGTCATCAATGGTCAAAATGGACGAGTCTTTAGTAACGGTTGGCTTACCATCGTTGTAGCTGTAGTTGTATTTAAGCGCGCTACCGATGATTTGCTCTGTAGGAATATTATAAGCTTGTGGAGCCCACGCTCTCATGAAATCAACGCCTCCGCCCGACACGATGTAAGTCTTGAAGTCATGCTCTTGAAGGTAAGTCAGCATCTCTTTCATTGGCTGGTAAGTAAGGTCTGTGTAGGCTTTGTTGAAACGTTTATCTTTTGCTACCGTCAACCATTGCTCAACGTCTTGCTGGTATTGCTCAACAGTCATACCAGAATGTGTCGCCATGATGATTTTCAATAACCCTTCTTCACCGCTGCCCAGAACGCTCTCAATATTATCTTCGAGTACAAACTTAAACGGTGCTTCGGTTTTCCATTCAGGGTGATCAGGCGCCATCTCTTTTACACGATCTAGTGCAAAGGCTAATTGGAAGTAATAAGGCTTTTCCGACCAAAGCGTACCGTCGTTATCGAACACGGCAATGCGATCTTCAATTGCCACGAACGTATCAGACTCAGCTTTAGTGGCTTGCCCAACAAAGTCGACGATAGCGGATTTGCTCTCGCTGTCCTCCAAGAAGGCAGCAAGTTGGGATCACAATCTTTAGCAAAAGATGAGAAAGAGAGACTGGATAAGATCGCGACAGATAAGAGGGTTATTTTCATCATAGCAACTACCATGTTGTTGAATTAATTGTAGGGTTTAATTCAATTCATCCTAGTTGGTCTACTCTGATTTGCCACTTATGAACACTATAACCAATGCTCATGTTGGTATTAGATTAGTACCACAGCTAAGCTGGCTGAGGGTGCTCTGCGATGTATTTATCGAGAACTTAAAAGGAGACAAACAAAAAAGCAGAACTTCAATTCCTCAAAGTTCTGCTTTATCAATCCATGACTGCTTACACTCTGCGCTTTTTGAAAGCGTGCCAGCCAGCGCTGAGAATTGTTTTTACCACCACACCGAGTGCGCTTAGTTTTGGGTCGGCTTTCTTGCCAGAGGCAATGCGCCACATCTGATGTTCATACCAAACCAGCCCGACCATCGCCACCTTGTCTAATGCGGGTTTTCCTGTGGTTGGCACCGTTAGTGGCATGCCGTGGCTAGGGTTTTCAATTAACTTGTTAGGGAAATCAGGATCAACCGCCATTGTTCGCGCAATACCAATAAAATCGGTCGCCGAGGTGTTTAATGCTTCATTCATTGCTTGCGCGGTTCGAAAACCACCCGTGACCACCAGCGGTGTATTCACGAGTTTTCTCGCCTTAACCATGTAATCCATAAAATACGCTTCACGTTTTACTGTGCTGGACTTGATTGATTCAGCTTTGCTCTTTGAACCCATCATTGATGGACTTTCATAGGTGCCGCCAGAGATCTCAATCAGGTCGATACCGTTATCACTCAGTGTTTGCACAACCTGCATCGACTCTTCTTCAGTGAAGCCACCTTTCATGAAGTCGGCGCTGTTGAGCTTAATTCCGACAGGGAAATCTTCACCAACCTCTTTTCGAATCGCGCGATAAACCTCAAGCACGAAACGAAGTCTGTTTTCGAGTGACCCACCCCATTTGTCTTGGCGTTGATTGTGTCTAGAAGACAAAAACTGACTGACAAGATAACCATGAGCACCGTGAATCTGTACACCAGTAAAACCCGCTTGTTTTGCAAGCTTTGCACTCAGCGCGAATTTATCAATGATTGCGATTATTTCCTTCTCAGTCAGAGCTCGTGGCGTATTAAAGCCTTTTTCTAATCCACGCTCTAAAGAGATAGCTGAAGGGGCAACCGGGCTATCACATAAGAATTTAGGGATTTGCTTTCCTGGGTGGTTCAATTGCATCCATATCTGCGAACCATTTTGTGTTCCAGACTTCGCCCACTCACGAAATACGCTTAAGTCACTTTGCTCATCCAACACAACGTTTTTAGGTTCACCAAGCGCACCTCTATCGACCATCACGTTACCCGTCATGGATAGACCAATTCCTCCTTGAGCCCAACGCTGGTAAAGCGTGACTAAACCTTGCTTAGGGTTATGATGTTTATCACCTAGCTGTTCACTCATTGCCGATTTGAACAGGCGATTTTTGATCACTTGGCCATTAGGAAGAGAAAAAGGGTCGTTGAGGCAGATTGGATTCATGCGCGTGGTTACTTTCTTGGGTTTATATATTGAGTCCAGTATGCCCTATTTTATCCGACAGTTCTGAGCATTTGGTGCCTATTTCGAAGCAAGTTTCACTCAATAATAAAATGCCAGCGGCATAGCAGCTGGCATTAATCGATTATAAATAGAATCTCAAAAACTGGGCTGACGCTGCTGAAATATGTCAACCAGAAAGGCTCTAATGCCCTTTACGCTCATGGTAATTGTCGTTATTGTGATTCTCTACGCCATCATCACAAGGACTGTCTGAGAGTTATGAACAGCACGATTGAAACTATTCTGGGGCACCGCTCCATTCGTCAATATACAAATCAACCGATTGAAAAAGCACAACTTGATGTGATTATTCAGGCTGGTCTCGCGGCTTCGTCATCGAGCTTACTGCAGGCTGTTTCTATCGTGAGAGTGACAAACAAAGAGAAGCGTAAACTGCTAGCCGAATACGCAGGCAATCAAGCTTACGTGGAGAACGCGGCTGAGTTTTTGGTGTTCTGTATCGACTATCAACGCCACGCTCAAATCAACCCTGAAGTGAAAACCGACTTTACTGAACTGACCCTGATTGGCGCTGTCGATTCTGGCATCATGGCGCAAAACTGCATGTTGGCTGCTGAGTCTCTAGGTTTAGGTGGCGTGTACATTGGCGGGCTGCGTAACAGCGCACAACAAGTCGATGAACTGTTAGAACTACCACAACATACCGCCGTGTTGTTTGGGATGTGCTTAGGTCATCCGGCACAGCAACCAGAGGTCAAGCCTCGCCTTCCAGCTCACGTGGTGATGCACGAAAACCAATACCAACCGCTGAGCCTAGATGACATTGCCAGCTACGATGATTCGATGCAAAGCTACTACGCAAGCCGTTCAAGCAACCAAAAACAGAGCAGTTGGTCACAGCAGATCACGCAAAAGCTGTCTGGCGAATCTCGCCCGCATATCCTGCCTTACTTGAACAGCAAGCAGCTGACCAAGCGTTAAGCCGTTAAGCCGTTAAGAGCTTGCAACAAACCACAGCAAACAGCAGTACAAACAAAAATGTCAGCGTAATATACGCTGACATTTTTATTTATCCGGAGGCGGCTAGCTTACAGATATTTCTCAATCGGTAACAACTGTAGGAAGCCTGACTGCATTCGTTCCCATTGACCAGTGTCAGGTTCGCTGTCCCAACGTTGATCGCCTGAATACCAATACACATCACCGTCTTCCAATTCCAAGCGCCAGCTATTATCTTCACTCATTGCTTGCTCAATAGTGTCTGCTAACGTTTCAGCAATCTCTTTATTTTCGATGATCAAAACCGATTCAGTATTGAGGTAGGTAGAGCGCAAGTTGAAGTTAAATGAGCCGATGCTCGCGATGCTGCGGTCGAATACGACTGATTTAGCGTGCAAGCCATAGGCTGTCTCAGGCGCACATTTAGACACGTCTTGAGTCGATGCTTCACACAACTTAGATTCTGGTTTTAGCTCAAACAGATCGATGCCATGCTCCAACATATCGTAACGTCTGCCCGCATAAGCAGAATGATTAGTCACCAGATCATTAGAGGCCATAGAGTTAGTTAGCGCTTTTATCTCAACGCCCTTATTGTTCAACACTTGCCACTCTTCAAGCTGACCATCATCGAATACAAGGTAAGCCGATTCCAATAAGATCTCTTGTTTCGATTCACTCGCTAACTTACCTAGAAGAATCGCGGTCGCTTTCGGTTCATCGGTATTGTCTGAATCATCAGGAACAGGCTGATCGTAAACAAAACGCGCATTCACCCATGCCATCTCACCAATCACCTCTTTCAGCAAACTATCAGCAGCCTTACGATCTAGTGGCAATTCCGGGTAATTTTGATAATGCGGAACGACAATATTATCTATCTTCGAGAGATCAGGTTGCTCGTCATCACCCAGCATATCGACAGGGTAAGACCAACGGCTGTTCCAGTATTCAACAAAACTGGTTTGGATGGTGTTAACTACCGAGCCCATGACTAATACATCGCGGTCTCGGAAATTGATTTCATCAGAAAGGTCGAAGTATTCATCACCAATATTACGTCCACCCACCACAGACAAAGTACCATCGACGGTAAACGACTTATTGTGCATGCGGCGATTTAAGCGAGAAAAATCACCGACAAAGCTCAGCCATTTACTGAAGCCGCGGCGTGTTGGTGTTGGGTTGAAGATACGAATCTCGACGTTCGGGTGCGCATCCAATGCCGACAGCAACCCTTCACGTTCGTTGAGGTTGATATCATCCAGCATTACGCGCACCTTCACACCACGCTCAGCCGCGGCTAATAAACGGCTAGCGAGATAGCTTCCCGATTCGTCAGAGTTCCAGATGTAGTATTGAATGTCGATGGTGTGCTCGGCACTTTCTACCAGCGCTAATCGCTGTGCCAACGCATCCCAACCGGACTCTTGCAGACGAACCGCAGTGTTGCCTTGCTCTAAAGCTTCAGGCTGAAATTCATTGGTTAGAACCGATAAAGAGCTAGGTGCAGGAGAGGTTGGCGGTTCTGTTGGATGATCGATGCCTTCAGGAAGTGAAGAACACCCACCTAAAACGGCGATTAAGATTAACGTTAAACTGATGCGTTGGAGCACAGGCATGTATCTGACTTCCTTTTCACGATGCGTCTTTAGAAACTTTCCGTACAGCTTTTCAATGAACAAGCTATTCCGATCTATTCATTGATTATTACTGCTAAATCCTGAAATTTATAGGTAATTATCCAGTATAAATTTATAGGTAGTTATCCAGTATAAATTTAAAGGTCGGTAAATTGGCCTACAGATCACTTAAGTTGAGTGAGCGCTAAACAGTATAAACTCAGCGGCTTTTCGACCATTTCAATAGTGAGTTCAGTTCGGTCTGGGTGATGCTTCACCATTGTTTGGAGATCTAGTTTCACCGCTTGATTTCACACTAACAGGCGTGTCGACTTACTTATATGAGATCGTGCAAACGCATTACTTACGTAAGCGCTAAAGCTGTTGTTCATCTAAGGGACATGTAAGGATCAACACCGAAAACATTGTTCACACTACATAACGTTTATCGTCCCTACACAAGCCTTCCCTACAAGCTCAAACGGGGCAGAATAAAGTCAATAAACGCCGAGATACGTTTAGAGACAGAGGACGACTTGTAATAAACCGCATTCACTCGCTCTCGGTCTGTGTTGGCAAGTTTGTCTTGTTCCAAGATAGGGATTAGACGCCCTGCTGCCATATCTTCCTGCACCATAAACCCCGATAAACAAGCAATCCCATTTCCAGCTAAGACTAGTTGACGCACGGTTTCACCATTACTGGCTGTCACAGTAGGCGCGACATCACTTTGGTTTGGTAAAGGCCAATGGTTAAGCACTTTGTTACCCGCAAACCCCACAATTTGATGCGAACTCAAATCTTCAGGTTTGGTGGGCAGCCCACGCTTAGCGAGATAATCAGGTGACGCAACAATATGGAGTAAACTTTTTCCTAACGGGCGAGCGTGCAGTGTTGAATCGGACAACTTACCGATTCGAATCGCAACATCAGTTCTCTTTTCGAGAAGATCAACGAAGCCTTCGTTGGAAGTGAGTTCCAACTCAATGTCTGGGTAAGCCTCTTTGAATGACTGCACCAACGGCACTAGCTGATGGAATACGAATGGACTGGCGGCATCGACTCTTAAACGACCTTTTGGCAACTCTCCGCGCGACACGATTTCTTCTTCCGCGCTCTGAATCATCTGTAATCCCACCCTGACTGAATCGACAAACTGCCGTCCTTCCTCCGTCAATTCCACGCGTCTCGTTGTTCGGTTGAATATTGAGACGCCGAGTTGCGACTCAACCTTACTCACCGAACGAGACACCTTGGCGACCTGCACATCCAGCGCCTCTGCCGCCGCAGAAAAACCACCAGCATCGACAACGGTGAGTACCATTTCTAAATCATCTGAACGGGTTAACATGAGGCTCCTTCGCTATCTTCATTTTGTTTAATGTCATCTCGCTTGTGCTCATCACAGCTCAAATCATCTGAGTCTTTTCGATCTCATCAGCTTAACCCAATGATCGGCTAACTCTTTAATTATTGCAAATTTCACAAAGGTTATTTGTGAATAGCGGCATTTTTCACAAATATATTTTGCTAGATAATCCTCGCCATCAAACGAAGCGCTCCTATTGCAGTCACAAGCTGCCCCATTTTATCGCGCTCGGTATTTAACAAAGAACAGTAAGAGAGATGATTATGCCATTAGCATTACTTGCATTGACGCTCAGCGCCTTTGCCATCGGAACCACAGAATTTGTCATCGTAGGCTTGATTCCTACCATGGCGAGCGACTTGAATGTATCTCTGCCATCGGCAGGCCTATTAGTCAGTTTATACGCGCTTGGCGTTGCCATTGGCGCACCAGTATTAACGGCATTAACCGGCAAATGGAATCGTAAGGCGGTGTTGCTGACCGTGATGGCATTGTTTGTCATTGGTAACTTATTGGCGTGGCAAGCTCCGGGTTATAACACGCTGATCGCCGCACGAATTTTGACTGGCCTTGCCCATGGCGTGTTCTTCTCGATTGGATCGACCATCGCGACAGGTTTGGTTTCAAAAGATAAAGCAGCCAGTGCCATTGCGATCATGTTTACAGGTTTAACGGTTGCATTGGTAACCGGCGTACCACTGGGCACTTATATCGGCCAAACCTTTGGCTGGCAAGCGACCTTCTTGATCGTTGCTCTGCTTGGTCTTATTGCTCTTATCGGCAGCGCTATCTTGGTTCCAAGCAACCTTAAGCAACCACCAGCGGCGAAGATTTCAGCACAACTAAAGGTTCTAACTCAACCACGCTTACTGTTGGTTTACGCTATCACAGCACTAGGTTATGGCGGCACATTCACAGCGTTTACGTTCCTTGCTCCAATACTGGAAAATGTATCAGGATTTGATTCGAGCTCAATCAGCTTAATCATGTTGGTTTACGGTGTGTCAGTGGCGGTCGGTAACATCTGGGGCGGAAAAATGGCCGACAAGATGGGCCCAATTAAAGCACTGACCGTTATCTTCTCTGGTTTAGCCGCAGTACTGGTGGTATTCAACTTTACCGCAGTAAACCCTTACGCAGCTGTTGCTACCATTTTGGTTTGGGGTGCATTCGCATTCGGTAACGTTCCAGGACTACAAGTGTATGTTGTGAAACTGGCTGAGAAATACACACCAGACGCCGTCGATGTCGCTTCTGGATTGAACATTGCAGCCTTCAACGTCGGTATTGCATTAGGCTCATGGGGCGGTGGTTTGATTGTCGCGAAATCTGGATTAATGAACACCCCTTGGGTAGGTGCTGTGATCGTTTTGATCGCTCTTGTTCTGACTCGATTCAGTGGTGCGTTAGATAAGAAGCAAGCACAACAAGCTGTTCCATCTAGCATCTAGCATCTAGCATCTAGCAAGAATAGAAAAAACAAAGCCCGAACCTAGGTTCGGGCTTTATCAATTCAATCTGATTATTACTCGTTATCGATCGCTTTCAGCACTTTACATGGATTACCGACTGCAACCACATTGGCTGGGATGTCTTTGGTTACGACACTGCCCGCGCCAATCACGCTGTTTTCGCCAATGGTGACACCGGGGCAGATAATTACACCACCGCCAAGCCAAACATTGTTGCCAACATTAATCGGTGTGCCAAACTCAACGCCTTCTTCTACACAGCCTTTCACATCGAGTGGGTGACCTGCAGTCAGGATTTGAACGTTCGGACCAAGCAGCACATTGTCGCCAATAGTCACTTCAGCCACATCCAAAATCACGCAGTTAAAGTTAGCGTAGAAGTTCTTGCCTAGCTTGATGTTCGAGCCGTAGTCACAACGAAATGGAGGTTCTAAATGTGCATTTTCACAGTCCGGAATGAGCTCTTGCGTTGCTGCTTCCCATTCAGATGTGCCAGGAATACTGTTATTGAGTTTTTGAAGCACCTTGCGACATTCGATACGAGCTGCATAAAGCTCTTTATCCCAAGCCTGATAAGGTTCACCTGCTAGCATTTTTTGTTTTTCTGTTTTCACGTTACTTACCTGTTCTCACATCAATTAGCTATTTTCATATTACTTATCTAGCTTCACATTACTTAACTAATGGTGGTCAATTCATCGACCAAAAACGCAATATCGCACATCTAAATAACAGTGAATAAGGAGTGTTTGAGCTTGGTTTAAGAGATGCGCAGCTCGTCACTTTTTGTAGGTAAAATATGAAATTCGAACAGTGCTAATTTAGCTTCGCTATCGAATCACGTAACACCAAACTACCAGTGGTATTGATGGTGGTCGCTTGCTCTGTTTCACCGACAATTTGCAGGATCGCCTTTTGCGTCATTTGCTCTAATGGTACACTCACAGACGTTAAGCTTGGCGTTAAAAACGCCCCCACTTTGCTGTTATCAAAGCCGACGATCGAAACATCTTGAGGCAATGAGTACCCAAGTTCGGTTAACGCCTTAATCGCACCAATCGCCATATCATCGTTTTCAGACAAGATAGCAGTGAATGTGGTTCTGCTTTTTGCCAAAGCCTGAGCCGCGTGATAACCGCTCTCCATCGTCCAATCACCTTGAACAACGTTGGACTCATCCAATGCAACACCATGTTTAGTTAACACATCTTGATAGGCTTGGTAACGCAGCTCATCGGTCGAAGAACCGGCTTTACCACGAATCACTGCAATATCGGTATGACCCTGCTCGATGATGTGTTCAACCATCAAACAAGCGCTCTGATAATGGTCGGTGGTAATAGCATGATTGGGTTTCGACGGCATTTCTCGGTTGAGTACCAGAATCGGAGTGTCAGTGCTTTCGATGATCTGAGCTATCTCGCTTTCGGTTAAACATTGCGGATAGATGATGATGCCCGCGCACTTCATATCCAGCAGGAAATTGATCGCCTTTCTTTCGTCTTCAGCGCTGTGTTTGCCATCGGTGATCACCAATTGGTGATTCGACTTTTCGCTATAAGAAGCCGCGTGATACATCAAGGAAGAGAAGTAAGGGCCATTGAACAACTCATTGGTAATTACAAAGCCGATGAAATTGGTCTTCTTGGTCGCCAATTGCTGAGCCAACAAGTTCGGTCGATAACCTGTTTCTTGAATCGCATCAAATACCTTTTTCACCACATCTGGGCGCACGATGTTCTTGCCATTTAAGACACGAGAAACGGTCGATTTAGATACGCCTGCGCGGTTTGCGACATCAAGCATGGTTACCATTCGCTTCTTTTCCTTTATAAAAAATTAGCCGACATAGGCCGACTAATTCATTGCAAAATGACAGCTCACAGTTCACATAACTGCGCTGGGGAATGCATTCTAAATAGTGGCACCGTTAGATGCAATCACACCTTTATACCACTCGAAAGACTTCTTGCGCTTGCGTTCTAGTGAGCCAGATTGATCGTTGTGCTTATCTACGTAAATGAATCCGTAGCGTTTTTTCATCTCGCCCGTGGTGAACGAAACTAAGTCGATACAGCCCCAAGGGGTGTAACCCATCAAATCAACACCATCAATCGCAACGGCTTTTTTCATCTCTTTGATGTGGTCGCCAAGGTAAGCGATACGGTAGTCGTCATTAATGCTGCCATCTTCTTCAATGGTATCAACCGCGCCAAAACCGTTCTCAACGATGAACAATGGCACTTCATAACGTTCATACAGAGACGCTAAACAGAAACGCAAACCCGTCGGATCAATTGGCCAGCCCCAATCGCTAGACTGGATGAACGGATTATCGACCGAATTTTCATGACCGCCGTCCATCGCTTCTTCTGTAGATTGGTGAGAAGAAGAATCCAAGGTATTCGACATGTAGTAGCTAAAGCCTAAGTAATCAGCCTTACCTTCTTTTAGGATCTGCTCATCTTCAGGCTGCATCTCAATGTTGAAGCCTTTGATTGCCCAGTCACGCGTAGCGTAATTTGGGTAATGACCGCGAACCATCACATCTGAGAAGAAGTAACGGTCACGCATCGCTTGTTGTGCCACCATAATGTCTTCCGGTTTAGAAGAACGAGGATAGAAAGGCACCATCGCACACATTGCGCCGATTTGAAGATCTGGATTGATCTCGTGACCTTTCTTAACCACCAAAGCACTTGCAACAAACTGATGGTGAACCGCTTGATACATCGCCTCTTGCGGCTTTTCGCATTGTGGAAACTTCACGCCTGAGCATAACCAACCGAAAATATCTGCCGAGGTGTTCATCTGGTTGTTGATCTCGTTAAACGTCATCCAGTATTTCACTTTGTGTTGGTATCGTTCCATCACTGCAGTTGAATACTTAACGAAGAAGTCGATCACTTTGCGGTTCATCCAGCCGCCATATTCCTTAGCTAGATGGTAAGGCATTTCAAAGTGGCTCAGTGTTACCACAGGCTGAATGTCGTATTTCAACAGCTCGTCAAACAGATCATCGTAAAACGCTAATCCCGCTTCACACGGTTCAGCTTCATCGCCATTTGGGAAGATACGCGTCCACGCGATACTGGTACGGAAACACTTAAAGCCCATCTCAGCGAATAACTTAATGTCTTCTTTGTAGCGATGGTAGAAATCCACTGCGACTTGGTTAGGATAGTTTTCGCCATCAATCACGCCATCGGTGATTCGACGTTGTACACCATGAGCGCCCGCTGTTAATACATCAACAACACTGACACCTTTACCATTCGCATCCCAGCCGCCTTCTAGTTGATGCGCTGCTACTGCACCGCCCCATAAAAAATCGTTCGAAAATTCGTTGTTCATACCATTACTCACTACAAGTTATTCGTGAAAAAGATCAGAATTTGAGCTGCAATTACAACTCTGAAATCGATTTCAATAAAAGCAAAGATACAGATTGAAACCGGTTTCAGCAACAGTTAAAAGATCTTTTTTGATCGATCTAAAGACTAATCAACAGTCAGCATTACGATCAATGCTGTTCAAAATACTGATCATGCAGTGATTTGCCAGATTGGTCTTGAGTTCCAGGGTAGAACTGAACGAGTGTCTGATCGGCTAGTGTGAGGTGAATCCAACCCTCTTTGACTTTCAGCCAATTGGTGCCGTTGGTCTTATAGACGGCAGGAAAATGGCCCCAGCCTGACTCTGATACCTGCAACTCTTGAAAGCGGTCGATCGGCGTTAGCTTATTGCTGGCAAAATCTGCGTCGGCATAGACTGATAAAGGTTCGATAGCATCGTTTGGCTTAAACGTGTAACAGCTGACAGCGGCTGAAATGCGATCAAACCACTGGTAGGGTTGTGCGCCTGTTAAATCGTAGACCGTACAGTCGTTAAATTGAATGGCCCACTCTTGATGGGCTTTGAAGCCAAGGTAACCTATGGGTTGGGATGGTTCAGGCTTCGAGTCAGCCTCTGGTTCATATACCGGTTCTGAGGTAGCACATCCCATCAGCCCAAGACTAAAAAGGAAAGTCAAAGCACGCTTCATCATTGTAATACCTCAGTTCCGTTAGTGAGTTAAAAGCTATTCAAGCTCCCTCCATTAAACGGTAAGTTCTAAGCGATTACCATCCGGATCGAGTACACAGCTCTCATAATAGCCATCGCCAGTTCTTCTTGGGCCATCTAAGCGCTCATAACCATCTTTAACCAAGCGACTGGTGAGTTCATCCACCGCTTGTTCCGAACCTAATGAAATCGCCATATGGATGAAGCCTGTGAATTGATCGTAGATGTCATCTTTCGATTCAGGCACCGAGTCCATTTCCATGATCTCTAAACGGCTCCCTGTTTCGAAAGAGAGGAAGTATGAAGAAAACCCTTTGGTTGGGTTGTGATATTTTACGTTGGATGTCGCGCCGAAATAGTTTTCATAAAACTGCTTCAACACGTCGAGTTGTTTTGTCCAAATAGCGATGTGTTCAATCTTCATTTTGTTCACCTAAGTTTGATGTCTAACGCTAGATTACTCATCAAATAAGGTACAATAAACAGAACGAAATCAATCGAAACTGTTCCTATTTAATGGACGCGATCTTATGTCCATAACTGCACAGTATTGGCATCTATGTTTGTGTAATAGTTATCTTTCCTACATAGTCGGTGTTTTACACATTCTGAGATATAAGCCGTGAACTTTATAAAACTAATAACTCTCGCTGCGATATGGGGCGGTTCGTTTCTGTTCATGAGAATTGCCGCTAATCCGCTGGGCCCTGCGGTGCTGATTGAGGCGCGAGTTCTGTGCGCTGCCGTCACTCTACTCTTGGTTTCTTTTTATCTGAAAAGGAAGCTTTCTTTTAATGCCCATGCGAAACACTTTTTCATTCTTGGCTTGTTTAATACCGCACTTCCCTTTTTGTTTTTCGCTTATGCAGCTCAGACACTGAACGCGTCGACACTCGCTATCTTGAACTCTACCGCGCCAATATGGGCGGCGATCATTGGTGCGATATGGACAAAAACAACACTCGATGCAAGAGTTCTATTAGGGCTTGGGATTGGGGTAACGGGAGTTGGCGTATTGGTCGGTTGGGATGCGATGAACATTGGCCGTGAGGCTGTGCTTCCTATATTTGCGGCGGTGATGGCGGCCTTTAGCTACGGAATAGCGTCAAACTATACCAAACAAGCACCTAAAGTTGAGGCATTCAATAACGCTCATGGCAGCATGTGGGCTGCAGTATTAATCGTGTTGCCGTTTGTCTTCTTTATGCCGATGAGAGAGGCTCCTGATCTCACCATCACCACATCAGTTCTCTTACTAGGCGCCGTTTGTACTGGCCTTGCTTACCTGCTTTACTTCAATCTCGTTTCAGAATTGGGTGCGCCTTCGGCTCTGTCTGTCACCTTCTTGATTCCTGTTTTTGGCATCTTGTGGGGCAACCTGTTCTTAGACGAAGCGATTGGCCTTAACACCATTTTCGGCTCGGTTCTTGTTATTACCGGTACCATGTTAGTAACCGGTATGACGCCTTCTAGGATGATAGAGAGCGATAAACAGAAACGAGCGGCAAGAGTAGCTCGCTAATCAGCCATATATTGCTGAATCTTGTTTCTCAGCCACTGATGAGCAGGGTTCAAATCGGTTCTTTTATGCCAAATCATGTATTGCTGCATAGGTAAGATTTCAAACGGCTGATCAAGGACTTGAAGCTGGAAGGATTCGGAAAATTGATTGGCAAAATCACGCGATGTACTGCCGACACAATCTGAGCCCGATACCAGCACACACATGGTCATCAGCGAGTCACACTCGGCACTCACTTTTCTCTGTTTCAGTGGCGACTTGGTAAAATAATCTGCCGTGTATAAACGGGTTCGACGCATTCTAAAAGTAACATGCTTTTCGTTGTAATATTGCTCTTGCGTCACAGAGCCATTGATTCTCGGATGCCCCTTTCGAGCTATCAGCACCAACTCATCTTCAATCATCGGCTGCTTCATGTAGCCGTTAACTTGCGGGTAATGGATATCAATCGCTAAATCAGCTTGTTGCATGCTCAAGCCTTGCAATAATTCTTCTTCGTTGTTCGGCACCATATTGAATTCAATCGAGATATTGCCCAACGTCTCATCTTGCTCGACGAGAGGTTGAAGCTTGGTTAATCCAATCTCATTCACCAGGATACGAAACACATGATGCTGCTGATTATCAAATGTCTTTAAAGTGCTTACTGCGCTGCTTATCCCTTCTAGAGCAGGCTCTACTCGGTCTGCCAATTGCACCGCAGCGTTAGTCGGAATAATCCCACGCCCTTCACGAATAAACAGGTCGGTATCAAGCTGAGATTGCAATCGCTTCAATGCCCCGCTAACCCCAGGCTGAGTCATACCAAGCGATTCTGATGCAAGCGTGATCGACTTTAATCGATACACTTCTAAGAACACGCTCAATAGATTTAAATCCAACTTTTCCACGTCGCTCACCGTTACTCTCCCTGTCAATGTGGTCTTAATCAATCATAGGTCAGGATTCGCCTTCGTTCCCCAACCATTGCATGACTCAATACATAGCCAATCGTGATGTATTAAATAAAGCTTACTTTATTTTTTGCTATATGTCTTATTCCTATAATCGCCTCAACGAAACAAAATTCTGAAATGAAGAGGCTCTTATGACGACTTCACGCACGTTCAAAAATGCATCACTGTTCCTAGCTATCTCGCTCGCATTCCCTGCAGTTGCAGCTAACCATGACCACGCACACTTCAGCGAAATTGGCGACCAAGGTGGCAAAAGCGCAACCGAGATGACGACTAAGGCAAACCAAGAGTTCGCAAAAACACTTAACTTTGCCGACACTCGCGCTTTCGACAATAACAACAAGGGTCTTATTGCTAGCTTCGACCAAGAGACGGGCGACATCATTCGCAATAGCTTTAACTTTATCGACCCAAGTGTGACGAATGCAGACCAAGCACCAGATTCAGTAAACCCTTCACTGTGGCGCCAAGCGGTATTGAACCAAGCAGCAGAAGGCTTATATGAAGTTGTTCCGGGTAAAGTTTACCAAGTTCGAGGTGCTGACTTAGCGTCTATCTCTTTCATTCGTAGTGACAACGGTTGGATCGCTTACGACGTTCTTCTTACCAAAGAAGCGGCCGCTAAATCACTCAAATTCTTCAAGAGCAATGTGCCTGATGGCGGCGAACTGCCCGTCGTTGCTATGATTTACTCTCACTCGCACGCTGATCACTTTGGTGGCGCAAGAGCAATCAAAGACGCATACCCAGATGTAAAAGTGTACGGTTCGAAAAACATTACTAAAGAGATCGTCGACGAAAACGTATTGGCGGGTAATGCAATGTCTCGTCGTACCGCTTATCAGTATGGTGCAACCCTGAACCGACACGAGCACGGTATTGTTGATGCTGCACTGTCGAAAGGCCTATCAACCGGTAGCATTACTTACGTACTGCCAGACTACGAGCTGAACCATAACGAAGAGATTGAAACTCTGGTTATTGACGGCCTAGAAATGCAATTCATGGATGCTTCAGGTACCGAAGCGGCCTCTGAAATGGTGACGTATATTCCAAGCATGAAAGCACTTTGGACTGGCGAGCTGACTTACCAAGGCATGCATAACCTGTACACGCTGCGTGGCGCTAAAGTACGTGACGGCTTGAAATGGTCTAAGAAGATCAACGAGATGTTAGTCACTTGGGGCGAAAAAACAGAGGTGTTGTTTGCGTCTCACTCATCGCCAATTTGGGGTGAACAAGAGATCTCTGATTACCTAAAAATGCAGCGTGACGCTTACGGTTTTACTCATAACCAAACGCTTCGCTTAGCCAATAACGGTGTGGTTCTACAAGACATCGGGGACGAGATTTACAAGGTAATGCCAGACAGTATTCAACAGTCTTGGCACACCAACGGTTACCACGGTACTTACTCTCACAACGCTCGCGCTGTGTACAACATGTACCTTGGTTACTTCGACATGAACCCAGCTAACCTAAACCCATTACCAATCAAGCCAGAGTCAGTGAAGTTTGTTGAGTACATGGGCGGCAGCGACGCTGTGATTGAAAAAGCGCAGCAAGATTTCCAAGAAGGTGAATACCGCTTCGTTGCAACAGCACTGAATAAGGTGATTCAAGCTGAGCCAGAGAACAAAGTTGCACGTGGCTTATTGGCAGATACATACGAGCAGTTGGGTTATCAATCAGAAGGTGCAGGTTGGAGAAACATCTACCTAACCGGCGCTCAAGAGCTTCGTATTGGCACACAACCGGGCGCACCGAAAACTGCATCTCCGGATGTGTTAGCGAACATGACGATTGAAAACCTACTCGATTACTTAGCCGTAAAAGTGGATTCGCTAAAAGCACAAGAAACACCATTTACATTGAATATTCAGTTGCCTGATGTAAAAGAGTTCTACTACGTTGAGATGTCTAACGGCAACCTGAACAACATCCAAGTATCAGAGCTGCAAGATGCGGATACGACACTGATCATCAATAAGTCTGACGTGTCTGACATCGTGCTTAAGAAAACAAGCCTTGGAAAACTGTTAGAAGACGGACAAGCAGGCGTGAAAGGTGATAAGACATCACTTAACAAACTGCTGTCTTCACTGACAGAAGCTGACACCTCTTTTGAGATTGTACCGCGCCCAAGTAAAGGCGAAGAAGTTGATGCAGAGCTATACCAAGATTCAGCGGTACACGCTCATTAAACGCCGGATACACTAAATAAAAACAACAGCAGTTAGCTAGAAAAACGTTCTATAAAGAACATAAAAACAAGCCCCTCCCTTTTGGTTGGGGCTTTCTTATTTGTTCTCAATATATGCTTCTGAATCGCTATTGAGTTTGCCCGTTTACGTCGCAATCCCAATAAGAAGGTGAACCATAATATTGAACAAAGTAATCGATAAATACGCGCACCTTTGGTGCAAGTAACTGAGCACTCGGGTATACCGCCCAGATAGCCGCCTCATCCTTTAAAGGGTAATCCGGCAACACCTCAACCAGCGAACCTTCCGCGAGCTGCTTGTATGCTATCCAACTCGCGCACATGGCAATGCCCAAGCCATCGACACATACATCCCTTACCGCTTCACCGTGATCGACGCGGATAGCACCTAGGCTCTCTTCGAGTTTTCCGATATGAATACTGGCTACCGGAGGTGACAACCCAAGCTCTTGTCCTGCTTGACCTATATTGTGCGTAGACGCGAGTCGCACAAACAATTTTAGATGTTCAATGTTCATCAATAATGGCTAGCCTGCGCTGAGTACACGCTGCTTATTGGCCGCAGCGGCACGGGGAATAATGTGAGTTTTAATATAGGCATTAAGCTTAAACCATGCAAAAGCGCCCGCTAAAACATTGGCGACTGTCGCAGCAATAACCGCATTGACCGTGTCTCCGGTTATCGAGCCGATCCATAAAGCGGGAATGTAGAAAACAAACAAGCGTAGGAAAGAGACATTCAAAGCTTTACGCGGCACACCCAAGGCATTAAAGACCGACGCAACCAACATGCAAAGCCCAAGCGGCCCATAGCTGAACGGTATAAATAACAAGGTCACTTCAAACCAGCTGCGTATGCTTTGTTCTTCCGAGATAACAGGAATAATCCAGCCACTAAACAGCGCCAACAATGTTGCCATCACGGTGTGGAAAACCAATAAGAACTTCGCTGTTGTATTCAATAGCTCAGGGATTTTGCATCGCTGCTGCGCCCCTAGGTAACGACCAATCATAGGCGGGATAGACATCGTCAGAGCAAGAGAAAACACCAGCATAAAACTTTCAACACGGGCGAGTAAGCTCCAAAAAGCCATCTCATCGGTTCCGATTCTCGCAATCAATAACATTGAGAAGAACGCGCTGACCGCAGGTAATATCTGATTCGCAGTGGTTGGCATTACCGTCTTGAATAACTCAAAACTGTAGCCTTTGATTTGCTTACGGCACGCGCCATTGAAGCCAAACCAACCTTTGCCACGAGACTTGATTAGCATGTAGATTGCGCCGAAAGCGTAGCCAATGCTCGATGCGATCGCCGCCCCTGCAATACCCATGTCCAATCCAAAGATCAGAATAGGGTCGAGAATCAGGTTAATCACGCTGGCAGCCAAGAACATACTGCCGGTTGTTTTGGTATCGCCATTGGCTCGATAAACGCAGGTGGCCAGATAAAGCACCGCCACCATCAATGCACTGAATAGCCACAACGGCCAGTACACATTAAAAATCAACAGCATGGATTGGTATTGAGCGTCAGAGACATCATTCACAAACGACGCAAAAACAGCATCGCTAAAAACAATCAGGCCTATGCAGATCAAAGCAATCACCAAGACACCGAACCCGACAGATAGTGAGGCAATTGAGGTGGATTTACGTTGTTCTTTTGCCCCTACCGCTTGAGAAATAATGGACGTTGCCGCGACACCGATTCCCACTTGAACACCGGTAAACGCCGCTTGGAATGGCAAGGTGATACCGTGAACCGCCAACTCATTCATCCCTAGCTGACCAATAAAGATCGAATCGACCAATTGCACCATCATGATCGCAAACACACCCAGCGTCAGTGGCAGCGTTTTCTCAATGATGGTTTTCAAAGTCGCGGATCTCATCTGCATAAGTCGGTTCACTCTTGTCTGTACCTTGGGGCTAATTACCTAGTTGAGCAGTATACGAAGCTAAATGAAAAGGATAAGAGCGCCAAACAAGGAATGAGTTTTTAGATTTCGTTGACAATCGAATTAGCAAGATACCTTCAACGTTAAAGTATCCATCTAAGACACTGAATAAATTGAAATTATCAAACGCGCCAACACTCTTAATAATTCGTTAATAGTGTTTCGTTTAATGGTTAATTGTTGGTTCGAACATTCCTCGCTAGCCTGAATTTAGGTCGCATTCACACTGAATAGGCTGAAATGAAATCTCTCAGAAGGAATATGGAAATGGTATATCAAGGTTATACAACGTTTAAAGCTCAAGCCGAGGATGGAATTCTTACCGTCACTTTTGACTTCGGTACTGTGAATGTTCAAGGGCAAGAGACTTTGATGCTGACGAAGCCGAAGCACTCAAAGCGGAAGCTTATTGGTTGTATCAAGCTACGAGCAAAACCCCTGCGGTTAAGCGCTTCCAAATTGCCGATGAGCAAGGCCTAGAGCACGATATGGAAAACCAACGTAACTGGGAAACTCTGGTTATGAACGTTCAAGACATCAAATAACTCGGTCACTTCTCTTAATTTGGGTCAGTCACAAACTGACCCATTGTCTTACTTAATCGTTAAACGCCAACGGTTAACCACCAAGTGTTAAAATGGTCATTATTTGCCCCATAGACTCACATTTGAGTCTTCAGCTTGTGAGCCAAATGCAACTATGTGTCATTAATCTTTGTTATAACGTTGTTCAAACTATTTTTTGAAGGACGGAATATGCAAAAAATAATTCTGATCACAGGTGCCACGGATGGCATTGGTTTAGAGACCGCAAAAGCACTAACGCAGCAAGGGCACCATGTTCTGATTCATGGCCGCAACCCAGTTAAGGTCAATAAAGTCGTGACCGCTCTGTCTCGCCTGTCTAAGAATGCAATCATCGAAAGCTACATCGCAGATCTATCGACGCTCTCTGAAGTTGAGGCGCTCGCAACCCAAATCAAAAGCGATCACAAACGACTCGATATACTCATTAACAACGCAGGTGTGTATAAGGTGTCGGACATCACCACTCCAGACAATCTTGATGTGCGTTTTGTCGTAAACACCATTGCGCCGTATCTACTGACACAAAAGCTGCTTCCTCTTTTTGATGCGACAGGTCGTATCGTCAACCTATCTTCAGCAGCCCAAGCACCCGTAGATCTAGATGCATTAATCAGTCCGAATGCGGGCGAACTTGATGGTCCGGTTTACGCGCAAAGTAAGCTGGCGCTAACGATGTGGTCCATCGAATTAGCCAATACTCTTTTAGACAAAGGCACCGCAATTATCCCTGTAAACCCAGCTTCTTTCCTTGGTAGTAAATTAGTGAAAGATGCTTATGGCGTTGATGGCAACGACCTTGCGATTGGAGCCGATATTCTTTGTCGTGCTGCGCTCAGTGATGAGTTTGCCAACGCTTCTGGTCAATATTTTGATAATGATTCTGGGTTGTTCAAAGACCCGCACGCCGACGCATTAGACAACACTAAGAACCACAAGCTGGTGACAGTGCTTAATCAATTACTCGAAGAAAAGCTGTGCGTTACGCACTGATCATTCATTAGTAAAAAACGACCACTAACACTCCCCCCCACCACCACACACAATCCAAGCCGCAGTTCTATCTATACAGACAAAGAACTGCGAGCTCTTTCGATTATTAAGATTTCTTTAATACTGATTCCCCGCTTTGCCCAATTATCACCCAAGATGCAGATTGCTAAACTTGCCCCCGTCGAAACAACACAGGCTACGGCCGAGGAGCATTTATGCGTTTTGAAGGTAAAGTTTATCGTCCTTGGATGGAAGCAGAGAGCGTACTCATCCAGACAACATTGGGGTGCAGTAATAACCAGTGTACCTTCTGCACGATGTTTGATGATAAGCGTTTCAAAGTAAGAGACATCAAAGACATCTTTGAAGATATTGATGCGGCGAGAAAAATCTACCCGCATGTTGAATCTATCTTTTTGGTCGATGGTAACGTGATGGCTATTAGAACCGAGATGCTGATTTCGATTCTGGATTACATCAAGATCACCTTCCCAGAGATCAAGAACATCTCTCTGTATTCAGGGTTCAATGACTTCCGTCGTAAGAGCTTGTCTGAATTAAAAGAGATTAAGTCGGCAGGTTTAAGCATGGCCTATTCTGGCTGGAGTCCGGTGACCCAATTGTGCTTGAACGCATTCAAAAGCGCATGACGCGTGAGCATGCAATTGAAGGTATGAACCTAGCCCGTGAAGCAGACATCAAGGTGCTGGCTTCATTTATCTTTGGCCTTGGCGGCAAAGAGCGTTCTATAGAGCATGCGATTAATACCACCAGCTTGCTGAACATCATGCAGCCGGATGCGATTGCACCAATGGCTTTAGCCGTTCAACCGGGATCGGTATTGGAAAAAGAAGTAAACCGTGGCGAGTTTGTTTTACCAACGCCATTGCAGATTCTGGAAGAAGAAAAATACTTGCTCGAAAACCTAGAAGATTTCGATTGCTACTACTGGGGTGACCACGGCAATAACATCTCACCAATGCGTGGCATGTTGCCTCAGGCTCGTAAGCCGTTTCTTGATAAGATAAATCAAGACATCGCGCATAACCCAATCACTAAGCAAAACGTCATTAAAACCTTTGCTTGGTAACGAGTAACCTCTACATCGTTTGAAGCAGCCACAAAAAGGGCCAGTGTCAGCTGGCCCTTTCATTTTCTAGCTATGTATCTCTCTATCGAACTATCTGGAGCCGACCGCTCGGACTAATTCTGCGATTCCATCCCAATCACCCTTGTCCATTTTGTCTGTCGGTACCATCCAAGTTCCACCGCAGGCAACGACTGATTTCAGTGCTAAGTAAGACTCAACGTTCGCTGGGCTTACACCGCCTGTAGGCATAAAGTTAACCGGGTAAACAGCCGTCAACGCTTTCAACATTGCGACACCGCCAGATGGCTCGGCAGGGAAGAACTTTAGTGTCTTAAGCCCCATTTCCATTGCTTGTTCAACCAAGCTTGGGTTACTCACTCCAGGAACAATCGTAACCCCTCTTTGCTGACAGTATTTGACTGTGGTTGGATTCAAACCTGGGCTGACAATGAAATCAACACCCGCATTAATGGCAGTATCCACCTGCTCTGTAGTCAGCACAGTACCTGCGCCAATCAGTAACTCAGGGTAAGCTTCACGCATCAAACGAATCGACTCTGCTGCCGCTTCTGTACGAAATGTCACTTCAGCACAAGGCAAGCCATTTTCAACCAGTACTTTCGCAAGCGGCACAGCCTGAGCAACGTCATTAATGGCGATCACCGGAACGATGCGAATATCTCTGAGTCGCTGTTCAATTGTTTTCATTGTTCATTTCTCTCATTATCAAACAGACAAATTAAGCCAAGTCGCTGCCGTTGCTTGCGATCACTTTTTTGTACCAGTGGAATGACTTTTTAGGAATACGATTTAACGTACCATTGCCTAGGTTGTCTCTGTCCACGTAGATAAACCCATAGCGCTTGCTCATCTCTCCGGTCGACGCCGCAACAAGATCGATACAACCCCAAGGTGTGTAACCCATCAATGGTACACCGTCTTCCATTGCTTCATGCATCGCAACAATGTGCTGACGAAGGTAATCAATGCGGTAATCATCGTTCACTTCTCCATTGTCATCCAAGGTATCACGAGCACCTAAGCCATTTTCTACCAAGAAAAGTGGTTTCTGGTAACGGTCATAGAGTGTGTTCATCGTAATTCGAAGACCTGTAGGGTCAATGACCCAGCCCCAATCACTTGCTGGAAGATGAGGGTTTTTGATGGACTTAACGACGTTCGCTGCACTCGTATTTCCTGCATTCATATCAGCGGAAGCACAGCGTGAAGCGTAATAACTGAAAGAAATGAAATCGACGGTGTTCTTTAGAATCTCGAAATCTTCATCTTGTGTTTCAAGCACCACACCTTTGTTATCAAACACTTTTTGAGCATAAGATGGGTAGTAACCACGCGATTGAACATCGATAAAGAACAGGTTCTCGCGGTCTTTTTCCATAGCCATCAGCACATCTTCTGGCTTACATGAATATGGATAGAAGTTACCGCCCGCCAGCATACAACCCACTTGGTTTTGCTCATCAACTTCATGGGCAATCTTGGTTACCAAAGCGCTTGCTACTAGCTCATGGTGAGCTGCTTGGTACTTCACTTGATCGTGATTTTCGCCTTCCTGAAACAACAATCCAGCACCAGAAAACGGGCTCGCTAGTAAAATATTGATTTCGTTGAAAGTTAACCAGTATTTCACCAAGCCTTTGTAGTTTTCGAAACAGGTTCTCGCGTAACGGCTAAAGAACTCAATCATCTTACGATTACGCCACGAACCATACTCGTTGACCAAGTGCATAGGCACATCGAAATGGCACAAGGTAACGAGCGGCTCAATACCGTATTTCTTACACTCTTCAAAAACATCACGGTAAAAATCTAAGCCAGCTTGGTTCGGCTCTAGCTCGTCACCTTTTGGAAAGATTCGGCTCCAAGCGATGGATACGCGGAAGACTTTAAATCCCATCTCTGCCAGCAAGGCGATGTCTTCTTTGTAACGGTGATAAAAGTCTATCGCGTTATGGCTTGGGTAGAACTCGTCTTCGCTGAGCGTCACCTTATCAACCTGACCAAGCTTAATTGGCATGCGGTTCTCACCATAAGGGATCATATCTACGGTTGTTAGGCCTTTACCACCCGCTAAGTGAGCGCCTTCAGACTGGTTTGCAGCAATAGCGCCGCCCCATAAGAAATCTTCGGGAAATTGAATGTTTGACATCGAATACCTCGGAAACAATAAAAGTCACCTTACGCTGAAGTAAGGTGACTGAATAAATTAATCAATTCTAATTAAGACGCGGACACTACTGTCGGCTTGTCTTCTGCCTTACCAGCTTCTTTGTTTGCTGACTCTGAAGTTGCTTTCTCATCGGCATCATCTTCTGGAACATCTTCAAAGCCTAAAACTAGGGTTAGAACAAATGACAGAACAATAGACAATGCGATCAGACCGAACACCCAAACGATACTCATTGGGTCATTCACATCGAAGAACTGAACACTCGTAAACAAGCTTGGTGCTGCCATCGAGTGACTCGCAAGGCCACCCATGCCCGCTAATGCACCTACGATAAAACCAGTAATCATTGTTGCGATAAGTGGACGTTTCAGACGAACAAGCACGCCGTACAATGCAGGCTCAGAGATACCGGCGAAGATAGCTGAAGCACCTGCGGCTAATGATGTCTGCTTTAGTGCGCTGTTTTTGGTTTTGTAAGCAACAGCCAGACACGCACCACCCATACCGAGGTTGGCACCGATTTCTGAAGGCATAACCATACCTTCACGACCCGTCTCAGCAATGGTTTGAATAATCGTTGGAGTAAATACACGGTGCATACCAGTAAGAACAAGTAGAGGCCACAGTGCGCCCATGATAGCAACCGACAACCAACCTAATGTGTCATGAATTGTGTAAACAAGCGCTGAAAGTGCAGTACCAACCCAAATACCAAATGGACCGATAAGTACGATAGCAACCGGAGCTGCAATCAATACGATAAGCATAGGTTTCAGGAAGTTTTTAGTCACAGCAGGGGTAATGCTATCTACCCAACGTTCTATGTAAGAAAGAGCCCAAGTCATCACAAGTACAGGAATAACCGTGTAGGTGTATTTCACTGACGTGATTGGGATACCGAAGAAATCAACGTGCTTGCCTTCTGCTGCTTGCGCCATCAATTCCATAAAGTTCGGGTGGATTAAGACACCGGCAATCGCAATGGAAAGAGACATATTGGTCTTGAATTTGATCGATGCGGAAGCGGCAACCATAACCGGTAGGAAGAAGAAGGCGCCATCGCCAATCGCTTTCAAGATAATCAAGGTAGGTGCATTTGGCTCAACCCAGCCCAGCATCTCAAGTACCATGGCGAGCAGTTTGACCATTGAAGCGCCAATGATTGCTGGGATAAGAGGCGACATGGTACCAACCAGTGCGTCCAACATTTTCGCACCAATTGACTTAGCCGTTAGCTTCTCTTTTTTAGCAGGAACCTCTGACTCAGATACAGTGGATAGCTCACAAAGCGCCATCACTTCTTTGTATGCATACGATACCTCGTTACCAATGATAACTTGTACTTTGTCTCCATTATCAACAACACCCATCACACCTTTCAGTGCTTTTAGCTTGTTAATATCGACGCCATCTTGGCTGTGTAAAACGAATCGTAGTCGAGTCATGCAGTGTGTTAGGGCAGCCACATTTGTCTTGCCCCCAAGATGCTCAACAACAGATTTCGCAATTGCGCGGTAATCGTTGGCCATTTTATCCCCCAAAGATCTCTTTCCAGTGATTTTTAAACGCGAATATAGTGAGATGTGACTAATTTTCCGTCAGTAGGATGCAAAAACAATCACAATTGTTGTGAATTGTTGTTTTGTGTCCTTCATCACACTTCCTTAAGTTACCGGTAACATGTTACCGGTAACGCTTATAAGATAAAGCCATATTTACAAGCGATGTTCAAAATTGAGATCACGCGCAAATTTGTTAAGAGGATTGAGTTATGGCTGGTAGTAGTGTCATCGTCATGGGTGTCAGTGCTTGTGGGAAAAGCACGATAGGCGAGCAGTTGGCAAAAAAACTTGGGCGTAAGTTCATTGATGGTGACGACCTTCATCCTCGAGCAAACATTCAAAAAATGGCGTCAGGCCAACCTCTTAATGATGATGATCGCATTCCATGGCTGGAACGCGTTCGTGATGCAGCGTACAGCCTAGAAAGTAAAAATGAGCACGGCATTATTGTGTGTTCTGCGTTGAAGAAGAAGTACCGCGACCAAATTCGCGAAGGGAACAAAAACCTCACCTTTCTCTTTTTAGATGGCAACATTGACCTGATCTTGCATCGAATGCGTCAGCGCCAAGGCCACTTCATGAAAGAGAACATGATTAAAAGCCAGTTCGAAACATTAGAAAGACCCGATCACGAGCCAGATACGGTTGTCATCAGCATTGATGGCGGTATTGATGACGTTGTGGACTGTGCTGCGATTGTGCTTTCAATGACTGATGAGGCAGAAACAGCATGACCCTTCCAACCATCCAAGCGGTGACTCAACGATTAATTGAACGAAGCAAAGAGACTCATGAAGCGTTTCTAAACCGAACCCAACACCAAGCCTCTGCTGGCAAAGGTGGTAAAGGGCTTTCTTGCGGCAACTTGGCTCATGCTGTCGCAGCTTCTTGTTCCGATGAGAAACGCTCGATTCTTGATCTCACTAAATCCAATGTGGCGTTAATCAGCTCTTACAACGATATGTTAAGCGCTCACCAGCCGTATCAACACTATCCAGATCAGATCAAAAAGGCGTTAGCTAAGTTCGGCCACACCTCTCAAGTAGCGGGCTGTGTTCCCGCGATGTGCGATGGGGTAACTCAAGGCCAACCAGGCATGGATATGTCTTTGTTTTCAAGGGACTTGATTGCTCAATCGACCGCTCTTTCACTGAGTCACAACGTGTTTGATTCAACCCTATTACTTGGTATTTGCGACAAGATAGCTCCAGGACAACTGATGGGCGCGCTCTCTTTTGCACATCTACCCACCGCTTTTGTTCCGGCGGGCTTGATGGCAACGGGCATCAGCAATGATGAGAAAGTACATATTCGCCAAGAATACGCGGCTGGCAAGGTAGGAAAAAGTGCCTTGCTGGACATGGAGTGCAACGCTTATCACTCAGCGGGCACCTGCACTTTTTACGGCACAGCCAATACCAATCAGCTGGTATTTGAAGCGATGGGGCTGACGCTTCCGGGCTCAGCGTTTGTTCACCCTGACTCTGAATTGCGCGCATCACTCACTCAGCATGCCGCCATTGAAATTGCTTCAATGACACCACAAGCCGCAAACTTCCGCCCACTTTCTGAAGTCTTTACCGCTAAAAGCTTAATCAATGGCATTGTTGCCCTACTCGCATCAGGTGGCAGTACCAACCACAGCATTCACATGGTCGCGGTAGCACGCGCAGCAGGATTTATTCTGACTTGGCAAGACATCAGCGATCTATCCGATGTAGTGCCTTTACTTGCTCGAGTTTATCCCAACGGCCCAGCAGATATGAATGCGTTCCAAGCGGCAGGAGGAGTTCCCGCGCTGTTACGCCGTTTAGATCAAGCCAACTTACTGCACCGAGATGTCACACCTACCTTTGGCTCGTTTGAAGATCAAATGAGTATTCCAGAACTTGAAAATGGAAAGCTAACGTGGAAAAAGTGCAAACAGTCGGCAGATGCAGAGGTAATTGCAGGCCAAGAACAGGTATTCCAAAGCACAGGCGGAACGCGAGTCCTTTCAGGGAATCTTGGCAATGCGGTGATTAAGGTGTCAGCGGTTGCAGAAGAGCAACGTGTAATAGAAGCACCTGCGGTAGTTTTTGATTGCCAACATAAGGTAGAAGCTGCGTATCAACGAGGTGAACTCAACAAAGATTGCATTGTTGTGGTAATAAACAATGGCCCAGCTGCGAACGGTATGCCTGAACTGCACAAGCTTATGCCGATTCTAGGTAATGTTCAGAAACAAGGGTTTAAAGTGGCTCTGGTTACTGATGGGCGCCTTTCTGGAGCCTCAGGAAAGATCCCATCCGCGATTCATGTCTCACCAGAGGCCATTCGAGGAGGAACTATTGGGCTTGTTCGCGAAGGCGATATCCTGCGCTTAGATTGCGCGAGTGGCGAACTCAATAACCTCAACGACATGCAGTCTCGCCAAGCGAAGGTGTTTGAGGTAGACGCTAACCAGCAAACCATGGGGCGCAACCTATTTAGCGTGATGCGCCAAAGCGTTTCGAGTGCAGAACAAGGGGCGAGTTTTATCGTCTAACTGTGTCATCGCTTAAATGTAAAAGCAAAAGGGGCATCATTTCGATGCCCCTTTCAGTTTCCACGATACTTGGTTAAACGCTTTCGCCATCAGTGATGCGATAGCCCATATCCACTACCGTTTCCGTAACTGGCTCACCTTTCAATCGGGCAAGCAGTAGCTCGGCACTTTTCTTACCTATTTCATAACGTGGCGTATCCACGCTAGTCAGTTTTGGGCGTATGGTTTGACCAATATCTAACGCGTTATAGCCCACCACAGATAGCTGTTGCGGCACTTGGATTCCACGTTGCTGGGCAATGAGCAAGGTACCTATCGCGATGTCATCATTGGTGCAGAACACGCCATCTAGATCTGGGTAATCCGCAAGAGCGCGATCAAGCAGATCTTCAGCCAAAGAGAAGTTAGAGTGCTGTTCAGTCAACACGTGTTTAGGCTCTAATCCAGCCTCATACATCGCTTTGTCATAGCCTTGCAAACGCAACTTGGTTCGCGCATCCAATCGAGCGCCAAAGTAAGCAATAGAGCGTTTACCAGCTTCAATCATTCGCTTCACGACATGGTAAGAAGCATCAATATGGTCCAAGCCAACAACCATATCGATCGGATTGGTTGGGAGTTCCATCGTTTCAACAACAGAAACACCTGAATTCTTGATCATCTGTAACGTGCGGGGGGTGTGGTGGCTTTCCGTCAATATCAACCCATCAACTTGATACGAAAGCAGCGAAGCAATCTTTTCCTCTTCTTCCACAGCATCATAGCTAAAGTGAGCAAGCAACGTCTCGTAGCCATTCTCTTTAGTAACCGTTTCGATACCTTGAACAAACGCGGCAAAGATTTGGTTTGATAACGAAGGGAGCAAGATACCGATCGCTTTACTCGACGATTTAGAGAGCATAGCTGGCGCTTTGTTTTCGATGTATCCCATCTCTTCAATAACCGCTGCAATTTTAACGCGAGTTTTGGCTGCGACTGAATCGGGATTGCGCATGTAACGAGAGACGGTCATCTTTGTGACCCCCACTTTGTCTGCAACATCTTGAAGTGTGGTTCGAGTTTTCTTCTGCTGTTCTGTCATAACTATTTGAACTCTTTATTATGTTACAAGTAACATTATAAAGTTCTCACCGCCTTAAGTTCAACCCATTCGTTGTCATCGACACATAGTATTGAAATCGTTCTACCATCGGCAAATTAGTTTGGCGTTAACGAAAGGTTGGTATCACGCATGCTTGATGAAAGCTTGGCTTAACTGCCGAAAGAGTGAGTCTACGTTGGGTAGAGTTGTCAGATGTGCGGACAACGGAGTATGAACTTGCGCGTCCACCACGGTTGGATTGCCACAAACTTGATTATAAAAATTTACGGGTGCAACGATGTTCTCTAGGTCGACATCCAACAAGATACAAGCTTGCGAAAGTACGATTTGGCCGCCCCCTTGTTTAAGCAAAACACGCTGCGCCGTGCCCACTATTTTTTGTTTATTGATATTGAGGTTGTAATCACCATCGCAATAAGAACCGGGAGTCGCGTGTACATCCACATCGATACCCAGTTCTTTAAAAAACAGGGTTAAGACATTGCACAGATGTAGATACGCTTTTTGGATGTTGTAGGCTTCATCACGAGGCCAATGATAAATATGCGATAAGTTAATGATCCCCGGCAGTTGGGGAACGGGAGCGCCGCCTGTTTTACGTGAGGTGAGTTGCCAACCTTGTGCCGCGAGTTGTTTTCTAGACTCTACGGTCAAAGGCCACTTTTTACCTGCGGGCAAAACAAGTGTCGGCGCTTTTGCTTGCCACAACATTAAGGCTTGCCCAATCTCACCCGCCTGAATTTGCTGCAATAATTCAGCTTCTTTTTCAAACGCACGATCAACATCAATGTGCGGGTAACGTACGAGTTTATTGGTTAACTTCAATGCACTTTCCTCTACAGATTGTGGTGACCTATCATTTAACGTTCTGCAATGGTTGATGAGATATGGGACTATGTGCGATGAAACATAGCACCAAAAGTTAGTTATTGGCGCCATAGTAGCTTGTCAGTTGCCCATCTCAAAGGTGAGTGCTAACATTTGTACACACACCAATAAAGGAATACATCATGGACACTAGAATTCAATTTCGTGTTGATGAAGAAACAAAACGCCTAGCTCAACAGATGGCTGAGAGCCAAGGTCGCACACTGAGTGGTGCTTGCCGTGAGCTTACTGAGCAACTCGCTGAGCAACAAAGACAAACATTATCTCACGATGCATGGCTAACTGAACAAGTAAACCTAGCATTTGAGAAGTTTGACTCAGGAGAATCCGTTTTCGTTGAACACCAAACTGCTAAATCTCGAATGGAAGAACGCAAAGCCAGAATACGTAATCGAGGTAAGCAATGATTTTATGGGAAGAAGAATCACTCAATGATCGTGAAAGGATCTTTGAGTTTATCTATGACTTCAACCCTGATGCGGCAGAAAACGCTGACAACCTCATTGAAACAAAAGTAGAAAACTTGCTTGAGCAGCCTCTAATGGGTGTACAGAGAGACGGCATTCGTGGGCAATTACTTATAATTCCTGAGATTTCAATGATCGTCTCCTATTGGATCGAAGGCGACATTATCCGAATTATGCGCGTACTCCACCAGAAACAAAAGTTCCCAATGGATTGATTACTTCCTCTGGGCAACTAACTAGCCCAATTAAGGGGTGAACAACGCCTCCACCCAACCTAAAGCATTGTGCCATAAACACTAAATTTGAAGTAGAAGCAAAAATGCCAAGCGTTGGGAATCCCTCTTAAATTGATTGTTATAATACAATTGCTACACGTCACTTTCCGTTAGTATCTGACGACAATTTCGTACTGTGAGGACGCGAATTTCATGGCTAAGGCTATATATGATGCGATAGTGACCAAACAAAATTTCACGGTAATTGGTATGAGGCAGCTCAGGAACCATTCGCCCCATGTCAGGCATACTTGAGAGTAAATCAGTTTTATCAAAAACCTCATTAACCCAGTTTTCTGCCGCCACTGGATTATCCAGTGAAATAAACTCGGCTGCATCACCTAACTTTTGTAATGCTAGTGGTGACCAGACTACTTTCATTTCTTAATGCGCCCCAATACTTGAGCACGAGCGTCTTCATTGGAAACACCTAAACCTGAAGCTAATTGTGCTTCAGCAGTACGCATTTCTTCCAGTAACTCGATCTTCTCTTGCATTGCTTCATATTCTGCAACATCAAGGACAACCGCAACACCCTTACCACGTTGTGTGATAACTAGTGGTCTGCGAGTTTCGTTAATCTGTTTAATAAATGACGTCACGCCAGCACGAAATTCAGACAAAGGCTGAATATCTTGATCAAAATGGATGCGGCTCATGTTGAACTCCCTATGGTACAATTTAATGTACAAATAATAGTTCAAATAGCAATTTTGAGCAATAGCCTGATTTTGTGTTATAGCCCTGTTAAGGTGTGAGCAACGCAATACCGATGCTACCGTATACCGCCTTAAACACTGAACGCAACGCATAATAAAAATGCCACGCGTTGCGAATCACTCTTAAACAGTTTGTATGGATAATAAGCACTCCAATCGGGTAATGTGAGACCCAGGCTTTAGCTGCAACTAAAGCTTTCTATGTAGTAGTTCGTTTAAACGCTGGCTCCTCTATCGAGAGACCGATAACAAACATGAACGCTACATAGGACTTCAAGCATAAACCTCGAATAGTCGACTGGGTCTCGAACCCGCATTACGCAAGCATGAGTTAGCTTATTATGAATACCAAAATCAATCAAAGCATCAACGTTGGAGTTGATACCGGCAAAACACAATTAGACATCCACATCAGGCCACTAGACCTATTTTTCTCAGTAGAGAACAATGATAAAGGCATCAAAAAAGCACTCAAAACGATTAATAGTCACAGTCCTGAACGAATCGTTATTGAAGCAACAGGCCGATTAGAAATGCCTTTTGTTCTTGCATGTGCAGAGGCTCAATTACCTATTGTCAGAGCAAACCCTGTCCACATAAAACGGTTCGCTGGTGCTATTGGCCGCAGAGCCAAAAATGATCGTTTAGATGCAGAATTGATTGCTCACTATGGAGAAGCAATCAAACCAGCTCTTACTGTCATAAAGCCAAAAAACATACGCCTAATGAGTGACTTAGTCATTCGCCGAAACCAGTTGTTATCCATGCAAACCATGGAAAAGAACCGAATCCAGATACTTCCCGCTTCTCTCCATCCGACTATCAAACCGATGCTAACCACGATAAAAAATCAAATCACCAAGTTAGAAGAAAAGCTCGTTAAACTCATTGAAGATAGCCCTGAATATCAGGCTAAAAACACAATATTGCAGAGCGTCCCTGGAATAGGAAACATTGCCGCTGCATCAATAATTAGCAACGTACCAGAACTTGGCTACATCACAAATAAACAAGCGGCATCACTAATTGGTGTCGCTCCAATAACACGCGAAAGTGGGCGCTACAAAGGTAAGCGCGTGATCCAAGGCGGTCGAGCGCAAGTACGCACAGTGTTATATATGGCAATGATGTCAGCCATGCAATGTAACCCCGTATTCAAAGCAACTTATGCTCGACTTGTAGCTGCCGGAAAGCCTAAGAAAGTCGCAATAATCGCGTGTGTTCGAAAGATGGTTGTGACTCTTAACTCTATGCTGAGAGATGGCGCCATGTGGGATGAAAACACTGCCAAAAATTAATCATTGACGCCATAGTCGTTTGTTAT